>JAAZMP010000031.1 GCA_012798755.1 Bacillota bacterium
CAAACTATAAGCATGCGGGTGTAGCTCAATGGTAGAGCCCTGGCCTTCCAAGCCAGTCATGTGGGTTCGATTCCCATCACCCGCTCCACATTTTATCCATTACTCCCTAAGGGTTAGGATCTCAAGGTACATTTTCCCTGGAGGGGACAAAAATTCAGGAAATTAAAATTAACTTCAACAGTAATAATTTAGAGTTGGAAGGATACTTGGCGTTGCCGGGCGATCCGGCCAGGCGCCCCTTTCCGGGGGTTCTGCTTTGCCATCCCCACCCTCTTTATGGAGGCAGCATGGACAGCAATGTAATCATCGCGGTTGGCCGTGCACTGGCAGCAAAGGGTATCGCTGCCTTGAGGTTCAATTTTCGCGGGGTGGGGCAGAGCCAGGGTTCTTTTGCAGAAGGAGTTGGAGAGCTGGAAGATGCATATTCCGCTCTTTCTTTTCTTTCTAGCCGCAAAGAAATAGATCCCCAGCGCACTGCGATTGTGGGATATTCTTTCGGGGGCATGATTGCTTTTACCGCTGCCGCGGAAAATGACAAACTGAAAGCCATGGTTGGAATTTCACCGGTTGTTCCCCCCGGCCTTCTCCGGAACTGTTCCCGCCCGATGTTGATTATTTACGGAACCGAAGATGATGTTGTTCCCCCCGCGTCGATTTTGCAGGAAGTCGAAAAGATGGTTCTGCCGGGGGCTGTCATGGGGGTTGACGGCGCCGATCATTTCTGGTGGGGTTTTGAAAAAGACATCGCCGAAGAAGTTGCGGATTTTCTGGACGGGCATCTAAAAAATTAAAAGGTGAAACGATGGATAAGGATAAAAAATTTACCGAATTTAAAATGTTACTCGAACTTGAGGGAGAAAAACGTATTTCCGGCAATGACTTGTTTGGTCTGTTGGAAAACATTTTACGATATGGTTCGATTAGCCGGGCTGCTACTGAGCTGGGCGTTTCTTACCGCTATGCCTGGGGTTTGATCGGGAATGCGGAAAAAGCCCTAGGTCTAGAACTGATAAACAGGCAGGTAGGCGGTTACGCCGGCGGAGGAGCCTCTTTAAGCAGGGAAGGCAGCGAACTGTTAGATGAATATAAATCCTTCAAGCAAGAGGTGGATCTCCAGCTAAAACATTTCATCAGCAGGACGACCCCGGGGAAACAAATACCTTCTTTTGAAGATCTTGATAGCGATGTTTTGGAACGGCACATGCTGCTGGCCACTACGATGGAACCCGTGGAAACAGGCTTGTTAGATGTTCTGGAAGGGGCTTTTTTTCAAACTTCGGGAGTGCTGATCAGGCATATTGCCCTTGGCAGCGGGCGTGCTTTGGAGATAGCCAGGACGGGACGCGTGGATATGGTGCTTACACATGCGCCTGAATTAGAGGAAAAATTCATGCACGATGGCTGGGGAAAGTTAAAATTTTCGGTTATGGAAAATGATTTTGTTTTAGTAGGTCCTGCCAGCGATCCGGCGGGGCTGGAAACGCTCGAATATCGTGATGGCGTCCAAGAGGCTTTTATCCAAATTGCGCTGTCTCGTGTACCCTTCATTAGCCGCGGTGATCATTCCGGTACCCATTTAAAAGAAATGCAGATTTGGGAATCCGCCGGGACCCATCCCGCTGGGGATTGGTATATTGTTTCTTCCGGGATTGTGGGTAATATGGGCGTTTTACGCCTGGCCCTGGAAAAAAAAGCCTACACCTTGGTGGATCGGGCTACTTTTCTCCTCTCCCGCAGTCATCAAAGTAACAAAATGAAAATTTTTATCGGCAAAGAAGAAGGCGGATCTTTACCCGGGGAACTGGAAAATGTTTTTTCTTTGATCCTGGTTAATCCCGACCGGGTACCATCTGTAAATTATAAGGATGCTCTGCTTTTCGCACAATGGTTACAGAAAAAAGAAGCGCGCGAAATTATTTCCAGTTTCGGCAAGGAGAGCTTTGGCCGTCCTTTATTTACCAAAGTAAGCGCCGTTTAAAAATTTGTCCGCTTTTGCCTACCTTAGGTTAACGCAAATGAAATGTTTTTTATGCCTGCGTGAGGCTTGCAAAATATTTTGAGATAGTGTAACATGTAGTTAACTTTAATGATTAACTACCGCGTCGTTTTCGTTGATTTTTTTAAAACCTCCAAATTACAATAAATTATTTGGCCCTTTGCTAAGGGTCAAATTTATTAAATTAGGACATCGGAAGGAAGTGATGCCAAAGGGAAAAACAGGAATATTTTTTTTGTAACCGATGTGCAAAGCAATGCATAGTGTCTTTTTAAGGGTTTTCTGGATTGTTAAAAAGAATTTAACTTTTTCGAAAGGGGTTTTAAAGTGGGTCAACTATTTACGAACATCAGAAAAATTAAGAGAAACGGGCCGGTATTTCTGCTTTTGGTTGCGGCATTTTGTTTTTTCCTTACTGGTTTTCTTGTAAGTGGCTGCGCCCAAGATGCGGATCCTGCTCCGGTTCCGGAACAAAATGGTGAAGAATCTCCTGCGAACGGAGATGCGGAAGAAACCTTACCGGATGAGTTTATTACCCTGGCTACTACAACCAGTACCTATGACTCCGGGCTGCTCGATGTTTTGCTCCCCGCCTTTACAGAAAAATACGGACCTGAGGTACGCGTGATTTCTCAGGGTACCGGACAAGCCATAGAAACCGGTAAAAGAGGGGATGCGGACGTGCTGCTCATCCACGATCGCCCTGCGGAGTTGGTATTAGTGGAGGAGGGGCACGTCACAGATCGTCAGGATGTGATGTACAACGACTTTATTATTGTCGGATCGCCAAAGGATCCGGCAGGGATAAAAGAAATCGATAGTCTCGATGAGGCTTTTGCGACTATTGCCTCCGGAGAGCATACCTTTGTTTCTCGCGGGGATGACTCGGGAACACATCGCAAAGAACTTGTTTTCTGGGAAAATGCCGGGGTAGAACCCGAAGGTGATTGGTACTTATCGGTAGGCAAAGGTATGGGCGACACTTTGCGCATGACCGATGAAAAGGAAGGATATACCATGACGGATAGGGGCACCTACCTTTCCTTGAAAGATACCTTGGATTTGGAAATTGTTTTGGAAGGTGATCCTGCCCTTTTTAACCAGTATGGGATCATGGCTGTAAACCCGGAAAATTTCCCCCATGTCAAGTACGAAAGCGTTTTAAAGCTTATCGACTTTATGGTCTCGCCTGAAGGGCAGGAAATAATCTCTTCTTTCCAAATTGGCGGAGAAGGGCTTTTCTTCCCCGGTAAAGGCGTGGAGGATTAATTTCAAGGAAGTGATCGGTTGTCCCTGTTAGAAGGAATTATCGAAGCGTTCTCTTTGATTTTAACTTTAGATCCGTACCTGATTAAGATTGCGCTTCTTTCTTTACAGGTTTCGGCAGTGGCTGTACTTCTGGCTACACTTGCAGGGGTTCCGTTGGGGACGTTCCTGGGGCTTAAACCCCGGGAACGGACCCGTTTTATAAGCAAGCTGCTTTATACATTGATGGGGCTGCCGCCGGTGGTGGCCGGGCTGGTTATCTACCTTCTCCTATCCCGGGTAGGCCCCCTTGGCTTCCTGGGTGTTCTTTATACTCCGACAGCCATGGTCGCGGCCCAGTTTGCCCTGGCTGTTCCCATCATTGCCGCGTTAACGATGATCGGCATCCGCAGCAGCGGAAAAGAAGTACAAGAAACGGCCCGCACCTTAGGAGCAGGGCGGTTTTTAACTGCTTGGACGGTAGTGCGCGAATCCCGTTTTGCCATCTTCGGAGCTATTGTCACCGGGCTGGGCCGGGTTATTGCTGAAGTGGGTGCCGTGATGATCGTCGGGGGCAACATTGAGGGGCATACCAGGGTTATGACCACGGCGATTGTCCTGGAGACGGCCAAGGGACATTTAGAACTTGCCGTGGGCCTGGGAATAGTGCTTTTGTTCATTTCTTTTATTATCAACTCCCTATTATATAATTTTCAGGGTGGGGGGAAAGGCAGTGTCTGGTAACAAGATCATCCTGGAAGTAAAAAAACTATCCAAGGTTTACGATAAAGAGGTCCTTAACATCGAGCACTTATCTTTCCACAAGGGCAAAATCTATGGCATTATCGGGCCAAGCGGTGCCGGTAAAAGCACCTTTTTGCGCCTCGTAAACCTTTTGGAATCGCCGACTAAAGGTTATATTTACTTCAAGGGTGAAAAAATTTTCTTAAACGATCACACTGCTGCCCTGGCGAGGCGGGATATGACGATGGTTTTCCAGAAGCCCTTGCTTTTTCATACCAGTGTGGCTGAAAATATTGCTTATGGGCTTAAGGCACGCCGTTTTCCCAAAGAAAAGATCAAGGCCCGTGTAGAGGCCCTTTTAGAAAAGGTAGGTTTGAAGGAATTTGCCGGCAGGCATGCAGCAACCCTTTCCGGGGGTGAAGCCCAGAGGGTGGCGCTGGCCCGGGCGGTAGCCTTTGAACCTGCTCTTTTGCTTCTTGATGAGCCTACGGCAAATCTTGATCCTACTAACGTGCAACTGATCGAACAGCTTATCCTGGAACTAAACAAGGATACAGAGATGACCATCATCATAGTAACTCATAACATTTTTCAGGCAAGGCGAGTAGCTCGGGAGGTTGTTTTCCTGCACGAAGGGCACATTGTGGAAGCAGGGGAGACAAAAAAGATCTTTACTTCCCCGGAGGACCCCCGAACCAAAGCTTTTGTGGAAGGGCGGATGGTGTATTAAGAAAGGGGACGTAAAAGGATGAAAATAGGATCTTTTGAATTTAACCTGCGGGAACTTTCCGGATCTATGGGGGATATGGGCACGTTTTTGCCCCTGGCGGCGGGCTACTTTGCTGTCTGCGGCCTGAACCCCGCCGGTCTGCTGGTAATGATGGGCCTGGCCAACGTTTGCATGGGCTTAACTTATGGGCTTCCCATTCCCATTCAACCCATGAAAGTGATAGCGGTAATAGCCATTGCTGAGCAGTGGACACCTTCCATGATCTATGCTTCCGGTTTTGGCATGGGAATAGTATGGATACTTTTTGCCGTTACCGGGGTAATGGGCTGGGTAGCAAAGGTAACCCCCCATGCTGTCGTACGGGGAATCCAGGTGGCCTTGGGCGTTACCCTGGCTTTGAAGGCTTTAAACATGATCTCCGGCGGATGGCTACTGGGGCTTATTGCTCTGGCAGTAGTGCTTGTGTTGCGGCAGAATCGTTATGCACCCGGCGCTATAGTCGTAATTCTTTTAGGGATTTTGCTTATGGTCTACAAGGGGGAGCTGCAGGGGCTAAAGATTTTAGAACTGCAATTGCCAAGGATTACCACCTTTACAACCGGTGAAGTATGGCAGGCCTTGCTTCTGGCCGGTTTTGCTCAGATACCGCTTACGGCAGCCAATGCCGTAATTTCTACCTCCTCCTTGATCGATACGTACTGGCCCGGCCGGAACGTCAACGAAAAAAACCTATCTTTAAATATGGGTATCATGAATTTGGTTTCTCCCTTTTTCGGCGGCATGCCCCTTTGCCATGGTGCCGGGGGATTGGCTGGCAAGTATTATTTCGGGGCCAGAACGGGCGGCGCCAATATTATGGAGGGAATAATCGAGATTTCCCTGGGGTTGTTTTTTGCCTCTTCCATTGCTTTTATTTTTGATTCGTTTCCCATGGCTATAATCGGGGCTATGATGTTTTTGGTTGGACTTGAACTAATCAAATTTGCCAAAGACATTGAAATTAAAACCGATCTTTTGCCTTTGATTGTAACGGTTGCCGTAGCAGTTTTAACCAATATGGCTTATGGTTTCCTGGCCGGGGTGGCCGCTTTTTATATATATAGAGCAATTAACAAAAAAAATGAAGCCTAGAAAAAAGTAGGTGTGCTGAACAAGTTTTTTTCACCCCGGGGCTTGTTCCAGGCTAAAAAAACTTGCTCCGCCACCTGTGCATGGACCTGATGGGAAAACGATAGAAAAGAAAAAACAGGGAAAAACTTATTCTTTTATGAACATGACCGAGGTTGCTTTGATCAGGGCGGTGAGCTCGTCACCTTGTTTGATCTGAAGTTCTTCCAAAGAGCCTTTGGTAATTACTCCGGTAATTATGTTGCCGTTGCCGATATCAATTTCCACTTCTGCCGTTACGATACCGGGAACAACGTTGACGACCTTTCCTTTCAGTTTATTTCTACCACTGATTTGCATTGCTAAGGTTGTCATTGACAGGTAACCTCCTTTAAGAAAAACTGTTTTTCTTTTATCTTTGTGTTCTATCGCTACAGCAAAAAATAGGCATTGAAATTTGTTGGCCATAGGATAATTTTTATTGTATCGTTTTCCCGGGGTTTTTGTCACGTTACCGCATATCTTTTTAGGCACGGTTTTTGTACAGTCTAAACTGTTCCTTTGGCCAAAACTTGTATCTGTATTGTGCTGTACATTAGCTGTAGCACTAACAGTATATATTTTCCTCAAATGTTTGTAAATATGCAGCATTGGAAAAAATTACTGAAATAAATTAAAAAAACGGGAAGTTTTTGTTGACATCTCCCCTCTTTATCGGATATAATTATGCAAGTTGGTATTTTTTTTGTCAGCGGTATGTATAGTGAAACATACTGCTTGTAACAATGGACAGTCTAACCTCCTAATCCGTTTCGGCGGTGGAGGGGGAAATGCCTCCACCGCCCAACTTTTTTTGCACCTCGTATAAAAGTTTGCCTCTATTTATTTTTCTACAAGAGACATCTGCAATATTCCAGTAGGAAAGAAAAAAATTATAGCCCTCTTACTTAGTATACACAGCTAGGCCGGATAAGGCAATAAGAAAAAAAATTAAAACCGAATTACCTGACCCAAAAATACATGCCGGGTAAAAATTCCACCCCTTAAAAAAAGATTTGACGTATGATCATTAATTGTTTAAGATTGAACTATAGCAATTGCTTGAAGTAATCTGAAAAATAGGATTGGTGTTTAGCTATGGGAAAAAAACGTTATAAAGTTATTATTAAGGGTGCCGGGGATATTGCCAGTGGTGTTGCCCATCGCCTGTGGCAGTCTAATATGGATGTAATCTTGTTGGAGCTGCCGCAGCCTCTTGTAGTGAGGCGCAGTGTTGCCTTTGCCGGAGCGGTCTATGAAGGTAGGGTCAATATAGAGGGAGTGGAGGCCAAACTTTGCCGGGACAGCAGCGAAGTGGAAGAGCTGCTAGGCAAAAAAATAATTCCCGTTTTGATAGATCCCCAAGGGGAAGCAGTTGTTAAATTTAAACCCGACGTACTAATTGATGCTATTCTTGCAAAAAGAAACACAGGCACTGTTTTGAGCCAGGCACCTGTTGTTATCGGGCTGGGGCCCGGGTTCGTGGCCGGGAAAGATGTACATGCCGTGGTGGAAACAAAAAGAGGGCATGATCTGGGAAGGGTATTTTATTCCGGTTCCGCTGCCGCCAATACCGGCGTACCCGGCGAGATTGCCGGCTTTGCCGCGGAAAGAGTGCTGCGTGCACCGGCCGGGGGGAAATTTAAGCCCATAAAACAAATAGGTGAACTGGCTAACAAAGGCGAGACTGTGGCACTGGTTGATGATATTCCTGTTGCCGCAGGATTATCCGGGTTGGTTCGTGGCATGCTTTACCCGGGGCTGGAGGTAAAAAAAGGAATGAAAGTGGGAGACATTGATCCCCGTGGCGTTGAAGTGGATTACCTTACCATTTCGGATAAAGCAAGAGCTGTCGGCGGTGGGGTTTTGGAGGCAATTTTGCATTTTAACAAATAAATTCTGCCGAAGGATCCCGGGGATTTTTACTATGTTTGATGTGACAAGCTTTTTTCAATGCACTAATGACATGGTCTTTTCAAAATTTGCTCTCAGCAGGCGCGTTTATTTTTGCCCCCGTTATACGTAAATAAGTATAACGCTTAAGTTTAGGGCGAGGAGGTGAGCTGTTGAAAAAAAATTTGTTTTTGCAAGGCGATATCGGTGTGGGTAAATCTAAAATGATCAGGGAAAATCTGCTCCCCTATCTGGCAAAAGCAGGGGGATTTTTCGTACAAAGGATATTTATTGGCGACAGTTATGCCGGTTTCAAACTAAATCCGCTTCGGGGCGTAGAAGAATATCAATTGAATAAAAACGTAGATAACCTAAAGGAAGTGGACAATCTTTTTCTTTACGGCGACGAAAAGGGAAATTGGCATAAGAATATGCAGGTGTTTGAGAACAGCGGGCGGGCCTACCTAAAAAAAAGCCTGGCTACAAAAAAGAACCTGATCCTTTTAGATGAACTGGGGGGGATCGAATTGGATTGCCCAGTATTTATGGAGGTGGTCATGGAGGTGCTGGATAGCGGGATTCCTGCTTTGGGGGTTTTAAAATCACCCCAAAACGTAGAAAAATTGGAAAGTGGTCTGGGGGATAAATTACAAAACGTCGAACTTGAAGACAGCTACTTAAAGCGTATGAAGAACCACCCGCAGATGGAACTGCTGGAGGTTACGGAGACAAATTATCAGGAGGTAAATTCTAAAATAAAAGCTTTTGTGGAGGCAGCCTGCACAAAATAGCCCACCAGGTAATGTTTGTAACTTTGAAAAGGAGAGATGAACAATGTTTGGCAAGTTTTTGGCGAAATATACCACTTTTGATTTTATGATTATTGCTTTGTTATCCGCTTGCGGTATTGCCACGAAGCCTTTTGTGAGGATTTTGGCTCAGATCTTTACGGGAAGCATTATTCCGGTAGGGACTGTGGCCGGTATTTTTTATATGCTGTGGATTGTGTTGGCCTGTACCATTGTCCAAAAAAGGGGCACGGCGATTTTGGTTGGTATCGTGCAATCAGTTTTGGTCGTGGTATTCGATATGCTTGGCAACCGTGGCCTGGCCAACCTTCTGGTATATGTAGTACCCGGGGTTACTTTGGAGCTGGCGATGCTGTTTTTCCCGCGCTATGTTTCTACGTTTCTTAGCGGTTTTGTCGCCGGGGGCGTAGCCAATGCCACCGGTTCGCTGATCATGGGTTGGGTTTTTATGCGCCTACCTTTTATCCCGCTTTTGGTTTCTTTGCTTGGTTCCTCCATTTTCGGGGGAATTGGAGGCATTGTGGGGGTTAAATTATATGAAATCTTGGGCAGTTTCAAAAAAATGGGGCTGGAAAAAGGCAAAGAATAACATGGAACGTTTGAAAGTGGAACATCTTAGTTATTCCTACGTACCAGGAGGCAAAAAAGTATTAAAGGATATTACCTTCAGGGTAGGCGTTGGTGAATCTCTGGGTATTATCGGGCTTAACGGCAGCGGGAAAACAACTTTGAGCTATTGCCTGTGTGGGATTATTCCCCATTATTTTAAAGGGGTTATGGCCGGGCGGGTTTTGGTAAACGGCAAAGATACGCGAAAGACGCCTTTGTCGGAGCTTGCTTCCATGATAGGTATCGTTTTGCAGGATCCCAATGTCCAAATCCTGATGCCTACCGTGGAAGATGACCTTGCCTTTGCCCTGGAAAACTATAATGTCCCCCGGGAAGAAATCAAAAAACGCCTGGAACTGGTCATGGAGCTGGTTGGCATAACGGCAATCAAGGACGAAAACCCCAATAATTTATCCGGGGGCGAGAAACAGTTGGTGGCACTGGCCAGTGTGCTGGCCCTGGACCCTTCTGTCATCGTTTTTGATGAATCACTGTCCATGCTGGATGAATTGGCGGCAAAGAGAATTATTGCAGTGATGCAGAAATTGAAACAGCAGGGAACGACGCTGGTTGTTATCGATCATACGGCCAAAGGTCTGGAGGTTTATGACAAAGTATTCGTGTTGGAGGAAGGCCGGGTGATCCGGCGGGGCCCAAAGGAGCAACTGTTGCAGGATAAGCTCTTTTTGAACAAACATAAAATATTTTTCTAGACAACAATGGGGGTAATTATGGCTTTTATTTCATTGCACAAAGTCAGTTATACTTATATGGGCCGCCAAAAGGCTGCTGTAAGGGAAATCTCGCTCAAACTTGATCAAGCAGAAAAAATTGCCGTTACCGGCTTGAACGGTAGCGGCAAATCCACTTTGGCCAAACTGATCTTGGGGCTTCTAAAACCCCAAAGTGGGAACATCACCCTGGACGGCCGGCCTGTAGGAAAATATTCCCTTGTGGAAATTGGAGAAAAAATTGGTTATGTTTTACAAAACCCCAATCAGATGTTGTTCAACACCAGTGTATATAATGAAGTAGCTTTCGGCCTGAAATGGAAGGGCAAAAGCAAAAAAGAGATCGATTATCTCTGCAAAAAATACTTGGACCTTTTTGAACTTTGGGATCTTAGAGCGGAGCTGCCCTTTAATTTAAGCGAAGGGCAGAAGCAGTTAGTGGCACTTTCGGCTGTTTTGGCCCTGCAGCCGCGCTTTCTGATTCTTGATGAACCTACGAAAAGCATCGATACTTTTCGGAAAGGCAGATTAAAGGATATTTTACAGGAAATCTGGCGCCGGGGTACGGGAATTATGGTTATCAGCCATGATCATGATTTTATTGCCAAGTTCGATGATCGAAGGATACACATGGCCGGAGGCGAGGTTGTAGAGGATGCAGGTTGATATAAGGACAAAATTGCTGATCGTTGCTATTTTTTCCGTTTTGGCCCTAACATACCAGGATCCCCGTGCCCTGGCGGTTATTTTTTTGCTGAACATATTGACGCTGTTGGCGTTTAGGGTTTCTTTTAATATTTTTGTAAGCCTCAAAAATTTTATTTTCATGTATTTTGTATTGATGATCATCCAGAGCTTTTTTGTAAGAAGCGGGGAGCCCCTGATAAAGTTGGGAGGGATGTACCTCTTAACCACGGGCGGCATATTATATGGATTATCTATTATACTGCGTTTTTTAATATTGGCCGGTTCGGGTTTAATCTTGGTCGATCATAATGCTGCAGAGCTGCTTTTAGGGCTGGTTAAGTTGCGTGTACCTTACGAAATTGTTTTCATGATACAGGTTGGCATCAGGTTTATACCGGTTTTTATCGGCGAGCTGCAAAATGTTTTCAACACTATTCAACTTAGAGGCGTGGATCTGCGCAAGGTTTATAAAAGAAAAGTGCTCAGAGTTTATGTCAGCATCTTTTCGCCGCTACTCTACAGTGTCTGGCAAAAAGCCGAAAAACTTTCCATACTGCTTGAGCTGCGAGGATTTCGCAGGTTTCCCACCAGGAGCTATTACCGGGACATTTCTATGAAGAAGAGCGATTATGTGATCATTTGCCTTGCCCTGGTGATCACAGCCGCCCTTGTTTATGTCTGCCATAAAATATTAACGCTATAGACTAATCATTCTGTCAGGCAGTTTCAATTTTTTCTTTTGTCTTACGCCGGTTCATGGTATATATCAAAATCGCGACTGTTACCGGTATCAAAGTAAAACCGTACATCGGTTTAAAACCTAATGCGTAAGCAACAAAACCCCAGGAAAAGGAACCCAAAGCCACTCCAGTGTCAACAGCCGTCCAATAAATTGCATTTGCAATACTTTTCTTTCCGGGAGGAACAATGCGGACAGCGAGAACCAACATAATGGCCTGGAAGAAACCTGAACAAAGACCATATAACAATCCCGCTATGAGCAGGTGCACTGGCTGGAAAGTGTAAACCAAAAAAAATACAGCAATGAAGATTGCCACTGCTCCTATCATGACACAGAAGTCAAAACCTTTTTGCCCAATCCTGTCAACGATTGTTCCCGAAAGAGGCCGGGTAATAAGAGTGGTCAAAGCCATTGTTGTAAAGAAAAGCCCTGCTGCTTTTTCGGTTAACCCTAGATCGATAGTATAAAGAGCTAGAAAAGAGATAGTTGAACTATTTGCAAACACCATGAAAAATATTACAATAGAAGGCCACATATCTGCTATTTTTAACAATTCAAGCTTATGATCAGAAGCCTGCATTTCTACTTTGGGGTAACGTATGAACGAAGAAACAATTAAGGTGCAAAGTGTTAACAAAGTACATATAATAAAAAGACGATCAAAAGTATACTGGGATACCAACCAGAGTGCAATTGCCGGGGACAAGGCTAAAGAAAGGCTACTGAATAAGCTGTAAAAGCCCAGGCCTTCCCCCATTCTTTCTTGGGGTATGACATCCAACGCCACTGTGCTGATAGCTGTATGGCTGATTCCCCAACCCAACCCTTGCAAAAAACGGAGCGCAATTAACGAAGCAACGGGAATCATTCGAATATATATAATTGAAGGAATCAAAAATAGAACAAGCCCGCACACCAAAAGTTTCCTGCGGCCATATTTCCCCAACGCCCATCCAGTCGTCGGCCGGGCCATTATTGCTGCTACGGTTAAAGATGTCATGGCCAAACCGGCAATTTTTGTTGTGCCACCAAATTTTTCGATATAGACAGGTAAGGTGGCATTAAGCCCGTTAAAAACCAAAAACAGGTTAAGGTTTGATAGGCAGACTATAATAAAATTCAGGCTCCATAAGGGAGGCTTAGCCTGTAAAGCAATTTCAGGGTTGTTTTCGTGGTTTTTTATCATTTACTCTCCATTTCCAGTGTTTAGCATATGAAACCTTTTATATTCTTGCAAAAAATAACATTATCTTTATCAATATATAATATACGACACAAGCAAGCCGGGTTCCTTTATTTAAATATGGCCTAGGGAAATATCGTCATTATTTTTTAAAACGTTCGAATATGCAGGAGAAAAGATTGGTTCGCTTGACTTTAGTCAGTATATTTAGGATAATTTAGCGAGGATCTTCGCTTTTTTTGCTGCAAATTATACTACAAAAACATATGACTGGGAGACATGCGCCATGTTTATTAATTTCTTTTATGAGCTCAAAAGATCGGGGGTCCCGGTCTCTGTAACCGAGTGGATGACCTTGATGGAGGCCCTCAGCAGGGGCTTTGCTTATTCCAGCTTAAACGGCTTCTATTATTTAGCCCGGGCGGTATTGGTGAAAAGTGAGGCTCACTTTGACAACTATGATCAGGCTTTTTATAATTATTTTAGCAGTTTAGAAAACCCCGCCGATGTAGTTAAAGAAGTTCTGGAATTGTTGGAAAACGAAAAGTTAAGGCAGCTAAGGTACCATGATGAACGAGAAACTTACCAGGACGAAGAAGATCCGGAGAAAAAACCTTTGGAAATGCCCAAAACTGAAGTGCTGGAAAAGGATAAGCAGTTCGATTCGATCCGTCTTGCAAGAGGGGGAACCGGCGGGGGTCGCTCCGGCCAGGGGGGTTTTAGCCCCAGGGGCGGTGTTCGCATTGGCGGTAGATCCGGAGGCGGTTCAGCCATTAAAGTGGCAGGGGAACGGGTTTACCGGGGGTACCGCAGCGATGCAATCATTGGAGTGAGAAGGTTTGAGGCCGCCTTGCGGGTTTTGCGCGAGCTATCCCGGGATGAAGGCCCTAAAGATGAATTGAACCTGGACGAAACCATAAACGCAACTTGCCGGAATGCCGGCTGGTTGAAAGTTGTCTGGGACCGCCCACGCAAGAACAAAATGGAAATAGTGCTTATGATGGATTCCGGCGGTTCCATGGATAGCTATATTGATCTTTGCAGCCAGCTTTTTACAGCCGTTAAACGCTCAACTCATTTCAAAGCCCTTCATTACTATTATTTTCATAATTGCATTTATGAAGATATCTATGTAAAGCCAGCATGCGTCCACTTTAATGCCTTAAAAACCTATGATTTCCTGCGAAAACATGATCCCGACTGCCACCTTATTATCGTCGGCGATGCCAGCATGGCCCCTTTTGAACTCACCGATGCCGGCGGAGCCATTGACATGGATCACGATAACGCCGAACCGGGGATTGTCTGGCTGGAACGCGTTATCAAGCATTTTGATCGTGCCGTCTGGTTAAACCCCATACCATCCAAGGGATGGGATGAACGCCTGAATTATAAAGCGCAGACCATTGCTATGATTCGCAGCCTCATCCCCATGTATGAGCTTTCTTTAGATGGGCTTTCCAAGGCAGTAAAAAAATTAAAAGCCAGCGTATAAGCGTATAATATAATAAGTCAAAAACTTAAGAGGGTGAAAAAATGAGAGGCCGAAAATGGTTGGTGGTGGTAATAGTTGCTGTGGCGCTTTTATCAGCGGTTTTGTTGATAGCAAAACCGGACCTGCTTACTTTTACCGCGGAAGGCAAAGAACGTGTAGTGGTGGTTCACTTGCAAGGAGCAATTGAAGAAGGCTCCGCCGGCTATGGTTTTGCTCAAAACATTACCCCGCGCTATGTAGAACGGCAACTGGAAAAAGCTGCCGCGGATAACAACATTAAGGCTGCAGTTTTAAGGGTAAACAGTCCCGGGGGCTCCGTGGCTGCCTCCCAACAGATAGCTGAATACATAAAATCATTTCCCAAGCCGCTGGTAGTCTCTATGGGGGACATGGCTGCTTCGGGAGGTTATTATATATCCGCCCCGGCCCGGGGAATAGTAGCCCAGCCCGGCACTATAACCGGATCTATAGGGGTGATCAGCCAGGTGTTGGATCTGGAAGGATTCTACGAAAAACTGGGGATAAAAACAGAGACTATCAAAAGCGGCAGGCACAAGGATATGCTTTCAAGGGAGTTGACTCCGGAGGAACGCGAACTAATGCAAGAACTGTCGGATGAAATATACGGGCAATTTGTTGCCGATGTAGCCGCGGGGAGAAACCTTAACCCGGAGGAGGTTCGTGAGCTGGCTACCGGTCAGATATACACCGGCAGCCAGGCGTTGGAACTGGGGCTGGTAGATCGCCTGGGCGGTATTGATGAAGCCGTCAAATGGGCCGGTGAGATGGCCGGGATAGAAAGCCCGGAAAAATTTGAATTTCCGGCACCCTCATTTTGGGAACAAATTTTCGGGATGGGACTTAAGATTGCCGGTTTATTAGATAGGCTTGCCACTCCTCCCGAGATCCAGATTTTAAACTATTTAAAACACAATATTAACCCCGGGCCGCAGTTGGTTATAAAGTAGTTACAAATAATTAATTTACTGCGGTGCAGGGCTAACGCAGACGGCAGGACAGGATTATGTCAGGTTATCGCGGCATCCGTTTCCGGTATGCGGCGTAGACCTTTTTAGCTGCTAATTTTGGAACTTAGTTAGGAGGATAAAAATTGAATATCCTGGATCTGTTGGACGGGGTAGTCTGGAAACCGGTAAGCACCCTTAATTTAATCGCCCGCGAAAAACCAGTAGGTTGGGCGCTATCTATCTTTGCTCTTTCGACACTACTTGGTTTGGTTTCCACCGATTATTCCGTGTTTGAACCGCTGCAGATTTCGCCAACTCTATTTATAATAATTCAAATAGTTGTATCCATAGCCGGTTTGTTTGTATTTGCCGGGCTTTTACACCTAGTGGCGCCTTTGTTTAAAGGCCATAAAGACTATTGGGGTTTGTTTTCGGCCCTGGGTTTTGCCAATTTCCCGGGTTTTCTATCACCGGTGGCAGCGGTTTTGGGGAACACAGCGGGAATGGCAGGAGCTATTTTAGGAGGAGTTATCTCCGTGGCAGCGGGAATATGGATGTTGGTACTCTATTTAATCGCTTTACGCGAAAACTGCCGGATTTCAACCGGGGCCAGTATTTTAACATACCTGGTTGCCTTGATAGTTGTCGTGCTTGCGGTTATGGTGATCTTTTTTCTTCTGGTCCTAAAAATGAGGTAGTGTTGCCGTTTATAAATTTAAGTATCCATAAGATCTTCTGTCGGCGCCTAATGGCGTTCCGTTCTTGGTTCATCTAGATCACAATATATTTTTCAATTCTATCCATATCCCACTCTTTACCGCTGCCTTTTTCGACAATAGATCCCTGGCTCATAATAACATAGTTTTGGGCTATTTCTTTTGCGAAGGTTACATTTTGTTCCACAATAATAATTGTTGTGTTATTTTTCTTATTAACGTTATAAAGGGCCTCCTGAATATCGCTGACAATTGAAGGTTGGACTCCTTCCGTAACTTCATCAAAAAGTATCAGATCATGATTTCCCATCAGAGCCCTGCAAGCAATCAGCATTTTTGTTTCCCCGCCGCTTAATGTCCCCGCTTTCTGGGAAAGACGTTCTTTAAGATGTGGAAAGTAACCAAGAGCTTTTTTTGCCTCCCGGGTAAAAGTTTTTTGCGGAAACCCGATGGCAAGATTTTCCCGGACGGTAAGATTGGCAAATATGGCCGCCTCCTGGGGAGCGTATCCTATACCCCGCCTGGCAATTTCAAAGGGTTGCAGCCCCTTTATGGAAATACCTCTATAGTTTATTTCTCCTTCCTTGGCCCGAATAACTCCCATAACCGTTTTTAGCAGCGTCGATTTTCCCATGCCGTTACGGCCGAGGATACATAAGATTTCGCCTTGCTCAACAGCGAGATTGATCTCACGAATTATGATCGTGTCGTTATATCCTGAATGTAGGTTTTTGATTTCTAAGGAAGTCAAACTGCCTCCACCCCCAAGTATATTTCTTTGACCAGGGAATTACTTGTTACCTCCTCTATATTTCCATCGACGATAATATCGCCGTTATGAAGAACGGCAATGCGATCGGCAATACTTTTGACAAATTCGATATCGTGTTCAATAACTACCATAGCTAATTCCTCTGATCTAACCAAGTTAATCAGTATATCACCAATAATTTTACGTTCCTGCAATGCCAGCCCGGCAGTGGGCTCATCAAGTAACAACACTCTTGGTTCTAGTGCCAAAACCATGCACAGTTCCAAAGATTTCTGTTCCCCGTGCGACAAATTCCCTGCTTCTTCATGAAGTTTTTCGGAAAGGCCAATACTGTTCAGCAATCTTTTTGCCGGTTCCGATAATTTTATTTCCCGGGAACGCCGCCAAAACGAGGTGATTAGCCCTTTATTGGAAGCTAAAAACAAATTGTCTGCAACAGTTAAAGTACCGAAAACGTTGGCGGATTGAAATGTCCGGGCAGCACCTTTGTTGACAATGTTGTAGGGACGGAATCTGGTAAGCCTTTCCCCTTCCAGCAAAATATCACCCTTGCTCGTCTTAACCAAACCTGTGATGGCATTGACCAGGGTTGATTTGCCGGCTCCATTGGGGCCGACTATGCATAAAAGTTCACTTGGATTTATTGTCAGGCAAAGGTTTTCAAGGACCGATAGGGCACCAAAACTTACATTAAGATCAGTTACAAAAAGTTTGCTATTTTTATTGCTATCGTCAGAAGAAAGCTGCGGTTTCTGCGTAATGGATATTTTACTTATTGCTGCAGAGTCCTTCGGTTTACCCCACAGGGAAGTTAAACCATCGGGACGGAACACTACTACGGCCACAAAGGTTCCGCCGAGAAATATCTGCCACAAATAAGGAGATATCTCGTTAAATACCGGGGTCAACATGTTAATAATAAGGGCACCTATCACCGCACCGATGATCCTGCCCCGGCCTCCGATAGCTACCCAGATGATGACTTGAGTGGCAAAAGCCATGGTAAACAGACCCGGCCCCACAAAACCTACATACGGAGCATAAAGCAAACCGGCAAAACCGGCCAGAAAACCTGAGATAATAAAAATAAGCGTGTGGACAAAAGCTGTGTTGTATCCTAAAAATTGTGCCCTCAACTCGTTATCACGTGTCGCAACCAACAATTTACCAAAATCGCTGCTGCTTAACTTATTTACAAAGTACAACACAACTATAAATATTACCAGTATTACGAAATACAGGCTTTTACCCGAAAGAGTAAACGGCAGGGGAATGTTGTAAAGGCCGTTTTGGCCTCCTGTCAATTTCGGAAAAAGCAACACCGTCTTTTCAGCAATCAGGGTTAAAGAAAGGGTAATAACACCAACGTAAAAAGGATCCAGCTTTTCGTAAAACAAAAACCAGCCGGCGGCGGCAGCCAGCAGCGTCGGCAACAATAACGCAAGAACGATGCCTACAACAAAAGCAGCCCCTGTGTTCCCGTTGAGTGCCGCAATAGAGAAAGCATAGGCGCCAAGGCCGAAGAAAATACTATGACCCAGTGACAGGATACCGCCATAACCCCATGCCAGATCCAGGCTTATGGCAAATATGGCCAGTATTATGGCTTTACCCAAAAGCATGTCGTAATAACCGGTAGTAAACAACGGAGCCAGGGCTAACAGGACAATTATAAGCATAAACCAGTTAAGAGAAAACTTTTTCCGAAAAGAAGCAAACAATATTATCCCCTCTATTCAATCACGTAATTGTTTTATTTTCATAGCAACCATAGCTACAAGAATTAGAAAAATACTGCCCCAAACCTTATCTGCCCAAAAGCTGACGATGCTGTCGCTGCCGGCAAGCAATGTGGAACCGCCCACCAGCCCAAAAAGCGAACCGGCGCCACCAACAAGGATGGCCAGAAAAGCATTAACGACATATCCTATACCCATATTAGAATATACAGTAACCAGTGGAGCGATAATTGCTCCCGCTAACCCGGCCAAAGCACTGCCGGCGATAAAAGTCATTTGGTAAACACGCCCAATGTTAACTCCCAGTGTGGAGGCAAGAGTATGGTTAGCTATTACGGCACGAACAGTAATGCCAAGATTGGTCCTGCGTTCGATCAGGGCAAGAACAATTAAAAGGACGATAGCAAACGCGATAATTAGTAGCCGGTAAAAGGAATAATCAATGTTTAATAAAGTAGTGTCAATAGGTATGGGAACCTGTTTGAAATCTTTACCGAAAATTAGTTCCACTATTTGGGTGATAACGATCCCCAGCCCCCAGGTAGCCAGTATTGATTCCATGATTTTGCCATAGAGCATTCGGATTAAAAACCGCTCAACGAACAAACCAACCACGGCAAGTATTAGTGGTGCAGCAATCAAGGCCAGCCATGGATTAAGATTGTTTTGCACTATCAGAAGGGCTGTATAAGCCCCTAACATCACAAAATGCCCATGCGCAAGATTAACGACACCCATCAGGCCAAAAATAATCGCCAACCCAGTAGCTATTATAAACAATATTGAAACGGTGCTAATTATATCTAAAATTAATAGTAGTGTTATGCTCATATCGTGCTTCATACTCCTCGTTTTTTAATATGAAATACTTGCTGATTCTACCGATAAATAATATTTTAATGAAGCCCCGGGTAAGGCCGAAAACATGAAATTTTGTTTCGGACAGGTGCAGCCAAACCCGGAGGTACTTTTTTAGGGAAACCCGGCCGGCATGCCTGCACATGCCCGGGGCTTCACAAAACTCTTTTTATCGCTCCCCATTTCAAGTTATTTTGGTGAAATTATGCCAAAATCCTTGATAACTTTAGCGCTTCCATCCGGCTGCCATTCAATGAGGTGAATTGGCAATTCGGCGTGCTGTGTTTCAGGTTCGTAACTGATTGTTCCCCTGGGTCCTTTAAATGAGACATCAAAAATCTCTTTCTTAACCTTTTCTGCCTCAATGCTACCCGCTTTATTAGCTGCTAACGCCCATAAATGCATAGCATCATATGTTGGCACAACAATTAGATCAGGAGCTTGTGCATCTTTACCGGCTTTTTCAAAATATTTTTCTAAAAACTGCTTGTTTTCTTCAGTCTCTATGAAAGAAGAATAGGAAACGGGCGTCAAAAGTCCGGTTGCAGTATCTCCCATTGCAGCCACGGCAGTTTCAATAGCATGGAAACAAAACACATTAATAGAACCACTGAGACCGGATTCATGAAATTGTTTTATGAACGCAATAACATCGGAACCAATCAGTTCACAAGATATTCCATCCGGTTTAAGGGATTGGATTTTGGTAATTACCGATGAATATTCTGAAGTACCCAGCGGGACATAGTCCTCGGCCAGCAATGTCCCGCCTTCTTCATTTACAACGGCTCTTACAATTTCGGATGTTTCCCTGCCCCAAACATAGTCGTTTGATATGATGTACCAGTCCTTTAGGTCAAATTCATCCATTATATATGGAAGAACCGGTAACACACTTTGGGGTGGTACATCCCCATTAACGAATAAGTACTTTGAATATGCACCGCCTTCATACAACGCGCAGTAGAAAAACATAATGTTGGTATTTTCTACCACAGGAAGTGCTGCATTTCGTTCGGCACTGGTTGCTTGCATGAAAATAACATCAACTTCTGCTTTTTCCAAAAGCACTTTGGCTTGTTCATTGGCTACTTGCGCATCAGATGCTGTATCTGTAATTACAAGTTCCAACTTTCGCCCATTAATACCGCCGGCCTCATTGATTTCCTCAATTGCTATATCGGCAACATATTCCGTAGGAGGGCCATAAATGCCCCCGGCACCGCTTATTGCAACGAGAAGGCCAACTTTAATGGGATCATCTGCGTCTGCCTGTGGAGTAGGTCCTTCCGTTGCTGGTGTGGCAGTACAGCCTATCAGCATTAACAAAGCAACTCCTAGGGCGATTATACTAAGCAAACGTTTCATACAAAAAAACCCCCTTGATTCAGTTTATTTTTTCCGGAAACACTTTAAACCGACCCGGAGTATTAATCTTCCAGGGTCTTTTTTTCTGCTATAGTTGCCCTTGCGATTGCTTGTTTAGGCAATAGCGAATAGAAACATTGTACTTTTTTGTTATATGAATAGCTTGGTTGTTTTGAGATGCCCAATACTGAAGTTTTATGCAAAAATGGAATTTATAGGCATGGGGAGTGCTTGTAGAATTTGCTGTGTGGTGGCGGCAAAGTTTCCAAAGTACCTGTAGGCATTAAGGATTTCAGGAATTTGCCAAGGGGGCTGCTCCTTTTAAAGGGTTTTCATTCTGGAGGCTAAAATTAAAAATAAAATGGAGTAAGTTTACAGATATCACAGTGAAAGTGATCAAGGGCAAGCAAGAAAGCTTGCCCGGGCTTTTTCTTGACCCGCCAAAACTGGCAAAAGACTGTATGTTTTTCTTTTAGGGAAAAGCTATTGCCCGCTTCCCAGCTAATTTAGCAACCGGGTTCCCTCCTTTCTACCTTAATTTGCAACATCCATAGCAGGCCTTAAATTTAAACTTAAGCATGGTGGAACAATTACAAATATGCTGCATAGTCCTAACATTCACATAGATTATATATTAGCATTCTATTCTTGTAAAGCATATTCTGGAATATTTAAAAGGTTTCTGGCTGAACAAACGCCTTTACCAAAGACTTTTAAAAATGGAATAATGAAAACTACTTTGGCTTGTTACGAATTTTGGGGTTTAAAAAAAAGTATAAATCTGTTAAAATGCTTTGGTAAGGGAAATAATATTTAATTGCCGGCCATAAACATAGTCTCCACTGCGGTTTTGGATCCTGTTGCAGGAGAATATAATTTGGATAAACACTCCTCCCAATTGAATGCAGTCTTAAATTGCTACTACATTACCAGGCCAATAAGGAGAAACTAACATGGAGGAATTATCCTTACAGCTCATTAATTACTTTGATATGTTGCTGCACAAGTACGGGA
>JAAZMP010000001.1 GCA_012798755.1 Bacillota bacterium
TAAGTTTTTATCTGGTGGGCCTGTTTTTCCTGCAAACTAAAACCCCAGGAGCTCATTTTTCTCATGATTTTATCCACTTGTAATAGTTTTGTATTTGCCATTTCCAAACGCCCCATATTGCTTTCAATAAATTTTCCACTTACAAATTACTACTTTCCAATACAAAACCTTTCAAAAATATTACTCAAAACAGCCTCGCCGGTATTTTCCCCCAAAAGGTTACCAAGACATTGTTGGGCCAACCGCATATCTATGCTGACAATATCCAAAGGGTATTTTTGTTCCAAAGCTTTTAAAGCATCATCTACGCTCATAGCCACCCTGGAAAGCAGTTCACCGTGTCTGACTTCTAAAAATAAAGCACCGCCTTCTTCTTCCTGCAAACCCCCTGAAAAAACCATTTCCACGATTGCATCCTCGAGTTCTTCCAGGCCCTCGCCTGTTTCCAAGGATGTCTCCATAATTTTTTTATAAGGCAAATATTGCTCAATTTTTTCTTTTTCATAGTTTTTTTCCAAATCAATTTTATTGATCACAACTATAACGCTTTCGCTGTTTTTCGCAGAAATTTTTTCACTAATCCATTTATCCTCGGCAGTGATACCGGTAGTAGCATCGAGTAAAAACAAGAGAAGGTCCGCTTCCTCCATGGCCTTTCGGGAAATTTCCATACCTATTTTTTCTACAACATCGCCGCTTTTGCGAAGACCGGCTGTATCAATAAGTTTCAAAGGTACACCCTTAATATTTATATATTCAATCAGTAGATCCCTTGTCGTTCCCGGTATTTCCGTAACAATAGCCCTGTCTTCCTGAACAAGATAGTTATAAAGAGATGATTTACCTACGTTTGGTTTACCGACAATTACGGTTTTTAAGCCTTCCTGGAGTATTTTGCCCCTCGTTCTTTTCTCCAAAAGAACATCCACCTGTTTTTTTAATTCTTTTACTTTCCCGGCTATACTTTCATATTGTTCGCTTTCCACAAGATCAAGATCCTCATGTGCAAAATCCACGTCTACTTCTATTTCAGCCAAAATATTGATAATCTCATCCCTAATTTTTAATATTTCCCCGGAAATAGCCCCTTTTAATCCCTGTATGGCCGCCTTCAAGCCTTTTTCTGTTTTAGCGTGCACAATCTGTAAAATACTTTCCGCTTGGAGCAGATCTATCCGGCCATTCAGATAAGCTCTTTTTGTAAATTCCCCCGGATTGGCAAGTCGGGCTCCTTTTTTTATAATCAACTCTAAAATATTTCTTAAAGAAACGAGGCCTCCATGGGCGTTTATTTCAACAACATCTTCGCGGGTATAGGTATAAGGGGCCTGCATGAAGCTCAGCAATACCTCATCAATTTCTTTTCCCTTTTCATCGACAATATAACCGTAATAAAGTTTTTTGGATTCCGGGCTGAAGCCCTGTTTATCAAAAGCCTTCTGTTTAGGGGATGCCTTAATAAAGATTTGCAAAGCAATATCTTTGGATTTTGGGCCGCTTATGCGCACAATTCCTATACCCCCTTCTCCGGGTGGCGTAGAAATAGCTACAATGGTATCATTTTCATTTGGCAATACTTTTCACCTCTTAACCGTGATCGAAGTTGACACATAAACAACTTTTTTATTTGAAAACATTGCCCTTCTATTTTAATTGTAACCCTTTTTAGTCTATAAAAAAGCCGCATAGCCTTTTATTAATGACAATGCGGCTTTTTTGGTATAATTTTTATAACGCAAAAAAATTATTAAACGAAATTTTAACGTGGTGCAATAACAATTTTACGATAGGGTTCCTCCCCGTAACTGGAGGTAACAACATCGCTGTTGTTCTTTAAGGCCAAATGTATAATACGTCTTTCATGCGGAGCCATAGGCTCCAAAGTAACTTCCCTGTTAGTTCTCAATGCCTTTGAAGCTAAATTTTTAGCCAACTGTTCAAGTGTTTTTTTACGGCGATGACGATAATTTTCCACATCCACTAAGACACGTTCTTTGCTGTTGGCAAATTGCCGATGAAAAACGATATTAGATAAATATTGCAAAGCATTTAATGTATTTCCCCTTTTACCAATAAGCAAACCCATATCTTTACCTTTAATCTTTAATAAAAAAACACCATCTTCATTATTTTCAAGAGTAATTTCTCCTTCAAGGCCAATCTTTTCCACTATATTTTGTAAAAATTCTTGAATGTATTTTTCAGGGTGTTTTTTTACGGTTACCCTTACTTTTGCCGGTTTTGAACTAAAAAATCTTAACAGACCCTGCCGAGGTTCATCAATTATCTCCACATCAACATTTTCTTTTTTTACCCCTAACTGCTTTATACCTTCATCTAGTGCTTCTTCTACTGTTTTAGCGCTTACCTCAAGCGAAATCATCTGGCTTTTCCAGCCCCTTTCTTTTTCCTTTTATAAGTCTTCTTTTTAGTCTTGGGGGCAGCTTTTTTTCGTGATGGTTTCACTTTTTTTTCTGTCTTTCTATTTTTTACCGCTTGTGAGGTTTTGCCGTTTTCTTTAGTCCCTGCAATACTTTGGATAGGGTCTGCTTTTTTAGCAGTTTTCTCTCTTTTACCGTCTGCTGCTTTTTGTTCATTTTTAACATCATCGGAGCCTATTAAAAAACGTTGGTTTACTACGTTAAACAAAGAGTTTGTAAACCAATATAACACTAATCCGGCTGGAAAATTTACACTGATCACTAAAATCATTACCGGAAAAATATATAACATCATTTTTTGTTTGGGATCAGTCATGATCATGCGCTGGTGAAAAAAAGTAGCCGCAGATGCCATTACCGGCAAAACATAGTAAGGATCCGCCTGGGTAAGATCGAGCGGAAAAAAAAGAAAATTAGGATTAAAATTTTCTACTGTTTGAGCTATCAGGCTGGGATCCCTAAGAAGTTGAAAAACAGCAATCATGATCGGAAATTGGATCAAAAGCGGCAAACAGCCCCCCATGGGATTTACTTTATTTTCTCTCATAAATTCCATAGTAGCCTGGTTATATTTTTCTTTGTCATGCTTATATTTTTCTTGTATTTTTTTTAATTCAGGCTGGATCGCCTGCATTTTCCTGGAAGACTCCAACTGTTTTCTTGTTAAGGGAAACATAATAATGTTCACAAGTATAGATAACATGATAATGGAAACGCCATAGTCACCGACTATACTGTAAAGAAAACTTAACACATGATTTATATACCCGGCAAGAGCCTGTATCATTAACTTATAGCCCCCTCACACTTTATCCTTTTTCACTTGCATCCCTGAAATATTTTTCTTTCTTAATACATAAAGGCACAGGATCATACCCCCCTTGATTAAAAGGGTGACACCGCAAAATTCTCCTAAAGCACAAAAGCATCCCCTTTAGGACACCATACTGTTTTATTGCATCAGAACAATATTGGGAACAGGAGGGATGAAAGCGGCATCTCGGAGCTAAAAACGGGGAAATAAATTCTCTATAGATCTTTATTAATTGCAGTATTATTTTTTTCATTAACTAGTTTTCCTCTTGCCAGTAATTTTTTTAAATCCCTGACAGCTTCTGCATACGACAGATCGACTGCCTTTTTTCTGGCGATTATAACCAGATCATACCCTTCTTTTTTAATATACTTTTTCAAAAAACGAAAGGCTTCTAAATAAAGTCTTTTTAAACGATGTCTTACCACACTTTTTCCAACTTTTTTGCTGACTGATACGCCCAGTCTGTTTACATATAGTCCATTTTTTTTGATAAACAGAATTGTTTTGGCAGTTCTCTGTGCTTTTCCGTCTTTATATACTTTTTGGAACTGATGGTTTTTACGAAGTTTTTCAATTTTCCCGGCTTTTATTTTTTACACCTTTTCCCTTTCTCTACTATATACCATAAACTATACGGATAATCTTTTTCTATCTTTTTTTCTTCTTCTTTTTATAATCCTACGCCCTGCCGCCGTTTTCATTCTTCGTAGAAACCCGTGTACCTTTTGACGTTTTCTTTTTTTAGGTTGATATGTTCTTTTCACCGAAAAACCTCCACTTTTTAAAGCTATTTGCTCTGGATCATTTATAATGCTGAATCTCTGGCACTTATTATAACTTATCTTTTTAAATCATGCAACAGTTGAGACATCTTTTTGAATTTTTCTTTATTTTTAGCAAATCCACGAGTTATCAACAACTATAAAACATTTCTATACTTTTATTGGTCTTTTAGGGGCCTTTACTACAATTGCAGCGAACGTTTTATTCTGCTATTATAAGAAAGCTGTGGACAATCAACTGCTTTAAATAGTTATCCACATTTTTTGTGGATAACTATTGTCCACATGTGGATAACTATTTTCGGAGGTTTTATGATGCATGATCGTTTGGCTAACATCTGGCGGTCGGTACTTTTTGAAATGAAAAACATTCTCAGCAAACCAAGTTATGAAACGTGGCTAAAAACTACCAAACCCCTGACTCTACAAAATGAAACCTTGATTGTGGAGGTGCCCAACGAATTCACTAAGGACTGGTTATATAACCATTATCAAAAAACTATCTCTAAAACCCTAAAAAAAGTAAGCAATTGCAACTACAAACTTCATTTTGTTACACCACAAAACATCGATCTTCCGGAAAAATCAATCACCCCGGAACAAAAAAAAATAAATAATTTACCTGACGTGGCCAAAAACAAAGAAAAAAAAACTTTCTCTGGAGTTAAATGGTTAAACCCTAAGTACACCTTTGAAAGTTTTGTTGTCGGTGGCAGCAACCGTTTGGCACATGCCGCTTCCCTTGCTGTGGCCGAAACCCCCTCCAAAGCCTACAACCCTCTTTTTATTTATGGCGGTGTTGGGCTGGGAAAAACTCATCTTATGCACGCTATTGGCCACTATGTTATCTCAAACAGTACCAGCGGAAAAATTGATTATCTCTCTTCGGAGAAATTTACCAACCAATTTATTAACTCCATCAGAGATAACAAAACCGTAGAATTTCGCAACAGGTACCGCAATGTTGATGTCCTTTTGATTGACGATATTCAATTCCTTGCCGGAAAAGAACAAACACAGGAAGAATTCTTTCACACTTTTAATGCCCTGCATGAAAACAGCAGGCAAATAGTTATCTCCAGCGATCGGCCGCCCAAGGAAATACCTACTCTGGAGGAACGCCTGCGTTCGCGTTTTCAGTGGGGACTTATTACCGATATCAATCCCCCTGATTTGGAAACCAGAATTGCCATACTTCGTAAGAAAAGTTTACAGGAAGGAATTGTCATTGCAGATGATGTTCTTACTTTTATCGCCCAAAAAATAGAAAATAACATCAGGGAACTGGAAGGAGCCTTAATCAGAATAATTGCCTTTGCCTCTCTGGAAGACAGATCTATTGATTTAAAAGTGGCTGAGGAAGCGTTGAAGGACTTTTTTACAAAAACAAAAAAACCAATAACAGTAAAAAAAATCATGTCTACAACAGCAAATCACTTTAAAATAACCGTAGAAGATATTAAATCAAGAAGAAGGACCCAAAACATATCCTTACCACGTCAAATAGCCATGTATATCTGCCGCGAACTTACAGATCTTTCTCTCCCTAGAATTGGTGATGAATTTGGAGGAAAAGACCACACCACTGTACTACATGCTCATAGAAAAATAAGTTCCAATCTAAATGATGATGAAAATATCATTCGTCACGTTAAAGACATTACCAATCTGTTAAATCAATAATTTTATAGACAAGCATTTGTGGACAAACCCAGTAAAATTGTTTGTTATAAAATATTTTTGTGTATAAACACTTTTTTTTTGCAAAGTTTATTTCGTCCCTGTGAAACATGTAGATATCTTTCTATACTTATCCACAACCTTACCAACAACGAAAATCGTGTGTAGATCGCTTTCCCCAGACTTATTCACAAATTCACAGTTATTACTATTACTGTTACTAAATTATTAATAATAACTAGTAATAATAACAGTCTGTGTAAATTTGTTAGCAGTAAAATTAAAGGAGGCTATTAACTTGCATTTTTTTGTTAGGCAAGATGCATTACAAGAATGTCTGAATATCGTCCAAAATGCTGTGCCTGCCCAAACACCCTTTCAGATTATAAAAGGCATTTATGTAGAAGCAAAAAATGACATACTGACTTTGGTTGCCAACAATCTGGAGATAAGTATCACAGCCAAATGTGAAGAAGCGGAAGTAATAGAGGAGGGGGCGCTGGTCCTGCCTGATAGATTAGTTGATATTGTGAGGCAATTTCCGCTGGAAAAAATCGAATTCAAAACAGATGAGGAGGGGCGCCGCGCAGAAATTACAGGTGAGGGAGTTGATTTTTTTCTACACGGCACGGGTACTGAAGAATTCCCCGCCATTGCCGACGAAAGCCTCTGGAACCAGTGGGGTAAACTCGTCTTTTCCGCACATGAACTAAAATCCGTGCTGAAAAAAGTGTTGTTTGCTGTCTCCACAGATGATAAAAGGCCTTCATTTAAGGGAGTATTATTGGAAGTGGATGAAACACAAAACCTTTTCTGCATGGCATCGGATACATACCGGCTTGCCCATCAACAAAAAAATATAGGCAGCAAAAATGATGAAAAAAGGCAACCTTTACGTATGCTTGTTCCCGGCAAAACATTGGCGGAAGTTTTAAAGATCTTGGACGATTCCGATACAGAGGTTGAATGTTATTACAAAGAAAACGAGATTATTTTTAAATACAAACAATTTATTTTTTCCGGAAGACTGTTGGAAGATAGTTATCCTGATTTTTCCAATGCCTTCCCTAACAAATATCATACGAAAATAGTAGTAAATAATAGTTTATTGGAGGAAACTTTAGGAAGAGCAGCACTGCTTGCCCGGGGTCATAATTTAATGCTCTCTTTAAGCATAATAGGCAACATTTTGCAGGTAAAATCAGGATCAGAAATTGGCAGTATGACAGAAGTGCTAAACCTGGAAAAAAAAGAAGGAGATGATTTAGAAGAAATTTTCTTTAACAGCCGCTTTCTGTTGGATCCGTTACGCATTTTCGAAGATACTTTCATAGAAATTGAATTTAACGGTCCTTTTGGTCCCTGTATTTTTAACTATCATCAAGAAACGGAAAATGGCCGTGATCTTTATCGTTATCTCGTTCTTCCCATTAAAAGGGAAGACTAAGAATACATTTGGAAGGTGTAAGGTTGTATTTAAAAAAAATCTCTTTAAGAAATTTTCGTAACTATGCACAGGAAAAAACATCTTTTTCTCCGGGTATTTGCCTTGTTCAGGGAGCAAACGGACAAGGCAAAAGCAATCTTCTGGAGGCCATCTATAGTCTATGTTTTGGCCGTACCTTCAGAAATATCCGGGAAAGGGATCTTGTTCGTTGGAATGAACCTTATTATTATCTTCAAGGCATTTTGCATCTTCAAGAACGCTATGTTAAAGTTGAGCTAGGGTATGAATTATCTAAAAAAAGGAAAGTTATAAAAATTAATGGTAAAACCACCGGGCAGTTTCGTCTGGCACAGTATTGTCCGGTTGTTTTTTTTATCCCGGAAGATCTGGAGCTTATACGAAGGGGCCCTGAAGAAAGACGGCGTTATCTTGATCGTGAATTGAGCCAGGAAAGTACACTTTATGCGGAACTGATCAGCCGTTATAATCGGGTAATATATCAGAAAAACAGAATCTTGAAAGAAAGAAAACGCTACAATGAAATTATTGAAATGCTGCGCCCCTGGAATAAACAGGTTGTTTATCTGGGTAGCCGTATTATTCACAAGAGAGCCCGGGCAATATCTGCATGGAACAAATTAGCGGCAAAAAACTACAAAATACTCTTTCAAAATGATCAAAAGATGAAAATAGTGTATAATAACATTGTAGGGGAGGAAGTAGAAGACACAACCATTGCCGAGATTGAAGAAAAATTCGAACGAAAAATTATTTCCAAAGAAAAAGAAGAATGGGAGAGAGGTTTCTCTTTGCTGGGGCCGCATAGGGACGATGTAATTTTTTTACTCAATGGCCGGGATGCTAAACGATTTGCTTCTCATGGGCAGCAGCGGAGCGTTGTAATAGCTCTTAAGGCGGCACAAATCCAGCTCTTTAACGAAAAAAAAGAAAAACCTCTCTTTATTGTGGACGATGTGTTTTCAGAACTTGACGAAAAAAGAAAAAAACAATGTTTTTTACTTCTCCAGGAGGCGGAACAAGTTTTTTTGACCGTTACGGAAAAAAGTTCCTTAAACAATTTTTTGGATCAGGTGGAACTGTCCTCTTTTGTTCGCATTAAAGAAGGTAAGATTTTGGAGAGCAAAAACGATGGATAACATAAAATTATATATTGACAATTTCCTGCAAAAATCACGCTTGCAGGAACAGCTAACCCATAACCGCAGATACTTTACTTTATGGTGTGAAGTGGTAGGCAAAAATATTGCCCGCCACGCCCTGCCGATCTATATTAAAAAAAATAAACTGTTTGTAGAGGTTTCGGACAGTACTTGGGTTTTCCATTTAACCATGCTCAAATCTAAAATTATAAAGGATTTTAATACTGCTGCCGGCTCCGATATAATAAACGATTTAAAATTTCTTAACGTAGATTTTCATTCCAGAAATCGGGGCCAAAGGGCTAGAAGGAATGTTCCGGGAAAGGAAACCTTTTACTTAAAAAATGAAAATATTACCATAGCGCCCGATGAAGAAGAAAAAATTAAAAAAGCAGTCTCCTTATCCCCCCGGGATTATCAATTACGACTGTACAATCTTCTGAAAAAAAGTTGTCTTTATCAAAAAGAACGCAAAGACGATTTTGTACTCTAGTGTCATAGAAAGGGGTTCGTCAATGTTTTTACACATAGGTAATTCGCGAGTTGTTTCTACTGAAGAAATTGTCGGGATTTTTAATTTAGAACTGAAGGATAACCAGATCAATACCCAGTTCTTGGAAAGTTTTCCCGGAGATGAGCTTACTAAAAAGGAAGAAGAAAATTCAAATACCTTCATCATAACCCCGGAAAAAGTATATTTTTCTCCTATTTCACCTCTTACGCTGCAGAAAAGAATAGAGAAAAAATGGAAATAATAACTTTTCTGGGGAGGTTGTAAAATGGCTGACAGGTCAGGGGTCTATGATGAAACGCAGATCCAAGTTTTAGAGGGGCTCGAAGCTGTCCGAAAACGCCCCAGTATGTACATCGGATCTACCGGAAGCCGCGGATTGCACCACTTGGTCGTAGAAGTCGTCGATAACAGCATCGATGAAGCCATGGCCGGGTACTGCAATTCCATTAGGGTAATTATTAACAAAGATGACAGCATCACAGTTATAGATAATGGCCGTGGCATTCCTGTCAAGGAACATCATCAACAAAAAAAATCGGCCCTGGAAGTAGTAATGACTATTTTGCATGCCGGCGGTAAATTTGGTGGTGAAGGATACAAAGTAGCCGGTGGACTTCACGGGGTCGGCGTATCGGTGGTAAACGCACTTTCCGAATGGCTGGTGGCAGAAATTAGCCGGGATGGAAAGGTATACACGCAGCGCTATGAAAAAGGTGTCCCTGTTACGCGCCTGAAAATAAAAGGTAAAACCAAAAAAACAGGAACAAAAATAACCTTTCGCCCCGATCAGGAAATTTTTGAAGATGTAAATTTTGATTTCCACTTTATTATACAGAGAATGAGAGAGCTGGCTTTTTTAAACAAAGGCATTAAAATATATGCCGAAGATCATCGTGGTGACAAAAAAATAAAAGAAGTGTTTTCCTTCGAAGGCGGAATAAGTTCGTTTGTATCTTTTCTAAACCGAAACAAGGAAGCATTCCCCAAAAAACCTATCTATATTGAAAAAGAAGTGGATGACTGTCTGGTGGAGGCAGCGGTGCAGTATAACACCGGATTTAGCGAAACGATCTATTCATACGCCAATAACATCAGAACCCAAGAGGGTGGTACGCACGAACTGGCTTTTAAGTCTGCCATCACACGTTTAATGAATGAATATGCCCGCAAAACAGGTATTTTAAAAGAAAACCAGGATAATTTTCTTGGTGAAGATATCAGGGAAGGCATGACGGGTATTATCAGCGTTAAACTTTTTAATCCCCAATTTGAAGGCCAGACCAAAACACGGCTTGGCAATACGGAAGTAAGGGGCATAGTGGAAGGCGTACTGGCGGATGAATTAGGGGCTTTTTTAGAACAAAATCCAACCGTAGGTAGAAAAATTCTGGACAAAATTCTCCAAGCTTCACGGGCCAGGGAGGCGGCCCGCAAGGCCCGGGAACTTACCCGACGCAAAAATGCCTTGGAAATCAGCCAACTTCCCGGGAAGTTAGCCGACTGCGCTTCCAATGATCCTATGGAAAGCGAACTCTTCATTGTTGAGGGTGATTCTGCGGGCGGCTCAGCCAAACAAGGACGTGACCGTCATTTTCAGGCTATACTGCCCCTGCGGGGCAAAATTTTAAACGTAGAAAAAGCGCGACTGGACAGAATCTTGAACAATGAAGAGATCCGGATTTTGATCACAGCATTGGGTACGGGTATCGCCGAGGATTTTAATATCCATGAATTACGCTATCACCGTGTCATAATTATGACAGATGCCGATGTGGACGGTTCTCACATACGGACATTGCTTTTAACCTTTTTCTTCCGTTTTATGGAACCTTTGGTGGCAGCGGGTAACATCTATATTGCCCAGCCTCCTCTTTTTAAAGTGACCAAAGGTAGAAAAACATATTACCTTTACAGAGATTCGGAACTGGATGAACTGATGGCAGAAATCGGGCGGCATGGAACAAGTGTGCAGCGTTACAAAGGCCTGGGAGAAATGAACCCGGAACAACTTTGGGAAACTACACTCGATCCTCAAAAGAGGATACTTTTACAGGTAAACATGCAGGATGCCCTGCTTGCCGATCATATTTTTACCACCCTTATGGGCGAGAAAGTAGAACCCCGGCGCAAATTTATAGAAGATCATGCCCGGGAAGTGCGCAATTTAGATATTTAACATATATAGCACGATTATTTTTATAATTTAGTACTGCAGCAAAAGGTTAATTTTGCATTTCACCCGAAAAATAACTTTGATTGCAGTGCGTAGGAGGCAGTTTTTTTAAATTATGCAACAGGAAGAAAAAATTTTATCCATCCCCATTTCGGAAGAAGTACAGAGTTCTTTTATGGATTATGCCATGAGCGTTATTGTCAGCCGGGCCCTGCCGGATGTTCGCGATGGGCTAAAGCCGGTACACCGGCGCATTCTTTATGCTATGCGCGATTTGGGAATGAATTTTGACAGGCCCCATAAAAAATCGGCCCGGCTTGTAGGTGAAGTTCTGGGGAAATACCACCCTCATGGCGATCAAGCTGTCTATGATGCCATGGTTCGCATGGCCCAGGATTTTTCGATCCGCTACCCCTTAGTAGACGGGCAAGGCAATTTCGGCTCCATGGACGGTGATTCTGCTGCGGCTATGCGCTACACTGAGGCCAGAATGTCGGCGCTTGCCCTGGAAATGTTACGTGATTTGGATAAGGAAACTGTAGATTTTAGGCCGAATTTTGATGAGACCCTGGAAGAACCTGTTGTTTTACCCTCGCGTTTTCCCAATCTACTGGTTAACGGCTCTGCGGGAATTGCCGTAGGTATGGCCACCAATATTCCCCCGCAAAATCTTAACGAAGTTGTGGAGGCGTTGGTTTATCTGATTGACAAACCCGAAGCTCCCACGGAAGAACTTTTAAACTATGTAAAAGGGCCTGATTTTCCCACAGGGGGAGTTATTTTGGGCCGCCAAGGTATACGCGAGGCCTACCTCACCGGCAGGGGCATCATTAAAATCCGGGGCAAAACAAGCATCGAAACGACTGCAGACGGCAAATCCACCAGGCTTTTAATTACAGAGATGCCTTACCAACAAAACAAAGCCAAACTCATGGAAAAAATTGCCCAGCTCGTCCGTGAAAAAAAACTTACCGGGATTACCGGGATGAGGGATGAATCGGATCGCAGCGGCATACGTGTTGTGATCGAACTAAAAAGGGGTTTTAATCCCCATGTCGTTTTAAACCAACTTTTTAAGTTTACCCAGCTGCAACAAAGTTTTGGTATCATAATGCTGGCTTTACTTGACGGAAAACCCGAGATCCTGACCTTGAAAGAAATGCTCCGGGCTTATTTGGAACATCAAAAAGAAATAATGACCAGGCGTTCCCAATTTCTATTAAAAAGGGCCCGGGACAGGGCACACCTTCTTGAAGGTTTGCGTATTGCCCTGGACAATTTGGATCGGGTTATCGCTTTGATCAGGGGTTCTGCCGATGTAGAACAAGCCCGGGAAGGTTTGATGCAGGAGTTTGCGCTCAGCGAAAAACAAGCAAGAGCGATCTTAGAGATGCGCCTGCAAAGGCTTACCGCCCTGGAAAGGGATAAATTGCAGGAAGAATATAGTTCCCTAGTGAAAGAAATAGCCTTTCTGGAGGCACTTTTGGCTGATGAACATTTGATCATGCAGGAAATAAAAAAAGAACTTCTGGAAGTAAAAGAAAAATATGGAGATGAGCGCCGCACCATGATTGTTCGCGATGAAGGAGAAATTGAGATGGAAGATCTCATCGCCGATGAAAAAATGGTGGTTACGCTTACCCACCAAGGGTATATCAAACGCCAGCCGCTCAAATCTTACCGCAGCCAGGGCCGTGGTGGCCGGGGTATCATGGGCCACTCTATTAGGGACAAAGATTTTATAGTTCAACTTTTTGTCTCATCGACCAGAACCAACCTTTTATTTTTTACCAACCAGGGGAAGGTATATCCTCTTAAAGTCTATGAAATACCCGAAGCCGGCCGTTTGGCCAGGGGAACGGCGATCATCAATTTATTGCCCCTGGAAAAAGGCGAGTATGTTACGGCTGTCTTTCCTTTAGTTGACTATGGGGAAAATGATCATATTATTTTGGCTACAAAAAAAGGTATGGTTAAAAGGACCCGGCTTAGGGAATATGCCAATGCCAGGCGTTCTGGCCTTATTGCCATCAATTTGATTGAAGGCGATGAACTTATCTCCATAAAGCGTTTAAGCAGTGAAACAAACGATGAAGAAGACGGGGAAGGCAGCGGCAATGCTGTTTTTCCCGAAGAAGCCGATATTTTGCTGGGTACATCGCGGGGATGGATCATTCGTTTTCCGGTTTCACAACTGCGGACACTGGGTCGCACGGCCAGGGGGGTAAGGGGTGTTACCCTCCATGATGACAAAGATAAAGTTATTGGTCTTAGCATAGTAACCAACGAAAAAACCAACCTGCTTTTTGTTACGGAAAATGGTTATGGGAAAAGGACAAAACTGGGGGAATTTCGCCCGCAGAATCGTGCCGGCAAAGGCCTCATGGCTTTTAAGCCGGACAAGCGCAATGGCGCCATGGTCAGCTTTATCCCCGTAAAAGAAAAAGATGAGTTGATCACAATTTCTGAGCAAGGGCTTGTTATCAGAGCCAAGATTGCCCAGATCCCCATCCAAAAACGTTATGCTTTGGGGGTTACCATTATTCGTCTTTTGCCAAAAGATAAGGTCGTTAATGTAGCAATTGTAGCCAAAGAACAAAAATAAGGATTGCCAATTACAAAAGAATAGAATAAGATAGTGGGTAAGAAAAACTGGGAAGGAACCTACACATTGCGTCGTAACGGAAGTTCTGTTGTCGTAGTCGTCCTTCTGATCACGGCAATATTTTCTATATTCTTAGTGCAGATACCTTTGCAGAAAGAAAAAACCATAGCAGCACCTGCAAAGGGAGCTGATGTTGCCGTCATCGGCGGAACAACAGCGGCGTTGATGTCTGCACTGAAAGCAGCTAAAAATGGTGCCCAGGTCTATCTTTTTCCTAACGGGCAGGATCTTGCAGAAGATATCTCCTTTTTGGTAACAGGCGGGTTGGCCTTGGCGAAAACACCGGTTCAGGAAGAAGCAGGAATTGAGTTTGGCCCCGAACTTTTCGCAGAATTATTAAAGGAACAAGGTTCCGGGCTCAACGATCCCCTTCTGGTGCAGGCTTTTATTTCAACGGATGACATATACGAAGAACTGGTAGATACAAGCGGTCTTTTCTTTGATATGCTTCCCCGGCCCGACAGCAGCCCTTATTTTCATCTTACTACTGAACATAATCCCGATCTGCTGTTTAAACAAAAATTACTGAATGAGATCAATAGAACTGCAGTTCTGCTCAGCAATGAAAGGGTAAAAGAATTGTTATTTTCCTCCCAGGGGCGGGTTGAGGCTTTGCTTCTAGAAAACGACCGGGGAAAATCTTATCCCTTTTATACACAGGCCGTTATTTTGGCTGACGGCGGCCACAGAAGCGATGCGATCCAGCGTTACTTACCTGCCTTTTCCGGAAACCTCGTTAGTCTGAAATCTGCCCCCAAAAATGAAAGCTTGAAGATAGCAGCAGATTTAGGCCTGGATATGATCCAGAAGGATTTTTTTGATATGAAAGTTTTGCTCCATGCACCTTTAAAAGAAAATTACCGTTATTTACCTCCGGATTCCTGGGAGAGAACATATATTGTCAATACGGAGGGACAGATTTTGCCCCTAAGTGAGATTTCAGCAAAGGAAACACTCAATTTTATTTTAAGCTCCCCGACTGACGGGGCCTATTTGATTGCCCCGGAAAATCAGGCGGAACGCTATGGGGACTGCTTCCGGATTTTTGAACAATTAGAACGGTTCTTGCAAGCCTGTTCTTTGGAAGAGCTGCCGCAGTTTGACAGAAGATGGCTCCCGGGGCCTCCTTACTGCGTAGCTTCTTTAAAAGCGGGGATGGATTATATGTTAGGGGGTATCTCTGTTACGCCGCGGGGAGAGGTTAAAAAGAATGGGAAAATCGTTAAAGGCCTCTATGCCTCCGGCGAAATTGTGGGCGGGTTACACGGCGAGGCTTTGCTTCCCGGAATGGCTTTAAGCGAAACTGTTTTTCTGGCAAAAACATCCGGCAGCTCAGCAGCCGGTTATGCCCAGCGCTGACCTTGCAGCCCGGCCGCCTGTAAAAACTGATATAAAAAAAACAAGCAGTTTTCCAAACCCAACTACTGTTTCAGCCAGGCAGCAAAAGCTGCTCTATTTTTATACTTAAAGGAGGTTACAGAACATGGGCCAGATCAAAAAAAAGGTTGGTATTACGGATACCACGTTAAGAGATGCGCATCAGTCCCTACTGGCGACACGTATGCGTACAGAAGAGATGCTTCCTATTACAACCGAAATCGATCAAGTAGGCTACCATTCCCTGGAAATGTGGGGAGGTGCCACCTTTGATACCTGTATGCGTTTTCTTAAGGAAGACCCCTGGGAAAGGCTGCGCCTTCTGCGGGAACACTTTAAAAAGACCAAATTGCAGATGCTTTTACGTGGACAAAACCTGCTGGGCTACCGCCACTACCCGGACGATGTTGTGGAGGCCTTTGTAAAGCACGCCGTAAAAAACGGCATCGATATAATCCGTATTTTTGATGCCTTAAATGATATCCGTAATTTAGAGACAGCGATGAAAGCTGCAAAAAAAGCAAACGCCCACGTGCAGGCCGCCATAAGCTACACGATCAGCCCATTGCATAATATTGCTCATTTTGAAAACATGGCCATTGAGCTGGAGAAAAAAGGAGCCGATTCCATCTGCATAAAAGATATGGCCGGACTGATTTCGCCCTACGATGCCTTTGTACTGGTGCAAGGTCTTAAAAAGAAATTAAAAGTACCGGTCCAGCTTCATTCGCACTTTACCAGCGGCATGGCAACCATGTCTTATTTAAAAGCGATAGAAGCCGGCTGTGATGTAGTGGATACCGCTATATCTTCACTTTCTTTAGGATCATCACAGCCGTCGACCGATAGCATCGTCGCTGCCTTGAAAGGAACCCCCTTTGATACTGAACTGGATCTGGAACTTATTGCCCGCATTGGCGACTATTTTAAAAAAGTGCGCCAAAACTATGATATTCCCCAGGATTTAGTTATGGGGGTGGATACAAATGTTTTAAGCTACCAGATCCCCGGTGGGATGATTTCCAACCTTACTTCCCAACTGGCTGCTCAAAATGCCTCCCATCTGCTCAAGGAGGTTTTGGAGGAGGTTCCCCGCGTCCGGGCAGAACTGGGCTATCCTCCCCTGGTGACCCCCTCCAGCCAGATCGTGGGAACGCAGGCTGTCGTCAATGTTCTTACCGGTGAGCGCTACAAGGTAATTTTAACAGAGGTGAAAAACTACCTCAAAGGCCTTTATGGCCAACCGCCCGGAGAAATAGATCCGGATCTGTTAAAGAAAGTGTTGGGGAACGAGCAACCTTTTAAAGGACGGCCCGCTGATCTATTGGAGCCCCAGCTGGAAAAAACAAAAGAAGAAATGAAAAATGAAATTACCGGCGAGGAGGATCTTCTTTCTTATATTCTTTTTCCACAGGTGGCACGGGCCTTTTTAAAAGAAAGGGGCAAACAGTTTTCACTTTCTGCCTCCAAAATTGCGGTTCCGCAGCAGGAACCATCCGGCAATACCCGGAAAACTTTAGGAAACCCGGCTTCTTTGCGGCTGGAAAATCTTCATACGATCGATAAATCACTTGTCTATAATTTCAAAGAAGGAAAACGCGAATATTTTACCTATCCCAGTGCCTAATTTTTTAGTAAGGAGGAGATAAAATGTCGGGGAAGGCTGTAATAGTAATCGATGTGCTCAATGATTTTGTTAAAGGTACACAAAAGTGTGCCCGGGCCTCCCGGATCGTAGAACCGCTTGAAAGGCTTGTGCAAGGCGCACGTCATGCTAAGATACCGGTGATCTACTGTAACGATGCTCATATTAAAGGAATAGACAGAGAACTGGAAATTTGGGGTGATCATGCCTTGGTCGGCACGGAAGGTGCGGAAGTAATTGATGAATTAAAACCCCAGGCAGGCGATTATGTAATTCCCAAGCGCCGCTACAGCGGTTTTTTTCAGACCGGTTTGCGCCTGCTCTTAGATGAATTGAAGGTAGACACCTTAATAATAACAGGCTTGTTAGTCAATATTTGTGTGCGCCATACGATAGCGGATGCCTACTACTGGGGATATGAGATCTATGTCCCCAAAGACGGCACCGAGGACTCAACAGAGCAGGAATACAAAAGCGGCCTTGATTACCTGGCCAAAATATACGGAGCCCGGTTAACAACCGTAGATGATCTGCTGAAAACTTTTTAAAAATTGACCGTTCAGCCATGCACTGTATTGCCATGCTATTAAGGCTGATCTCCCAAAACTTCGCGCTGTTTATCTAAACGCCGTCTGCCGATACACTAAGGCTTGCGGCTGCCGCTGGGAACCGGCGGCTATTATTCCGGGTACAAGCAACCCTTCTTTTAAGCAATGATGGTCATCATCCTAAGTGTAGGCGGGTACATGGGCTTTCCTGCGGTTTGTGTCAATTCTAAACAGTTTTTTGAAAGTAATTTAAACGTAGACTGATGTTAATATGCAAATTTTGCATTGACAAATACCCTGCAGCTATATATAATTAAAAACAATAATTTTCGTGGTGTTTACGTTTAATCAGGGTTGTTTCCAAACTAAATAAAACATTTCTAAAATATTTCTAAAGCCATGATGGGGACATAGGGAAATGTTCACCCTCTGCAGAGAGCCGGCGGTTTGAAGCTGCGAGCCGGTGAGGAGACAATTCCCCGGTCACCCCGGAGTTTTTCCCTGAAATCTGTTTTTGTAAAAAACAAAAACAGAAACTAAGGGCAGACGGCAGCACCGTTATCAGTAAAAGTTTTGCGCTTGAAGTGGCTCTTTTAATGTTTTTTAAACAGGGCAACAAGGGTGGTACCGCGGAGCAAACTCCTTCGCCCCTTGACAGAGGGAGGAGGAGTTTTTTTATTATGAAAACCGGTGCGGTCACCTTATTTTTTCAAAGGAGGTGAGAGCTTGGTACGACAGTTTGCTGCTGTCTATCAGGCTCAAAATGGGTATTCAAGTTTATATTGATGGGGCTTTCTTTCCAAAAGAAGAAGCCAAAGTATCTGTTTTTGATCATGGTTTTCTCTATGGAGATGGAGTTTTTGAGGGGATCAGGGTCTACAACGGCCGTATTTTTAAACTAAAAGAACACCTGGAGCGCCTTTATGAATCTGCTCACCATATTCTTCTTAATATTCCCCTTTCCTTGGAAGAAATGGAGCAGGCTACAATAGAAACGGTGCGCCGGAACAAGCTGCGCGATGCCTATATTAGAATTGTAGTATCGCGTGGCGTGGGCGATCTGGGCTTGGATCCCGAAAAATGTTCGGGATCCGGCATCGTGATAATCGCCGATAAAATATCTCTTTTCCCGGAAGAACTTTATGATAAAGGGCTGGAAGTCATAACTGCTTCGACACGCCAGCGCAGTGCCAACATCCAGGAACCCCGCATAAAATCTTTGAATTATCTCAACAACATTCTTATAAAAATTGAAGCTGCCCATGCAGATGTGATGGAGGCTTTGGTCTTAAATGCCCAAGGGTATGTCGTAGAGGGCTCCGGCTGCAATATTTTTATTGTCAACAGAAACGGTGAACTGTTAACTCCACCTGTTTACCTGGGAATTTTGGAAGGCATCACGCGCAACATAGTTATGGAAATAGCGCGACAGGAAGGCCTAATCGTGAAAGAGGTACCTTTTACCCGCCATGATCTTTATATTTCCCGGGAATGTTTTTTGACCGGAACGGCGGCCGAACTCATACCGGTCGTCTCTATTGACAGGCGTTCCGTGGGGGAGGGCATGCCGGGAGCCATTACAAAAAACTTAATGCATAAATTTCATGATTATGCCCGGCATAACGGGGTTTTGGTTTATGAAGAATAAATATACAGGTGCAATAAAACAAAGATAACAAGATAACATGGAAAGGGGTAAAAAAATGCGCAGTGATTTGGTTAAAAAAGGATTGGAAAGAGCGCCGCATCGTTCTTTATTCTATGCCATGGGTTACCACCCGGCAGAATTGGAAAAACCTCTTATCGGGGTGGTAAATTCCGCCAACGAGATTGTGCCCGGCCATGTTCACCTGCATCAGATTGCCGAGGCGGTGAAAGCCGGTGTATATGCTGCCGGCGGCGTTCCGGTGGAATTTCCGGCGATCGGTGTCTGCGATGGGATCGCCATGGGGCACCAAGGAATGAAGTATTCGCTTGCTACCAGGGAACTTATTGCTGATTCTACAGAAGCCATGGTATTGGCTCACGGCTTTGATGCCCTGGTTTTTATCACTAACTGCGATAAAATTGTCCCGGGGATGCTCATGGCCGCCGGGCGACTGGACCTGCCGTCTGTATTTATCAGCGGGGGGCCTATGTTGGCCGGAGAATTTCAGGATCGTGCAGTTTCTTTAAGCACTCTTTTTGAAGCTGTAGGAGCATATAAGGCCGGGCGTCTCACGGAAGAAGAACTAAACGAGTTGGAAATGGCCGCCTGCCCCGGATGTGGCTCCTGTTCCGGAATGTTTACCGCAAACTCTATGAACTGTATCACCGAAGTATTGGGGATGGCTCTTCCCGGTAACGGAACTATCCCGGCTGTTATGGCCGCACGTTTGCGCTTGGCTAAGGAAGCCGGCATGAAAGTTATGGAGCTTTTGGCAAAGGATCTTCGTCCCTCCAAGATCATGTCTCCACAGGCTTTTCGCAATGCACTGGCTGTAGATATGGCCCTGGGATGTTCAACCAACACTATTTTGCATCTTCCCGCTATTGCTGTGGAGCTGGGTATTGACTGGGACTTAAATGAAGTCAATGCTATCAGCCAGCGTACCCCGCAGCTTTGTAATTTAAGCCCGGCAGGGCCTCACCATGTCGAGGACCTGGACAAGGCCGGCGGCATTCAGGCCGTGATGAAAGAGCTGGCCAAAGACAAACTTATCGATGCAGGGCTTGTCACGGTTACTACGAAAAAGATAAGCGATAACTTTGCTGCGGCTCCGTCGCCTGACGGTAAGGTAATTCGTACTTTAGAGGAGCCCTATCATTCCGAGGGCGGGCTGGCCGTTCTATTTGGCAATCTTGCTCCCGGCGGTGCGGTCGTAAAACAAGGCGCTGTTGCACCGGAGATGCAAAAGCGAACTTTGCGGGCACGGGTTTTTGACAGCGAGGATGAGGCTGTAGAAGCTATTCTGGGAGAAAAGATAGTTCCGGGGGATGTAGTCGTGATCCGTTTTGAAGGCCCCAAAGGCGGCCCCGGAATGAGAGAGATGTTGGCTGCTACCTCGGCGGTAGCGGGAATGGGGCTGGATAAGGATGTTGCCTTGATAACGGACGGACGTTTTTCCGGTGCCACAAGAGGTGCCTCCATCGGCCATATTTCACCGGAAGCCATGGAAGGGGGCCTTTTGGCTGTCGTTCAGGAAGGAGATTCCATAGAGATAGACATCCCTGAAAACCGCCTGGAACTGTTAATTTCGGCACAGGAACAAGAAGATCGCTTTGCTAAACTGGAACTTCCCGAACCCAAGATCAAATCCGGTTACCTGCTGCGCTACGCCGCTCAAGTTAGCTCTGCAGGAGAAGGTGCCATCCTAAAACCGGAAAGAAAGGGGCGAAACAAATGAGGCTGACCGGTGCGCAAATGGTCCTGGCCTGCTTAGAGGCTGAAAACGTTGAAGTAATCTTTGGTTTCCCCGGCGGTGCGGTTCTAACGCTCTATGACGAGATCTATAAAAAAGGTTTCAAGCATATTTTGGCCCGCCATGAACAGGGAGCTGCACATGCCGCCGACGGTTATGCCCGGGCCAGCGGCAAACCCGGCGTAGTCATTGCCACCTCCGGGCCGGGAGCCACGAATATCGTGACGGGTATTGCTACAGCTTATATGGACTCTGTACCTTTAATTGCCATTACCGGGCAGGTGGCCACGCCCCTTATCGGATCGGATGCTTTTCAGGAGGCCGACATCACCGGCATTACGCTGCCCATCACCAAAAATAATTACCTTGTTAAAGATATAAACGAACTTCCCTTTATTCTGAAGGAGGCCTTTCATGTAGCTAACACAGGTCGCAAAGGGCCGGTTTTGATCGATTTGCCCAAAGATCTGCAGGCCCAGGAGGGAGAATTTTATTATCCCGAAACAGTTGAAATATCCAGCTACAAACCGGTATATGAAGGACATGCGGGACAGATTGCCAAAGCGGCGGATGCAATTAAGAAGGCACGCAGGCCTTTACTTTATGCCGGCGGAGGCGTTATCAGCTCCGGGGCTCACGAGGAACTATTACAACTTTCCAAAATGATGTCCATTCCGGCAACTTTAACCATGAATGGTTTGGGAGGTGTTCCCTATGACTACGAATATTTTTTGGGGATGCCGGGCATGCATGGGACTTATGCCGCCAACAACGCCATTAACGAATCAGACTTACTTATAGCCGTAGGCGTGCGCTTCGACGATCGCGTAACAGGAAAGCTGGAAGATTTTGCCCCCCGGGCCGAAATTATTCACATAGATATTGACCCGGCGGAGATAGGCAAAAACATTTCTGTGCAGATTCCCATCGTAGGGGATTGTAAGCTTGTTTTAAAAGAACTGTTGAGGCGACTGCAACCCGTAGAGAAAACTAATGCCAAAAAGTGGTGTGCCAACGTTCTGGAATGGAAAACCTCCAAACCGTTGCATTACAGCCAGGAGCCGGGAGATTATTTAAAACCGCAGTTTGTGATCGAGGAATTTTACCGCTTGACCGAAGGTAATGCCATAGTTGCCACCGATGTCGGCCAGCACCAGATGTGGGCCGTACAGTATTACCGTTCCCAAAAACCCCGTACCCTCATCTCTTCAGGCGGGTTGGGAACGATGGGTTTTGGCCTGCCCGCTGCCATTGGGGCGCAGGTTGCCTTCCCCGAAAAACAAGTTATTTGCTTCGCCGGGGATGGCAGTTTTCAGATGAATTCTCAGGAACTTGCCACCGCTGTTCATTATAATATTCCTGTAAAAATAGCCATCATTAATAATAAATATTTGGGTATGGTGCGGCAATGGCAGGAACTTTTTTATGGAAGCCGCTATGCGCATACTTCACTGGACGGCAGTCCCGATTTTGTGAAACTGGCCGAGGCTTACGGTGCCAAAGGCCTCCGTGTTGCCAAAGCGGAAGAAACGGCGGCAACCATCAAAAAAGCGCTCGAAATACCGGGACCGGTTGTGATCGATTTTCAGGTGGATCCCGAGGAAAATGTTCTGCCCATGGTGCCTCCCGGTACTTCTATCGTCGAAATGATCGGGGGTGAGTAATATGGAAAGAATCCTGGCCATATTGGTAAAAGATCGTTCCGGAGTACTGACCAGAGTATCGGGGCTTTTTAGCCGCAGGGGCTATAACATCCAAAATATTGCAGTGGGTCGGACAGTGGAGCCGGGAGTTTCCCGCATGACTGTCACCGTGGATGCAGATCCCTTGACGGTAGAACAAATTGTCAAGCAGCTCAACAAACTGATCGATGTCCTTAAAGTAAGCGATTTAACCGATGAACCTGCCGTGGAACGCGAATTGATATTGGTTAAAGTCAAAGCGGAACCCGGCCGGCGCAGCGAAATACAGCAGATGGCCGACACTTTCCGGGCCAAAATTATCGATCTGTCCCCGGATTCCATGATCATAGAACTAACCGGAAGCGAACAGAAGCTGCAGGCTTTCTTGACAATGATGCAGGAATTTGGCATCAAAGAGATAGCCTGTACAGGAAAAATATCTTTGTTAAGGGGCAGCAAAGTTACATGCGATATGAAAATATAATAATATTATAAAACAACGAACTGTCGACTTCATTGTATTAATGAAGTTTACCAACCTGCCTTAAGCAGCAATTTTATATTGACCGCCTGTTTTCCAGGCGGCTATTTATCTTCATATGGGGCAAAAAGCCGCTCCGGGCAGTCAAACATATACAAGTTAAAGGTTTTATAGTAAAATAGAATCACCCGCCTGGTTTTAAGCACACCTATTCAAACCAAAGGTTTATCTAGAAAGTTGAGGGGAGGCGAAAACGATGGGCCAGACCATGACTGAAAAAATACTGGCCAAGGCTGCCGGAAAGAAAAAAGTTTACCCCGGTGAATTGATCAACGCCAAAGTAGATATGGCCTTGGGTAACGACATTACCGCGCCGGTGGCCATTAACGAATTTAATAAAATTGGTGTGGAAAAAGTTTTTGATCAGGAGCGCATCGCTCTTATTCCGGACCATTTTACTCCAAATAAAGATATTCAGTCTGCAGAACAGGCCAAACTCGTGCGCGAATTTGCCCGCCGGCAAAAGATTGTACACTACTATGAAGTTGGGCGTATGGGTATAGAACATGCTCTTTTACCGGAACTGGGCCTGGCTTTACCGGGAGAGCTGATAATCGGAGCTGATTCACATACCTGCACCTATGGTGCTCTGGGCACCTTTGCCACCGGTGTAGGAAGCACTGATCTTGCGGCCGTCATGGCTACAGGGGAGCTTTGGTTTAAAGTCCCGCCTACGATCAGAATTGTTTTTGAGGGTAGATTACCACCGTGGACAAGCGGCAAAGACCTTATTTTATATACTATTGGGCAGCTGGGGACAGACGGAGCGAGATATGCCGCCTTGGAATTTACCGGCCCGGTTATAGCAGGGTTGGGTATGGACGGCCGCTTTTCGATCTCCAACATGGCCATAGAGGCCGGAGCCAAGGCCGGCCTGATACCGCCTGACGATACTACGGCCCGCTACTTGCAGGGCCGCGCCAAAAGACCATATGAAGCCGTTCTTGGCGACGAAGATGCCGCTGTACAGCAAGAATTTCGTTGGAATGTAGATGAAATGGAACCCCAGGTATCTGTTCCTTTCAGCCCGGCCAATGCCCGCCCCGTTTCCCGGGTGGCCGGAACAAAAATAGATCAGGTTGTGATTGGTTCTTGCACCAACGGGCGAATTGAAGATTTGCGACAAGCCGCGGCACTTTTGAAAGGACGGAGAATTCATTCACGGGTGCGCCTTATCGTTATTCCCGCTACCCAGGCCATCTATCTGCAGGCCCTGCGCGAAGGACTTCTGGAGATCTTTATCGAGGCAGAGGCAGCGGTCAGCACACCGACATGCGGCCCTTGCCTGGGAGGGCATATGGGCATCCTGGCCGAAGGGGAGGTAGCCGTGGCCACTACCAACCGCAATTTTAAAGGAAGGATGGGGCACCCCCAAAGCCAGGTTTATTTAGCAGGTCCGGCTGTAGCAGCCGCTTCAGCGCTGGCAGGGGAAATCATCCATCCCCGGGAACTTGGGGAGGTGAATTGATTGGGCCAAATAAAAGGTAAAGTATGGATTTTTGGAGATGATATTGATACAGATGCCATTATACCGGCCCGCTATCTCAATGTTTCCGTTCCTAGTGAACTGGCGTTACACTGTATGGAGGATGCCGATCCTTCTTTTTCCGGGAAGGTATCGCGCGGTGACGTCATCGTTGCCGGGAGTAACTTTGGCTGCGGGAGTTCCCGCGAACATGCCCCTCTAGCTATCAAAGAAGCAGGCATTGCCTGTGTGATTGCTAAAAACTTTGCCCGTATTTTTTACCGGAATGCGATCAACATTGGCCTTCCTATTTTAGAATCTGAGGAGGCGTCCGCATTTTTAAAAGAGGGGCAGATAGTGGAAATAAACCTGGAAAAAGGGGAAATCACGGAAAGTTCCAGCGGGCGCATATTTTCGGCAGTACCTTTTCCCCCTTTTATGCAGGAAATCATTTCAGCAGGGGGGCTTATAAATTTTATTAAAGATGGACAATGAGAAAGAAACGATTGAAGAACCCTGATTTTGAGGGAACGTTTAGAAAAACGTGCATAAATTGGGCAAAAAGCAAGTAGAATGCATTAAGAAGGAGGTGTTAACCCGGCACTTGGAATTTAACGTTCTTAAGGAACCGGGTAAATATGAAAGATTTTGGCACTGAGCAAATTCGTAATGTAGCTCTGATTTCACACGGAGGTGCGGGCAAAACCTCCCTTGCCGAAGCGATGCTTTATACTTCGGGAGCAATTAAACGCCTGGGAAAAGTAGATTCCGGAAACACAATCACCGATTTTGATCCCGACGAGATCAAACGTCAAATCACGATCAGCACTTCTCTTGCTCCTTTGGAGTGGAATGAAGTAAAGGTGAACCTTCTCGATACGCCCGGGTTTTTTGATTTTATGGGCGAAGTACAGGGAGCTTTGCGCGTGGCTGATAGTGCCGTTATTGTGGTTTGTGCAGCTTCCGGCGTAGAGGTGGGGACGGAAAAAGTCTGGGCTTATGCCGATGATTATAACCTGCCGCGCCTTATTTTTATTAATAAGATCGATAGGGAAAATGCTGATTACGATAAGGTTATGGAACAGCTTCGCGAATTTTTTGGCCTTAAAGTTTTCCCATTGCAGTTTCCTTTGGGGCAGGAGGGTTCATTCAAGGGTGTAATCGATCTGGTGAAAATGAAGGCCATCATTTATGAAGGGGAAACCGGACTTTCTTTTAAGGAAGAGGAAATACCGCAAGAATTTGCGGATAAAGCGCAGGGCCTCAGGGAGACGCTTGTCGAGGCAGCTGCCGAATCCGACGATGATCTCATGGAAAAATATCTTGAAGAAGAGCCCATAGGCGAAGATGAGATCAACCAAGCCTTGCGCAAAGGTATCCTAGAAGGCAAGATCGTTCCAGTTTTATGCGGTTCGGCAACGATGAATTACGGTACCCAGCCCCTGCTCGATCTGATAACAAGCAACCTGCCTTCGCCGGCGGATAGGCCGCCGATTGTGGGTGTTCTTCCGGGTAAAGATGAAGAGGAGGTAGTCAAGGAGGCCGATAAGGATGAATCTCCTTCTGTTTTGGTATTCAAAACCCTTGCCGACCCCTATGTGGGGCGGGTAAACTATTTTCGCGTTTGTTCCGGGACGCTGAAAGCCGACTCTCAAATTTATAATTTTAATAAAGACAAAGCCGAGCGCATAGGCTCCCTTTTCTTCATGAGGGGCAAAAACCAGATCCCAACGGATCAAATTATAGCCGGAGATATTGGGGCCGTAGCTAAATTGTCGGCGACGGCCACCGGAGATACCCTTGGCGATAAAAACAGCCCTGTTATTTTTCCAGCCATAGATTTTCCCCAACCGGTAATTTCCTTTGCCGTAGAACCCAAATCCAAAGACGATGAGGAGAAGGTCAGTGCAGGACTGACGCGTTTTCTGGATGAAGATCCCACTTTCAAAGTAGAGAGAAATACGGAAACAAAAGAAATTATAATTTCCGGTATGGGGGATGCTCATTTGGGCGTTATCGTCGAGAGACTGTCCAGTAAATTTGGCGTGGAGGTCAATCTTAAAACACCAAAAGTGCCCTACAGGGAAACCATTCGCCGAAGCGCCAAAAAAGAAGGAAGATACAAAAGACAAAGCGGGGGCCGCGGTCAATACGGGCATGTTTTTATAGAGATATCCCCTCTGCCGCGCGGGGAAGGTTTTGTTTTTGAAGACAAAATCGTGGGGGGCGTTGTTCCCCGGCAGTACATCCCGGCGGTGGAAAAAGGCATCGTAGAGGCCATGGAAGAAGGAAATTTGGCCAAATACCAGGTAGTAGATCTCAAAGTATCCCTGTACGATGGCTCCTACCATACCGTAGACTCTTCGGAGATGGCATTTAAGATTGCAGCATCCATGGCACTGCGCAGTGCTATTGAAGAAGCAGATCCGGTATTACTGGAACCGGTTATGGATGTAGAAGTAACCGTCCCGGAAAATTTCATGGGCGATATCATGGGTGATCTCAACAGCAGAAGAGGGCGCATCCAAGGAATGGTGCCCGGGGAAGGCTTGCAGGTAATCAAAGCGCAAGCTCCTCTTGCCGAGATGTTCGACTATGCCATAGACTTGCGTTCCATGACACAGGGCCGGGGCTCTTTTACCATGAAATTTTCTCATTATGAAGAGGTCCCCCACCAGGAATCTGAAAAAATTATTGCCGCTGCCAGTGAAGAAAAAGAAGGAAATTAAAGCAGCGCGGTACCAAAACAAAAACAGAAGGCTCCCCGGGAAAGCCGGGGAGCCTCATCACCTACATACATAAAAAATCAAAAGGAGGCCCCGGCCTTGGGAAAAAGATTAAAGGTTGGCGTTCTTTTTGGAGGGCAATCGAGCGAACATGCCATCTCTTTGCTATCTGCAGCTGCGGTGATCGCCGCCATGGACCAAAGCAAATACGAAATTGTTCCCATAGGCATAACTGAAGACGGCCGTTGGCTGGCAGGGGGAGATCCCCTGGAAACTTTGCGAGAAAAAAATATTCCGGGAAACAGTTTTTTTGCTTCTTTGATTACCGATCCTACAAACCCCGGCCTTATACTTCTTGAACGTGAAGGCCCGGAGCATAAGTTTCTACCTCTTGATGCCGTCTTCCCGGTGCTGCATGGACCCTATGGAGAAGATGGCACAGTGCAAGGGTTGTTGGAGCTGGCCGGTATACCCTATGTCGGTGCCGGAGTACTTTCTTCTGCCGTAGGGATGGATAAGGTCGTTATGAAAATACTTTTCCAGCATTGGGGATTGCCCATCGGCGATTTCCTTTATTTTAAATTCCGGGAGTGGAACGAAAATAAAAAGGCACTTATAAAAGAGATTGAAGAAAAATTAGGTTATCCTTGCTTTGTCAAACCTGCAAACCTGGGTTCGAGTGTGGGCATCAGCAAGGCCGCCGACAAAAGGGAGCTTATTGCCGCTATCGAAAAGGCGCTGCGCTATGATTACAAGATCATTATTGAGGCTTTTATCCATGGCCGTGAAATTGAATGCAGTGTTTTAGGGGATGCCAAACCCATAGCATCCCTTCCCGGCGAGATTATACCCGGCGCCGAATTTTACGATTATCACGCCAAATATATCGATGATAGTTCGCGTCTTATCATACCGGCCCCTTTGAAGCCGGAGGTGCAAAATACAATTAAAAATTATGCTATAAAGGCTTTTCTCGCTGTAGAATGCAGCGGAATGGGGCGCATCGATTTCTTTTACCAGGAACAGGAAGATAAGGTCTATGTAAACGAGATCAACACCATTCCCGGGTTTACAAAGATTAGCATGTACCCCAAACTGTGGAAAGCCAGCGGGATTTCCTATTCCGAGCTCATTGACAGACTTATAGAGATCGCCTTGGAAAAGCACCGCCTCAAAAAGAAACTTTTAACAAGGTATTCCCCCGCCGGCGAAATTTAAGGCCTGCCTTTACCCCGTTGTACCCCTTTTCGGAAACGCTTGTTGTGTATTAAATTAATATGTAGTAAAATAAATAAAAGCTAAGAATTCCGAAACAAGCGAGGAATAACCTACCGGAGGTGATATGGTTATGGTTGCAAAAGATAAAACCGTGGAAATAAAAAACGGTGTAATCATGGATGTAACTAACGAGGAGCAGGCCAAGATTGCCGAGGAATCCGGGGCGGTTGCGGTGATGGCCCTGGAAAGGGTCCCGGCTGATATCAGGGCGGTCGGTGGTGTGGCGCGCATGGCCGATCCCGAAAGAATTTTAAGTATTATCGACGCGGTAAGCATTCCTGTTATGGCCAAATGCCGGATCGGGCACTTTGCCGAAGCCCGGATATTAGAGGCCTTAGGTGTTGATTATATTGACGAAAGCGAGGTCCTTACCCCTGCAGATGAAGATTTTCACATCAACAAGCGTGAATTTGCAGTACCTTTCGTTTGCGGATGTAGGAATTTGGGGGAAGCCTTGCGTCGTATCGGCGAAGGTGCCTCTATGCTTCGCACCAAAGGCGAGCCCGGAACCGGCGACGTGGTGGAGGCAGTCAGGCATATACGCCGCGTGATGGGCGAAATCCGTCGCCTGCAAAATGCCCCCGAAGAAGAACTGATGTCTTTCTCCAAAGAATCGGGTGCTCCTTTTGAACTGGTCCTGGAAGTGAAAAAGCTGGGTGCCCTTCCCGTCATCAATTTTGCAGCGGGGGGGATTGCCACTCCTGCCGATGCTGCCTTGATGCTCCTATTGGGTGCTGATGGAATTTTCATCGGTTCCGGGATTTTTAAATCCAGCGATCCGGAAAAAAGAGCGCGTGCTATCGTCGAGGCTGCGCAACACTATGAAGATCCTGAACGCCTGGCTTCTATCTCCCGTGGTTTGGGAGAGGCTATGCCTGGCATGGATATCAAGCTTTTAGATGATACAGAGCGCATGCAGATTAGAGGGACGTAACAACGTAACAAGCAGCAGCAAAATTGAACAGGAGAAAGGGGTTCCCCTTTCTTTTTAATTGATCGCTAACGGAGGAGTGCTTATTTGTGGAGGATTCGGTATTGGAATTTGCGAAAAAATCCGCTGAGATCGACACTCTGGAACAATGGCGCGCTTTTTGCTTACAGTGTCGTCGCTGCCCTCTGCGCCAAAGCGCCAAAAACGTAGTCTTTGGCGAGGGCAGCCCCCGGGCAGATATAATGTTTATCGGTGAAGGCCCGGGCGCCGAAGAAGATCGTCTGGGACATCCTTTTGTGGGTGCGGCGGGCCGGCTTCTGGATCGTATTCTTGCCGCCGCCGGATGGTCCAGGGAAGAAATATATATTGCCAATATTGTCAAATGCCGCCCGCCCGGTAATCGTCAGCCCCAGCGCGATGAGATCGAGGCTTGCTATCCCCTGTTGCAAAAACAGATAGAACTGATCGACCCCCCTATTATCATCTGCCTGGGGGCCGTGGCCAGCAAAGTTTTGCTCAAACCCGACTTTCGCATAACCAAAGAGCGGGGAAACTGGCATGAAATAGGAGGCCGCATGGCTATGCCTACATTTCATCCCGCGGCGCTGTTGCGCGACCCTAAGAAAAAAAGGCCCGTTTGGGAAGATATCCAGCAGGTTATGGCTGCACATAAGAAAATTGTCGCTTCCCGGCAGGCAGGGCACCAAGAAAAAAACTGATCCAAAAATTTAGTTAGTGAGGGGATCTCAGCTGATGAAGAAAAAAATCCTTCTTGTAGAGGATGAAAAAACTCTGGCCAAAGCCTTAAAATTTAATTTGGAAAAAGAAGGATTTAGCGTAGTGACAACTTTTGACGGGGAAGAAGCCCTAAGAGCAATGCCTGCGGAAAAACCGGATCTCGTCATCCTCGATCTTATGCTTCCTAAAATCAACGGTTTTGAGGTATGCCGCAGCATCCGCAGGAACTCCGACGTCCCCATTATTATGCTTACTGCCCGCGATGAAGATATTGACAAGATTTTGGGGCTGGAGCTGGGGGCCGACGATTATATGACCAAACCTTTTAACGTCCGGGAGCTTTTGGCCCGCATCCGGGCTATTTTGCGCCGGACGGTGTCGCAGGCAAAGGTTGGGGCACAATTTATAAAAGCGGGCGATTTGCAAATAGATTCCCTTAAACGCAAAGTAACGATCAAGGGTCGCAGGATAGCCCTTACCGCCAGGGAATATGCCCTGCTCGTCTTTTTGGCTTCCAACCCCGGCAAAGTTTATTCACGCGAACAGCTGTTAAAAGAAATCTGGGGCGAAAATTACAAAGGGGATGTTCGCACCGTTGATGTGCATATAAGGCATTTGCGGGAAAAAGTAGAAGAATTCCCGGCAGATCCCGGCTTGATCCTTACCGTATGGGGTATCGGCTATAAATTTAGAGAGGTTTGAAGGTTTATAATGTTTAACAGCATCCGCCTGCGCATGACAATAACATATTTACTGCTTATTGCCGCAGTTATGCTGGCTACGGGAATTATTCTATTAAATATGCTTGAAAAATACTATCTTTCTTCTGCAGAAGAAAATCTGGAACAGACCGGCAAACTAACGGCCGAATTTATTGCTTCCTACCTTCGGGATGGCGCTGATGCCGTTCTTTTAAGCAATGTCGCCGAAAATTTTAGCCGGCAGATCGATGCCCGGGTCATCATTGTAAATCCTCAGAAGACAGTAGTGGGCGATTCGCTGCGCGTAGGGGGACTTTTGGGCGCGATGATGGAACGGGAAGAAGTTGAAACAGCACTGGAAGGAAAAATCGGGCGCAGCATACAATACAGCAAACTTTCGGACCAGTGGGTCCTGCAGGTCTCGGTGCCCGTACAAGAAGGTGCAAGTTCGCTTGGCGCGGTTTTCCTTTCTTCCTCCCTCAAACCCGTTTATCAAACCCTGGCGGCAGTACGCCGCTTTCTTGTTGTTTCTACCCTGGTTTCCATGATTTTCGCCGGTTTGCTCGTGGTTCTCTTTGCCCATCACCTGACGGAACCCATCAAAGTACTGACTGCTGCCGCTCAGCAGATTGCCGAGGGCAACCTGGACCAACGGATACCGGTTAGTTTTGGCGATGAGATCGGCCGCTTAGCCCAACAGTTCAATATCATGGCTGCCAAGCTCAAGGAAATGAACCAGCGCCTGACCCGCTTTGTGGGCGATGTTTCCCATGAGTTAAGGACACCCCTGTCCTCAATCCACATCTGCCTGCAGTCAATGCAAAACTACGAACTAAGCAAGGAAGAACAAGAAGAATTTCTGGAGGATATAAACCATGAAACCCAGCGCTTGATCTATCTGGTGGAAGATCTTCTGGAGCTTACCAGGAAACAGGAGGTTGCTGATAAACGGGAAATTTTACCCTTAAAGGCCCTTCTGGAAGATATCTTGGATCTGGTTTGCCCCCGCGTAAAGCGTAAAGGGCTAAAGCTTTTTTCGGAGATACCCGCAGACCTTCCCTATCTATATGTTTCCCCCGATGATCTAAAGAGAGTTTTCTTTAACCTTTTGGATAATGCTATTAAATATACACCTGATGGCGGTTGGTTGAAGCTCAGTGTTGAAAACAGACCGGAACAAGTGATTATCACGGTACAGGACACGGGTTGCGGCATACCGGCAGATGCTTTGCCATACCTTTTTGATCGCTTTTTCCGAGTGGATAAAGCCCGCTCACGCTACCTTGGTGGGACAGGACTGGGGCTTAGTATCTGCAAGGAAATAGTGGAGCATTACGGCGGATCAATAGGTGTGCTGGAAACCAAGGAAGGCCTGGGCAGTACTTTCTTCTTTACTCTTCCCGTAGATCCCGCCATACAACACTGCAAAGATGAAACGGAAAGACCCCAGGAGGAAAATGCCAAAGAAATAAGTCCCGTTTATCTGCCAATAGAGAAGGGGTAATATGGCTTTTAACAAACTGTGCAGGGCAATAAAAAAGATCAATAAGCGGATTTTTTATAGAAAATCCGATCCTGATCAGATGGTGAGAAAATGTGCGTTTAGACCCAGCATACCTATTTTTTTGCTGCTTCTGCTCTTTTTATCCAGCTCCTGTTCACCGGCGTCTCCTGTTTCCCCGGTGGATCCGGTGGAGCCTGTAGTTACCGGCCTGGAAAATGCAGGGGAAGATATGTTTGTCCGAGGGCGCTTTTCCGTGGTGGATCCGGAGATGAATATCTATGCTTTAGATATCTCCAGCTCCGGTGATGATATTCTTTTCAGCTCCGATGCCCGTTCAATCCATATGTTAGACGATCAGGGCCGGCTCAAATGGGAGGTTGTTTTTGAAGGCCTTCCTGTTGCCGCAGAACTTTCCGACAGTGGTTATTATATTGCTGTGGGAACCGACTGCGGTGAAGTGTATTTCTTGCATAGAGACAGCCAGGTTATCTGGAAAAAAAATTTCCCGGGCGCTATCTGTCACATAGCCCTCTCCCCATATAGCAATTTTTTGGTTATCTCCGTTAAAGACGAAAACGACGTGTACAAGCTCTATGCTCTGGATCAGTGGGGAACCCCGCTCTGGGAGAGAGAAACAGGGCCGCTTCTGCAGCTGGATTATGTTTCGGAGAGAAACATAGTATACTGTTCTCTGGAAAAAGAAGGTAAAAATGTCTTTGTTGTCTTTAAAAACGGAGAAGTTTTCTGGGAAAAGGAGGCTGCTGTATCCGCAGTTTCCAAGGATGGGGAGTTTGCTGCTATTTATAACGACAATGTTTTATCCCTTTACAACCTAAAAACAGAAAAAGGAACTTCCCCCGGCCTGTTTTGGCGCCATCCTTTAAGTTCTAAAATTACTTCTTTGGAGCTGACAGAGGCGGGGGAACATGTGTTGGCTTACAGCGCTTTTCCCGGTGCCGGCAACAACCTTTTTGTATTTTGCCGAAAGGGTTCCCTGTCCTGGGAAAAGAAAATACCGAGCGGCTCTCTTTTACAGGCCTCCCGGTTTGGAGACAGGATCGTAGCTTCTTCTTGGCAGGAGTACAGCGAGGATTTCAGCAAGGTCCTCGTTCTTAACAAAAACGGAGATGTCCTGCAGGAAACAGGGATGGCCAGCCGCATTGAAAAAATCTCACTTTCCCGGGATGGAAACATTTTGGCGTTGGCGGGAAATGAAGGAAATATCTTTATACTGGATATGCCTGTCTACGGCCTTTTGCAGGAAACAGAGCTATCCGGGGGCAGTGCACCCGAACATGCTGAGGAATTGTACCGCCCCGTGGTTTTTAGCTGTGCTGACGAGGAACAGTATATAACGCTTTATTTTTATGATGAATATGCTTTGCGATTGGTACCTGTAAGCCGCTGTATTAAAAGTACCCAGGCACCCCTGCAGGCTGCCGTCAGCGAACTCATAAAGGGCCCCTGCCGTCAAAGCGGCCTTTCCCGTACGATTCCCAAGGATACTCATATCAAAGTAACCCTGCAGGATGGTATTGCTGTGCTCGATCTTCCCGAAGATCTTAGTCGGTTGGGCGATTCCAAGCAGAACAGGGGCATAATTGATTCATTGATCCTTACCGCCTCCCAATTTCCCTCCGTGGAAGGGGTGCGTTTTCTAATAGAAGGAAGCAGTGCCCGAATCTTTGGAATGGAAGGTGTTATTATCAACGATGTTTTTCCCTCCCGTTCACCGGTTAAAAACAAAACGATGCTCTATATTCCTTATCGTTCCGGTAAGCGCTTCTTTTTGCTCCCCCGTGAGGCCATCCAATTGGGAAGCAGGTTTAATACGGCCCAGGATCTGCTCAAAATTCTATTGGAGGAAAGCAGACGTTTTCTACCGGTGGCGCCGGAGTTGAAAGATATCAGGATCACCAATAAGGAAATTATCTTGGACTGGGGGCAATCTTTGGCCAAGCTGTTTCCACCGGAGGGCAGCCCCGAGGAAAAAGCACTGGCATCGCTTTTCTTGGATTCTGTTTTGTTAACCCTGGGCAGCAATTTCCAGCAGGATCGCGTTGTTTTGTTCATAGAAGGTGAGCCCTGGGAACCGCCGGAAGGCTATCCTTCGACGGTTTTGGAATACAGCGAGCCTTTTTATTTGAATCCTGAGTAAATGGGGGGTATGCAGCTTTTGCCGCAGATGAAGCTTAGGGTGTTCAGCTCGGGAAGTTCTACGGTTCAGGCGCAGGCTTCCGGCGGTCTGCCCGGCCGATTCCACCCGCGACATTGTTTTTCGGCCGGGCTTAATATAGAATAAATGAAATGGTTGCCTAGTGGCACTGTAAATTCGGCTGCCTAAGCGCTACAATAGATAAAGGACAGTGATATAGCTTGCTTGTTTTCAAAGAAAAAATTGGTTTGTTGCTATCTTCGCTTACGGGCCTAGATCCGGCGAAGGCTGCTTCATCGTTGGAGATACCTCCGGAACCCGGGTTGGGGGAATATGCTTTTCCTTGTTTTATATTGGCTCGTTCTTTAAAAAAGTCGCCTCAGGCCATTGCCTCCGAACTGGCCGGCCGCATAGAACCAACAGAATACCTAAAAAAAGTGGAAAGCGTGGGACCGTACCTCAACTTTTATGTACACCGGCCGCACCTGTTTTTCAGGCTTTCAATGGAAATTGCGAAACAAGATTTTGCATACGGCCGCAGCGAGGAGGGGCAGGGTCAAACCATCGTCATTGATTACTCCGCTCCAAATATTGCCAAACCTTTTGGCATAGGTCACCTGCGTTCTACGGTGATCGGAAACTCTCTTTACCGTCTTTATGAAAATTTGGGCTACCGCGTAATAGGGATAAATCACCTGGGGGATTGGGGCACGCAGTTCGGCAAATTAATCGTGGCTTACCGTAAATGGGGCGACAGCTCCCGCCTGGAAAAAGATCCCGTGCGCTATCTCTATGAACTTTACGTACTTTTTCATAAGGAGGCGGAAGAAAACCCCGATTTGGAAGAAGAAGCCCGCCTCTGGTTTCGGAACCTGGAAATGGATGACGAAGAAGCTGTCCAGATCTGGAAGAATTTCCGGGCTTTAAGCTTAGAAGATTTTAAACGACTTTACAACTTCTTGGGAATACAATTTGATTCATACAAAGGCGAAAGTTTCTACAATCCTTTACTGGAAAAAACTATTCGGATGGCCCAAGAAAAAGGGCTGGCCAAGGAAAGCGAAGGGGCATTGATAGCGGATCTGGAACCCCATGGGCTGCCTCCCTGCCTGCTTCGCAAAAAAGACGGTGCTGCTCTATATATAACAAGAGATTTGGCGGCCGCCATTTATAGATACGAACAGTATCGCTTTGATAAGATATACTATGTTGTAGGATCTGAGCAGACCCTTCATTTTCAGCAGCTTTTTAAAATTTTGGAGCTAATGGGTTACCCTTGGGCCCAAAATTGCTTCCACGTTCCCTTTGGGTTGATTCATTTCGAAGATGGGCGAATGTCAACCCGGGAGGGCCGTGTAATTCTTCTGGAAGATGTCCTTAACAGGGCGACAAAGATCGCACATAGCATTATCAGGGAAAAAAATCCCGATTTACAGCGGAAGGAAAAGGCAGCGCACATGGTCGGTTTGGGTGCGGTCATCTTTGGGGATTTAATCAACGATCGAGTTAAAGATATCGAATTCGATTGGGATAAAGTGCTCGATTTTTCCGGGGAAACAGCCCCCTATATCCAATACGCGCATGCCAGGATCTGCAGTATCTTCAGAAAGGCTGAATCCGAAGGTGAAAATATTTTATTCCCTTTGAAAGATGATTTTCCCATCCTTACGGAAATAGGTTTTTTAGATTCTATGGAGGAGGAACAGCTTCTTATAACCCTGTCTCGTTTTCAGGAACAAATCGGCCGTGCAGCACAAGATTGCCGTCCTTCCTACCTGGCACGCTACCTGGTTGATCTGGCCAGGGATTTCAACAGATTTTATCATAACTGCCCCGTGCTTACAGCTGAACAAAAATTAAAGCGGGCCCGGCTTGCGTTGATCAAAGGCGTCCAGGTTGTTTTGCACAATGGGTTAAAGCTTTTGGGAATCGAAGCACCGCAGGAGATGTAGCCGGCCAATAAGTGTGTTAAAATTGTATATAATTGATCAAAAACCTGGGGTTTCAAGGTTTTATCGGAACCCAAGTTTAAAACGATAAGTAGGTGTGATACTGAATGTTGGATCCTCGTTTTGTTCGTGAAAATATGGATGCCGTGCGCCATGCTGTCAGCATCAGGGGAGAAAAAGCAGATTTGGAGACCTTCCTAAAACTGGATTTGAGGCGGCGTGATATACTTCAAGAAGTGGAAGCCTTGAAAAATCAGCGCAATACCGTTTCCAGGGAAGTGGGGCGTTTAAAAAAAGAAGGACGGATCGATAAGGAACTTTTGAAAAGTTACCAGCTCGAAATTGAAAGTGACGATGCAAAAGATTTGGAAAAAGAACTTGTAAAAAGGATGCGTTCTGTCAGCGAGCGCATTAAGGCCCTGGATGAACAGCTCAAGAAAACCGAAACAAACCTGGAACAGATACTGCTGCAGATACCCAACATGCCCGATCCCGAGGTCCCTATCGGCCTGACGGAAGAAGAAAATGTTGAAGTGCGCCGCTGGGGGGATACCCCGCGATTTGACTTTACTCCCAAAGCCCACTGGGATATCGGCGAACTTTTGGGCATCCTGGATTTTCCCCGTGCAGGTAAAACCACTGGTTCACGTTTTGTCTTTTACCAAGGAGAAGGCGCCCGTTTGGAGCGGGCTCTGATCAATTTCATGCTGGATTTACACACTGCCGAACATGGCTACAAGGAGATTTTTCCTCCCTTTTTGGTGAACAGCCAGAGCATGGTGGGCACCGGCCAGCTACCCAAGTTTGCCGAAGATGCCTTTAATGTGGCCGGGACGGATTACTGGTTGATTCCCACCGCTGAGGTGCCGGTAACCAATCTGCACCGCGAGGAAATTATACCCGCGGAGCAGCTGCCTTTGTACTACGTTGGCTACAGCGCTTGTTTCCGCGCCGAAGCCGGCGCCCATGGAAGGGACACAAGGGGGCTTATCAGACAGCACCAGTTTAATAAGGTGGAACTGGTAAAATTTTCACTGCCCCAGGATTCCGGCAAAGAACTGGAAAAACTGGTAAATGATGCTGAAAAAGTGCTGCAGCTTCTGAAGATACCCTACCGGGTAATGCTCATGTGTACCGGGGATCTGGGTTTTGCTGCTGCCAAAAAATACGATTTGGAAATATGGCTTCCGTCTTACCAAGCCTACCGGGAAGTTTCCTCCTGCAGTAATTTCCGTGACTTCCAGGCCCGGCGTGCCGGGATACGTTATCGTCCCGCTGCCGGGGCCAAAGCAGAATTTATCCATACTTTAAACGGTTCGGGATTGGCTATTGGCAGAACGCTGGCGGCGATCCTGGAAAATTACCAACAGCAAGACGGCAGCGTGATCATTCCCGAGGTGCTAAGGCCCTATTTCCCGCCCTCCCATCCCGGTGTTATCCGGCCAACCAGGGAATAATGCGGAGCGAATTCATCAGTCGAAATCCTTTGACCGAAGTGAAGAATCCTAAATTAGGCAAGTGATGCAATTGTTTTCCCAGATTCTTTGTTTTGCCCGGATGGCATAGTAATCTGATAGTCTTCGGCGTGTTTTTTATATGCTCTACCATTTACTTTGTGGCAGGATCTTGGTTGAGCCATTATTGACTTTATTATCTTAAATATGTTATAATCAGAAAGCCCTGGGAGGGGTGTCCGAGCGGTTTAAGGAGCCGGTCTTGAAAACCGGTGACTCGAAAGAGCCGTGGGTTCGAATCCCACCCCCTCCGCCAAAAGAGTACCATACGTGGAGAGATGGCCGAGCTGGTCGAAGGCGGTCGCCTGCTAAGCGATTAAACGAGTTAAGCCTCGTTTCGTGGGTTCAAATCCCACTCTCTCCGCCATAACATGCGCCCGTAGCTCAGCCTGGATAGAGTAACTGACTACGAATCAGGAGGTCGCAGGTTCGAATCCTGCCGGGCGTACCAACGAAAACCCCATGAACAACCCATTAGCACATTGTTCATGGGGTTTCCCTTTTCTTGCCATCTTGTTTCTTTTTCTGTCTTTTTGCCTTGGCAACATACACGTAACACACAAAAGCAGTTTATGATTTTGCGATCGCTTGGTGTAATTCTGTTTGGGGATTTATTTTTGGCTAACATTTTTCCTTAAAATTCTCCTGTAATGCCCCAAAAATGTATTCTTAGCCATTATACAGCCTCCGGTAAACGGCCCTTTGTATTAAAATAAATAGCAATGTGTTTTCCTGTACAGGGGCAGGAAAAAGACCAATCGTGTAGAATAGAGTAGAATAGAAAAGCAAGGAGTGAGCCCATGACTGAACGTGAATTGTTGGAAATTATAGCCAGGCAAGTTTCGAAACTTACAACCCAAATGGACGGTCTCACGTCTCGGATGGATGGTCTTACGACTCGGGTGGATGGTCTTACGACTCGGGTGGATGGTCTTGCGTCTCGGGTGGATGGCCTCACGTCTCGGGTGGATGGCCTCACGTCTCGGGTGGATGGTCTTACGGCCCAGGTTGGTATACTTACCAAAGATATGGCTGAAGTTCAACAAAGATTAGTATCCGTTGAAAATACAGTCTTTAGAATTGAAAACGATCACGGCGAAAAGCTGGGTGCTCTGTTTGATGGCTACAGGTTAAATTCTGAAAAGCTGGGCCGGATAGAGGAAGTGTTAAAACGCAGGGAAATAATTTAAAAACAGGCAAAATACAACAAACCGGAAAACCGGCAGATGGGGAAAACAAAGGAAAGCGTGGCCATATTTTACAGAGTATTCTGTAACAAGGTTTGAATAGGCGAATAATTTGTTAATAGACTTAAATCATGATATAATAAATTAAAAAAATTACGGATTTGCAGGTAAAGGAAAGGGGGAATAGGGAAATCACGTAAGGGGTATGATCCGCAAAGTCATAAAGATTGTGTTTCCTGGAATTTTCGGGCAGCAAAGCCCCGGAGATAGTATTACTATTTATTATTTATAATTTAGGAGGTTAATATGGGTAGGAAATCAACTGAAGGCCGGATAGCAATTCATGTTTTGGAACCTGAAATAGAAAAATGCGAGGCTCTGGCCATGAAGGCGATCGATGCAGTGGTCGGGTTGCCTATTTTTATTGACGTGACAAAAGTATGGGACAAGGAAATGATCGAAAAAAAGTTTAAAGTTCAAGAGACGCCGGGACTGGCCATTAACGGTGAGGTCAAAGCTACCGGTAAATTTCCCAAAAAAGAACAGATCAGAAAATGGGCCAAGGAAGAAAGCAACATCGCCTAAGTTTTAAGATTAATACTTATGTGTGGTCATGAAAAATAGCACCCTTCGGGGAAAAATTCCCGGGGTGCTTTTAATTTAGCGGATGATATTGATAAGCCCTAAAAACACCAGCATTATTCCCGGCAGTATATACCCTTTCTTGCCCAAAAAACCTGTGGTAAACTTCTTCCCGATAAATAAACCACCATAAAATGCTAAAAATAAGGCTGTCGTTACAAGGGGTATTAAAAGAAAGGAATAGCCGGCTATACCAGCCCCTAAACCAGCCCCCGCAACATCTATGTTTAAGGCCACTCCTAAAAGCAGGGCTTCTTTATAATCAATGTCGCCGGATCTGTCCACATCGGCGTTTTCCGGTTCACGTATGACCTGCAGTACCAGTCCTAATGTTTTCAAATTTATTGTAAGTAAGATGGGATCATCCTTGTATTTTTTTAAACCCTCAATTAATTGCCAAAACCCGATTAACATTAAAATACTGCCGCCGATAACGCCGGCCAGGCGAAAAGGGATCAGGCTGGCGACTAATTGGCCGGCAAACATTGAAAACGCCATGGCCGGGACCGAACATAAAACTATAAGCATTGTGGGCAGGAAAGTTACTTTGATTTTTCTTATTCCATAGGCCAGGCCCACGGCGAAACCATCGATGCTTAGGGCTATGGCCAGCAACATGGGAGCTAAATAATTCATATTTACCACCTTCTTTAACATCTGTGTTTTCTAAAATCCCAACCGGATATGCTATTTCAAACAAGGGCCAAAAGGCGGGCTGCCTGGGCGGTCAAAAAACAGGCGGCGACAGCAATAGCAGTGGTAATTGCCGCTGCAACCGCCGGCCATTTAAAACTTCCGGTTTCTTTGCCGATCGTAAAAAGCGTAGTTCCGCAAGGAAAATGCAGCAGCGAAAATAACATCACGTTTAACGCCGTAAGCCCGGTCCAACCCTGAAAGATCAAAAGATCTCTTAGGGCACTGATGCTATCCAGTTCCAGCATGGCCCCGGCAGAAAAATAACACATGAGCATGATGGGAATGACGATTTCGTTGGCGGGAAGCCCCAGCAAAAAAGCCAGCACAATAACCCCATCTAAACCCAGTGCCTGGCCAAAAGGCTCCAACCACCCGGTAGCATGCCTTATAAAAGAGATATCGCCTATAAAGACATTGGCCATAATCCAAATTATGGCACCGGCAGGAGCCGCTACGATGACAGCCCTTCCCAGCACAAAAACAGTGCGGTCCAAAAAAGAGCGGGCAATTACCTGAACAACCTGCGGTTTCCGGTAGGGGGGCAGCTCCAAGGTGAACAAAGAAGGTTTTCCTTTAAGTATGGTTTTGGAAAGAGCCCAGGAAACAAAAAATGTTGCGCTGATGCCCACGAGCACAAGTCCAATTACCATAGCCGAAGCGGCAATGTTTCCATAGCGGGATGTTGTTTTTGTGCCAACAAACATTGTAGAAATTATGATCAGGATGGGAAACCGCCCGTTACAGGGTACAAAATTATTCGTTAGTATGGCAATCATTCTTTCCCTGGGTGAATCAATGATACGTGCGGCGATCACACCGGCGGCGTTGCAGCCAAAACCCATAGACATGGTTAGGGCCTGTTTGCCGTGGGCACCAACCTTTTTGAAAATCCGGTCCAGGTTAAAAGCGACCCGGGGCAGATAGCCCAAATCCTCCAACAAGGTGAATATAGGGAAAAAAATGGCCATAGGCGGTAGCATAACCGCCACAACCCAGGCCAGGCCCCGGTAGATCCCCTGCACGGCCAGCCCGTGCAGCCATAAAGGAGCGCCCATGATCAGAAAAAGAGCCGTAAGCCTTTCCTCCAACCACCAAAAAAGATCAGCCAGCAGGGCCGAAGGGTAGTTGGCCCCGATTATGGTTATCCAAAATACCATCCCCAAAAGAAGAAGCATGAGGGGGTAACCAAAGATCTTTGAGGTTACGAGATCATCTATTAGGCGATCCCAGTCCCTTTTGGAGCCGGAGGAACTAACCACGGCCCGGGATAAAATTTCCGCCTCTGCATAAATAGTGGATACTATTTTGTCATGTATGTTTTCGTCCTGCTGGCGGCGCAGTTCCTCTGCTTTACGGATAATCTTTCCTAAAGCTTTTTCTTCTTGGTGGTGCAGCGTTATTCCCATAAATTAATTTCTCCCCTGCCTGCTTTTCAGGTAATTTTGAATGCTGGAAATAACCGCGCCGTTGCCCTCCATGAGCCTCAAAGCAACCCAGCGTTTATCAATATTGTTTTGAAAGATGGAGGCAAGCCTGCTTGCCAGTTTTTCTATAGCATTTTCGATACTTTCATCGTAGCGAACCTGCATGGGATTAACCTTGATCCGGCCTGCTGCGACCCAAGCGGCCGTATTTTTAAGTTTATCTAACCCTTCGCCATAGCGCGCCGAAGTTGGAACTACGGGCACACCCAATTTTTCTTGCAATTTCAAATGATCAATCTGAATTTTTTTACGCCGTGCTTCATCGATCAAATTTAGACAGACGACAGTTTTTGGGGCAACCTCCAGGACTTGAAGCACGAAATTCAAGTTGCGCTCCAAACATGTCGCATCAACGACAACGATGGTAACATCCGGCCTGCCAAAACAGATAAAATTCCGGGCTACTTCTTCTTCCGGCGAATTGGTCAACAAAGAATAGGTTCCCGGCAGGTCTACCAGGGTTATCATTTTATCTTCGTGGCGAAAATTTCCGTAAGCTTGCATGACGGTTTTGCCGGGCCAGTTTCCGGTATGTTGTTTAAGACCCGTTAAAGCGTTGAAAACCGTGCTTTTGCCCGTATTGGGATTGCCGGCCAAGGCAGCGAGGTAGTCGCCCCCTGTGAAATTAAAAGCATCATTGTTGTTCTGCCAAATATTATGGGAAGGTATCTGGTAAATTTGATCCAAAACAAGGCCTGGTACAAGCCTATCTTTGAAAATGCATGCCAAAAACGTTATCGTTATTCTGCTGCCGGCGTTGTCTTGACGCAGCAGGGATGATTTATGTAAAGTTCTAGCCGGCCGTCAACATTTAGCGGACGAAAAGTCCAGGCTGTACCAGGCTGCACCTCCTTTGCCCTATCTTTGGAATTATCTTATTTGCCATGGCAATAACACGCCTGCCGCCATGACGTTATCTCTGCTTTATTGCCCCTTCAATTTGTGTTTAGCTCGAACAGTTGCAAATAATCTTTTACAACAACGGCAGCAATTTTTCGGATTACCTACAGCGGAAGAAGAAAAATTTTGTCTCCCTGTTCGCGGCGCAAGGCGATGACAGCTCCTCTTATTTGGTAGGCGACAGGATCGCCGGCCGGGCTTTTGCGTATGGCTTCTACCACCGTGCCGGGCACCAGCCCCAGATCCAACAGTCTTCTTCTGTCAGGGCCTTCTGATTCCAACGACTTTACAATGCCGCACCGGCCCGGCAAAAGCCGGGAAAGAGTTGTTGTTTTTCTTGCATGCCCCAAATTCTTCATCTCATAACCACCTAAAATCCCATCTGTCTAATAATAGGCTATGCTTAAAAGAAATAGCTGGTGCCAATAGCTAGGTGTTTAAATTGGATGAAAAGTTTTCGGGCTTGTTGAGCGAGACTCTTTAAAGTTTTTATGCACAAAACCGGTACTTTATGAACCCTGCATACAGCAAACTGCCGGATCCACGCCGGTGGCACTTTTGTTTGGCCAATGTTTTTCTGATATAATGATCAGGAAAAACAAGGTAAAATTTGTAATTAAAGGCCGCAAATTCACCCTTTTATTTAGGGATCAGAGGAGTGTTTTTATGCCGGAAAAAGATGATGAACATTACATGAATATAGCCTTGGGGTTGGCCAGGGAGGCTTTCATGCAAGGCGAGGTACCAATTGGTGCCCTAATAATCCGGGACGGTAAAATCCTTGCCCAAAATTATAACCGCCGCGAGGAATTAAAAGATGCAACAGCTCATGCGGAGATCCTGGTTTTGCGGGAAGCGGGAAGGCTTTTGGGTGGCTGGCGGCTTCTGGAAACAACGCTTTACGTTACGCTGGAGCCCTGCCCCATGTGTGCCGGCGCTCTCGTCCAGGCCCGGGTATCGCGCCTTGTTTACGGAGCCAAAGATCCCAAAGGAGGAGCAGTCGAATCCCTTTATAATATTACCTCGGATCCCCGGTTGAACCACCGGTTGGAAATCCGAGGCGGTGTATTAAAAGAAAAATGCTCCGCCCTACTGCAGAACTTCTTCAAAAACCGCCGCTAAGTACACATAGAGTACACATAGGGACGTACCTTTTGTGTACCTATTATCTGCCTTAAGGCCGAAGCAACTTTTCCTGGGTAAGTAAACTATCTGCATAAAAAAAGAAATGACCCTCAAACACGAAATCTTTTGTTGAAAATCCGTATTCGCAGGTCAAGCCTATTTTAAAAAAAACTATGGCGGAGAGAGTGGGATTCGAACCCACGAGCGGCTACAAACCGCTACTCGATTTCGAGTCGAGCGCCTTCAACCGGACTCGGCCATCTCTCCATGCCTGTTCCCTTAAATTAATACTGGTAAACCAATAGATTGCATTGCAAATTATACAACAGTAAAATGGCTTTGTAAAGCACACCCATGCAAAATCAAGAATTTCTCAAATGCAATTTTAATCAGCCCCGCTGTTATAAAATTCTTCCCGAAGGTATTAAATCTGCGGATATGTTTTCCTCGTCTTCTTCCAGTTTCCTGGTGAGATAGCTCATAATCCAAAGAGAACTGATGATACCGAAGCCGACATTGGCCAGGGCAACGGCTCCCCAAGCCCCCCAGGCTCCCCATCCAAGCAAAAGGGTAAAAATGCTGGCTCCGGCTGCCTGAAAGATCAGCAGTCGGACAAGGATGTTGATAAAAGGAGGAATGCCGCGGCCCATCCCTTGAAAAGTAGAGTTGGCCAGCAAACCGGCGCCCAAAAAGCAATAAGTCAGAGCTGTAAGCCGGAAGTATTGGCTGCCAAATCTTACCACGTCACTGTCCATGCTGAATATTTTAATCAGGTAAGGGGCCAGGATAATGACTAAAATTCCCATGGGGATCATTATTTGAAAGACGAATTTGCGTCCCGCCATAAAAGTTTCTTTTACCCGTTCCAATTTCCCGGCACCGTAATTTTGCCCTGACATAATCACCGTTCCGGCAGCCAGACCTACCAGTGGCAGGATCATAATGGCCTCGACGCGAAAACCGATTCCAAAAGCAGCTACAAGAGTGTTTCCCTGGGGCAGCTGCATCAAAATAAAATTAAAAATCAGCAGAGAAAAAGAGAGAAAGCTTTGATTCAGCGATGCCGGCGCACCAACGGATATTATTTCTTTCAGCTGTTGCCAACGCAGGGCAAAACGGCGGAAATCGAGGCTGAAAATACCCTTGCCCCGCCGGTAAAAATCAAGAGCATAAAGGCAGCCTATGAGCCAGGAGATGGCTGTAGCGATAGCGGCACCTTTTACCTCCAACCGGGGGAAAAACCAAAGCCCGAAAATAAAAAAAGGATCAAGGATGATATTGCTGACACTGGCGACAAGCAACATGCGCATGGAAGCAGAGGTTTTGCCTTCTCCCCGCAGGGTACCGTCAAAAACGTGCAGGAGATATTTGACGATGCCGGCTAAAATTATAACCCAAACATAATCATAGGACATCTTATAGATTTCGCCGCTGGCACCCATAAATTTCAGGACTGCCGGGAAAAGCGGCATTCCAACCAGGATGATTATCAAGCCGGTGGCCACTGCCAAGCCGATTCCTTGTTTACCCGTTTCCGCGGCAAATTCCTTCTCACCGGCACCTAAAGAGCGCGCCACTGCGGAACTGACGCCGATAGTAAGCCCCGCACCGATGGCGATCAAAAACATATAGATAGGAAAGGTAAAGCCCATGGCCGTAATGGCATCATTTCCCAGGCGGGAAACATAAAAAGTATCCACGACATTAAAGACGGTTATGGAAGACATGCCGATAATGATCGGGTAAGAAAGTTTGAGCAGGGAAGGTAAAATCCGTCCCTGCAAAAGAGCATCGGCGTTGGTTTTAGCCCGGCTACCCGGGTGTTCGTTTGTAGTTTTAGTTTCATTTGCTTCCTGACTGTTACTGCTTAAGCTATTTTTTTTATCCATAATTTCTCCTTCAAATATAGGTGCGAAACAAGTGCCCTATCGCTGTAATCAAACTAAAAACGGCAGGCCGGAAAAGAGCGCCTGCCTTTTTTCTTTTCTGGCGCAACTACAAATTCTCTCCTAAAATATTATGTCACTTGCGCCGGCTCCTGTCAATAAAAGCTATTTAGGTCACGTATTTTTTTTATCTAAAGAGGTAAGCTTTAAATACACTACGTGAACAGCTTTATCGATTGGGATAGAACGACTTTATACGAAAATTGAAAATAAACGGGACAGATATTTCCCTAAAAAAGTTGATTACATGAGCAGCCCTTGGGAAACGTAAGGAGGCGTTTTTATTTTTTTATGAAAAAACCTGCAGCGCAGTTAAAGGAAAAAGCGAAAGGCAAATACGATAAGCTGGATACTGTCTTGGAAAAATACAAAGGCCGCGGGGGTGTTCTGGTTAAAGTGCTTCAGGAAGCCCAGGAAATGTATGGGCACCTACCCCGCGAACTTCTGATTCATGTCGCCTATGAACTGGATGTGCCTCTAAGCGAGGTTTACAGCGTTGTTAGCTTTTATTCACTTTTCAGGACTAAGACTACCGGCCGTATTCATTTAGAAGTTTGCAGCGGCACAGCCTGTTATGTTAAAGGAATGGAAGATCTTCTGGAATACTTCAGGGAAAATCTATCCCTTAGACCGGGGGGGATTACAGATGATGAAAAATACAGTTTAACAACATCCAATTGCATGGGCGTTTGCAGTTCTGCACCGGTTATTAAAATCGGAGGGGAGCTGCACGGGGAGATGACTTTGGAAAAATTGCAGCAGCTTTTGAAGGAGCATGAGAATGACAAGCAGACTCAGAGATGAGCTTAAAGAAAAAGTAGCCCAAACCAAACCGGAAGAAAGGCATATCCTGCTTTGCGGAGGAGTGCCCTGCCGGTCGCTGCGCTGCCTCGAAGTTAAAGAAGCGGTTTCAGACGAGCTGCACAAACACAATTTCGAGGAAAAAGTAAAAGTCCTGGAAACCGGCTGCATCGGCAATTGCAAGCTCGGTCCCTCTTTAATCATCTTTCCTGAAGGGGTGGTTTATCGCCGTCTGAAAACGGAAAATGCCCGGGAAATTATCGAAGAACACGTTCTTGGCGGCAGGCTCCTTGAACACCTGTTGCACCGGGACAGTATCTCCGATGAGTTGCAACACCGCAGGGAAGATATGCCTTTCTTTCAAAGGCAGCGGCGGCTCGTTTTAAAAAATTGTGGCATGATTTCCCCCGGAATCAATTCTTATTTAAGCAACCAAGGCTATGCGGCACTGGCCAAAGCACTTACAGAGCTGACTCCGGAAGAAGTAATAGCAGAGGTGAGCCGTTCGGGTTTAAGAGGACGCGGCGGCGGTGGCTTTCCTACAGGAAGAAAGTGGCAGGCCGCCAGGGATACACCCGGCGCAGAAAAATATGTGATCTGCAACGGTGACGAAGGCGATCCGGGGGCCTTCATGGATCGCAGCATCATGGAGGGCGATCCCCATAGCGTCCTTGAAGGTCTGATTTTGGCTGCCTACGCCGTAGGCGCCGGGCAGGGCTATATCTATGTGCGCGCCGAATATCCCCTGGCTGTCCAAAGACTGGAAAGAGCTATCGGTGAAGCACGCAAATCCCATTTTTTGGGGGATAATATCTTAGAACAGGAATTTAGTTTCGATCTGGAGATCAGGGTTGGCGCCGGTGCCTTTGTTTGCGGCGAAGAAACGGCGCTTATTACCTCCGTGGAAGGATCCCGGGGTGATCCCAACCCGCGCCCTCCTTTTCCCGTACAAAAAGGTGTTTGGGGCTGCCCCACAGTGATCAATAATGTAGAAACACTGGCCAACATTCCTGCGATTGTTTTAAACGGCGCTGCCTGGTTTGCCGAAACCGGCACCGAAAAAAGTAAAGGCACCAAAGTTTTTGCCCTGGCCGGCAAGGTGCGGCATACCGGGCTGGTAGAAGTGCCCATGGGGACGACTTTGCGAGAAATCATTTTTGACATTGGAGGCGGCATCCCTGCAGGCAAAAAATTTAAAGCAGCACAAACAGGGGGGCCTTCCGGTGGCTGCCTAACCGAAGAGCATCTGGATCTGCCCCTTGACTATGATTCCTTAAAAGCTGTAGGCAGCATCATCGGTTCCGGTGGCTTGATCATCATGGACGAAGATTCCTGCATGGTCGATGTGGCCCGCTATTTCTGTGATTTCAACCGCCAGGAATCCTGCGGCAAATGCACCCCCTGCCGTATCGGCAACAAAAGAATGCTGGAAATCCTGGAAAAGATTATCTCCGGGCAAGGCGAGGAAAAAGATCTGCAAAGGCTCGAAGATCTCGCCCTATTGATCAAAAATGCCTCCCTGTGCGGCCTGGGCCGCTCTGCCCCCAACCCCGTGCTTAGCACCATGAGACATTTTCGCGATGAATACCTGGCACATATTAAAGATAAACATTGCCCGGCCGGGGTTTGCCCAGAACTTAGCCGTTATTACATAGATGCCAAAGAATGCCGCGCCTGTGGTCTTTGCGCCAGAATATGCCCGGTGGAAGCCATCTATGAAGTCGAAAATGAAAGAGTTTACCGCATCGATCCGGAGAAATGCGTTGACTGCGGACAATGCCAAGAGGAATGTCCTTTTGAGGCAATTGAAGGCGGCAGAAAAAGAAAGAAGGTGGCCGGTGTATGATCACTTTGACGATCGATAAACAGCAAGTTACAGTAGAAAAGGGTACTTCCGTCCTGGAGGCGGCGCGCCAATTGGGGATCGATATTCCTACGCTTTGTTATTTGAAAGATCTCAATGCCCCGGCCGCCTGCCGTGTCTGCATTGTGCAGGTGGAAGGGCGGCCCACTTTTGACGCTTCCTGCGTGCTGCCGGCCGAGGAAGGTATGGTTGTTTACACCAACACCCCGGAGGTATTAGCGGCGCGGAAGCAAATTTTGGAACTTTTTCTCTCCGATCATCCTTTTGAATGTTTGACCTGCGAACGCAGCCTCAACTGCGAACTGCAGCGCCTGGTCAAGCGCTATGGCATCCGGGATCTGCATATCGAAGGCGAGCGAAATCATTTTATAACAGATGATCTTTCCCCTTCCGTGGTGCGAGAGCCCGACAAATGCGTCCGTTGCCGCCGCTGCATCTCTGTCTGTGAAAATTACATCACGGCTTTTGTCTATAGGATGGTGGAACGCTCCTTTCAATCCATTGTCGCCCCGGCCTATAATGGTTCCTTAATGGAAAATTCCTGTATCTATTGCGGGCAGTGCATTACGGTTTGTCCCACCTCTGCGTTGCGGGAAAAAGACTCCACCGCCGAAGTATGGGAGGCGCTGGCCAATCCCGACCTGCATGTGGTCGTGCAGACAGCCCCGGCCATACGAAGCTCCATTTCCGAGGAATTCGGCTTCCCCGTAGGATCACCGGTAGAAGGACAGATGGTTGCCGCCCTGCGCCGCCTGGGTTTCGCTCGCGTTTTTGATGTCTGTTTTGCAGCCGATATTTGCGTCATGGAAGAATCTACAGAATTCTTGGAACGCCTAAAAGAAGGAGGCCCCTTTCCCCAATTTACCTCCTGCTGCCCCAGCTGGATCCTTTTCTGCGAAAAATTCTACCCCCAGCTCGTCGATAACCTTTCAGCAGTCAAATCACCCCAACAAATATTCGGCGTACTGGCCAAAACATACTATGCCAAACAAGAGGGCTTAGATCCTTCCAAGATGTTCGTCGTCTCCATCATGCCCTGCGTATCCAAAAAATATGAACTTCTAAGGCCCGGAATGAGCGCCAGCGGTTTTCAAGATGTAGATGCCGAACTTACCACCAGGGAATTTGTCCAGATGTTATACCAAGCGGGGCTGGACATAAAAAAGCTGCCCCCGGAAGAATTTGACTCTCCCCTGGGTTCCGCCAGCGGGGCGGGGATTATTTTTGGTTCTTCAGGAGGGGTAATGGAAGCAACGTTGCGCACAGTATATGAAAAACTCAGCGGAGAACCCCTAAAGCGGCTGGAGCTGGACGAGGTGCGTTCACAAGAATACAAAAAGGCAACAATTCACGCCGGAGAACACGAACTAAAAGTAGCCGTAGCCCGCGGCACAGGCGCAGCCCGGAGACTGATCGACAGGATGTTGGAAGGAGAAGAAGAATACCACTTTGTAGAAGTGATGGCCTGCCCCGGAGGCTGCGTAGGCGGCGGCGGTCAGCCCATCTATTTCGAGACAAACGACTGGAATGAACAGATCAGCCACCGGGCCAAACGCTCCTCCGGGCTCTACGATCTCGATCGACAAAAAGAATACCGCAAAGCACACGAAAACCCCGCTGTTTTACAACTATATAAAGACTTCCTGGGCGAACCCGGCAGCCCCCTGGCCTACAAACTCCTCCACTCCCGCAACTTCCCCCGCAAACTCTACTCCGAACAACCCCTCCTTATCCAAAAATAACAAATGACAAGGGGAGATGACAAGGGGAGATGACAGATGACAGGGGGACGGTTTTCTGACACCAAAGATGACAGGGGGACGGTTCTCTGACACCAAAAGATGATAGATGACAAGGGGACGGTTCCGTTGACATGCTTTTTTTAAAGTGATATTCTTTGCCATGGAGGTGTTTTTTCGTGCCTAGAAAACCCA
>JAAZMP010000032.1 GCA_012798755.1 Bacillota bacterium
ATAGAGTTAAAAAATAGCCGAGTATTCCTCGACTTCTCTTCTGCACACCTCTTTTTGAGTTTGCACACCCCTAAGCACAATAACTTCTAGGATAATTAATTTGTATCAATCTCTGCAAGATTATATCGATGTAAATCATTTTTATCTTGTTGTAGTAACTGTTGCGGAGCAGTTTGAGAACCTCAAGGTTGTCCCCTTCAATGTATAAGTTCTCGGTAGTGTCAGAGTTTTTGCTTTCCTCTTTACAAGGTCTTAAAGTGCCTAGCGACGGTGTTTGGGATAAACGCAAGGCCTGTCCCTTACCATTCCAAGTAAAATTATACCGTTCGTTGCTGTCCTCCACATATTCTCCTAATACTTGTTGTAGCTTTTCAAAGTCTACCTTTCCCTCTGTAAAGACTTCCGGGAATAGGGCCTTTAGTTTCTGAATATTTTTCTCTGCTATGTCAGGGGTATTGCCTTTTAACGTTGTTTCAATCATAGGGTATTTCCTCCAAGTAATTTATTTTTACTTTGCTCCAATTCCTTTATTGCTATATTCAGTTCCATCTTGCGATTAAACTGAGTTTCTTTTTTCAGTTTAGACCGTAAGCTTATAATCTCCCGCTCAACAGCCTCTATTTCAGCAGTAAGCCTTCTTGCTTCTGCACCTGTCACATTGTCATCTGTAGGCATTATAGTCGATAGCTTATAGATACTGATAGCATCGACAATATCGCTGTAAAGTGCATAGAAGTTGGTAAACTTCATTTGCTTCATATCCAGCCTTGCAAATAAATAGCTATCCCTATCTAGCCAGTCAGTGGCTATAAATTCTTCAAGGGTATTCTTACTGCTATCACTCTGGCTAGACCTCTGGTGGGCTACATAAAACTGCCTTTTATTTTCTAGCTTAAAAATTAGTAACATAGGGTAGGGTATAGTCCCCATAATAATCTCGGTTATCCTTTTAAGCTTATAGTCTTTATGCAAGACGACTTCTATGACTTCGATCTCAGGATAATCTCGCACCTCATCCCTATAGGCCGCTATATTTATTGTTTCAGGTTTTAAGCAATAGAGCCAAACCACCTTGTTTATGGTATCTGTAAACAGGGATTTATCACTTGTAGACAAATCAGCATTTTCATAGAACAATTTTTTAAAAATAGTATTGCCGATTAGGCAGTTATCAGGGATGTTTAGAAACTTGTAGGTATCCATGGTTTCACCCCTTAATTTTTAATAACCAGGAAGGTAATTAATCCAAAGTCTTCAATACCGTCAAACAGATTTTTCTGCATGGTGGTACCGCCTTTAGAAAAAAGGCTAGCCACTCCGATATCCTGCTTTTTGCCTATTAGATTTTCAATGGAAGTCCCTAATAAATCCGAGTAACGTTCCATTTTCCGACCATCGTTAGTCTCTTTATTAAATTCCGCTACAAGGTCTGTTAATATTTCTTTTTTACCGGAACATAGCTTTTTATAGTAATCTAATATCTTTTTGGCATGAAGAAACGACAGCTTTACCTCCCCATCATCGGTGATATAGACCATATAGTAGGGGAATAGTGGGTTCTGTTCCTTATTCTGCTCTTTGGCTTTAACCTGCCTAAGGGTAAAGATTACCCCCGGCTTTACTATATCGTTAATGGCATCATCTATTTTAGCAACGGCATACATGCCGCTAGGTGCCCCGTCCAAGATTTTCCTTTTGGTTTTCATATATTCCATAAGCTCTATTTTAAAATCGTTAAAAGTCAGGTCGGTTATGGAGATGGCCCCGGATATATCTTCTAGGTCTACTACTTCATTTTGCAGCTTTTTAAGCTGTTTTTTACGGTATTCAAGGTCTTTCATTTCCTTACTTGGGTTACTCTCGATAATATTTTCTTCACCTGTTGCTGATACATCTAATAAAACCATCCTGCCCTTAACACGCTGTTGCAGGTTTATATACTCGTCCAAGTCATCAGTAGGCCAAAAGTTTACCAGCTTAATTTGTTGATTTATGGAGCCTATGCGGTCAATACGTCCAAACCTTTGAATAATCCTGACCGGGTTCCAGTGTATATCATAATTTACGAGATAATCACAGTCTTGCAAGTTCTGGCCCTCAGAAATACAGTCAGTTGCGATGAGAATATCAATATATTCGTTAACTTCCGGGTATACCTTGGAACATTCCTTGGAAATAGGCGAAAATAGGGTCAGGACAGTATTTATGTCAGTCATTTTAACTGACCTTCTCAGCTCTTTGGATATAGGTAATTTTGAATGATTATTTCCGCTTCCCGTTACGATGGCGGAGTAGATGCCTCTATCGGCAAATTTTTCAGCTAGACTCTCATATAAATACTTGGCCGTGTCTGCAAAAGCTGTGAATATTATCACCTTTCTATTATCAGGATTTACAGGGTTCTTAATTTTATTTTCGATCAAGGTTCTTAGCTCCATCAGCTTGGCATCCCTATCTGGCGTCACATTCATTGCTTCCAACAGAATAGTTTCCAGCTTGTCTTTGTCGGATAAAAGGTCTTGCCGCCACTTTATAAGGTCCATATCCTGAAATAAAACCTTGACATTATTGCCAAACATCAGGCTGTCAAATTCAGGGTCGTCAATATCTATCTCATTGATATCCATTTCTGCATCATAGTCAAATTGTTTTTCTTCTATGGCCTCAAGGGTTTTATCTATTTTGTAGAGGATATTCTCAACGGTTATGGCAAAGGAATTGATGGAACTTTCCATTCTCTTTAAAATACCCACGCGCATAAGCCCGACTAGACTTTGTTCTCTATCGGCTTGCCTAAAAATACTCCTGTTTACCCCGACTTCCACATCATATTTTTTTTCATAGGCAGTTCTTTTTTCGGGAAGGACATAGCCCAAAGGTGAGTAGACACAGAGAGTGAGCTTTTTAATAAGCCTGTTGATTTCCTCTATTGGAGGAAACTCCCCTTTTGTATCAATGATAGGATACTTGTTTTCGGGGGTTAGTCTTATAGGAAATTTGCCTATTCTGTCTAAGTTATAATATTTTTCTATATGTTTTCTTGACCGGGCGATGGTTACAGTATCCAAGAGCTTAAAGTAGTCTAAATCCATCATATTAACAAAAGTTTCTGATGTTCTTTCAGGGTCGGGGAGTTCAGACCACCTGTTAAATACTGCTTGTGCTTTTCTAAGGATAAGTTCCAAATTATCTAAGCCAACATTTGCAAAGGCATCATTTTTACCTTCTGTTATAAAGGCTATCTGGTTCTTTATATCGTTCATCTTGTTATTTACAGGGGTTGCCGATAACATCAACACTTTTGTCTTAACACCAGCCTTTATAATGTCATTCATAAAGCGCTGATACCGGGTTATTCGGCCTTTAACGGGGGGATTGTTTCTAAAATTATGGCTTTCATCTATTACCACAAGATCATAGTTCGACCAATTAAGTGTTGCAAGGTTGATCTCCCCGGAATAGCCGCTGGTCCTGCTAAGATCAGTATGATTTAGGACATCGTAATTAAATCTATCACGGTCAAAAATATTTCTTTTATCGTTCATGGTATAGATTGTCCAGTTCTCACGAAGCTTTTTAGGAACTATAACTAAAACCCTGTCATTTCTTAATTCATAATATTTTATGACTGCTAGAGCTGTAAATGTTTTACCTAGGCCGACGCTATCAGCTATAATACAGCCATTATGTTTCTCAATCTTATCTATGGCACCCATAACGCCATCTTTCTGAAATTTATAGAGTTTGTTCCAAATAAGAGTTTCCTTAAATCCGGTACGACTTTTAACAATGTTATCTTCCGTTAGCTCGTCAAGGTAGGCGTTGAATATGTTATAAAGAGTGACAAAGTAAATAAATTCAGGGGTATTTTCTTTATAAAGGATACGCATCTGCTCAAGAACCTTGTCCTTTACATCTTGAACGACCGTATCATCTTCCCATAGTTCATTAAAGGCTTTTAGGAAATTTATGGTATAGCCCTTGCCATACAAACACATATTACTATCTAGCCTACTAGAAGGAGTGATGCCCAGGCCGTCAGAGGTAAAGTCAACTGTTCCATTTATAGAAATATTGTCATCCGAATTTTCTATGTAAACAAGTCTTGGTTGGGCCGGATTTGCCCTTTTTAAGGATTTGATTTTTGCTTTCTTTTCCAGCCACTTGGCACATTCCTTGGCTATGGATGCCTGCTTCATTTCATTTCTAAGCTTTATTTCAAATTCGTTCCCAGATATCTTTTTTTCAGGGTTACGCTCTATGTAATATTCCCTGATAAGTTCTTGGTCCCTATGAACAAAGGTAGGCTCGGTAAAAATGAACCTCATATTATCTATCTTGCTGAGCTCTCTTTTAAGCTCTGCATAGGCGTAGATTGTAAAGTAAGCTGATATAACCGATAGCTTTGAACCCTTATTAAGTTCTTCTTTTAACTTATCTATTACCTTGTATTTTTTATTATCTAAAACCTTGGGCGGCTTCATAAAATCATTCCTCCGGCACTAATTTATCTACCTCACTATTCGCTGGTTTTTTCCTAGCCCTTCGCCTGTCCGCAGGTTTTTCTGCGTCTTTGGGTATAACCCAGACCTCACTCAACTTAAATGCACCTTGGACCCTGCCTTCCTCGCAAAGCACCTGCACCCTCCGTCTAGTAATATTCCATTTTTTTGCTATTTCTTTAGCAGATAGATAATCCACTATAAACGCCTCCACAATTACGAAGTCTATTTATGTTATTATATACCACCGTGCGAACAATAACAATACTATATATCAATTTTGCTTTAGACAGTTTCTTTGCAAATTAAGCCCTGCTTAAGATATTTATAGTTATTACAAGCAAGCAAGATAACTAATCATCCCATTGAAAACAGGACCTTTAACAATCGAATGTTTTTTGGTATAGTTGATTTTAAGGGAGGGGGAGACATTTGGCCGTTTGGAAAAGATGTCGCCTGGAAATTTTGCCTTTTTTATCTTCTTTTTTCCTCATTCTTAGCTTTCCTCCTTATAACATAGAATATTTAGCCTGGGTATCCCTTTTGCCGCTGCTTTTCTATTGCCGCAAACAAGTTTCCCCCGGCAAAAGCTTTTGGGGAGGGTTCTGTACGGGGCTGGTTTTTTTTCTCTGCATTTATGCCTATATAGCTCTTTCTGTAAACTTTGTTTTGCCTCGTTACGTAGGTGTACTGGTCGTAATAGCCTCCGCCTTTTATTCCGCTTTATTTTACGGGGTTTTTTCCCTGCTTATATTTTATTTTCTTCGGGGCACAATGACAGTTTTGTCCGTTCTCTCCGCGCCATCTGTATGGGTACTGTTGGAATATTTGCGTTCCTTGGGCCTGCTGGGGCATACCGGAGGTTTTTTGGGTTTCAGCCAAAGCTATCACCTACTGCTGCAGCCTATTGCTTTCTACGGTTACTGGGGACTGCCTTTTTTAATCGTATTATTTCAAACTATCCTTTTTTTTCTCTGCTGTAACTTTAATAACAGACAGCAAAAAAACCGCTCCTTCAAAAAAGCGGTTGTTTTGCTCTTCATTTTCCTGGTAATGCTGGCAGGCGGCATCTGCCTTCCTTCCTTTTTTCCGATACAAGAAAAAGATAAGCCCCTGCGTATTGCTTTGATACAAGGAAACATTCCCCAGGAAAACATTCTTGATCCTGCTATGTCCGTAGATAATTTTCGAAAATATATTGAGCTTTCCGAAAAGGCCTATAGGCTTTATGCCCCTTTGGATTTGCTCGTGTGGCCCGAAACAGTATTTTCCGCTTCCCTGGCACGGCAACACCCGGCCGTGGAAAAAGAGATAACCTCCTTGGCCACAAAATTGAAAACTTCCATACTTTATGGGGCCATGTGCGAAGAAAAACCAGCGGGGGAAACGTTTAATTCTATTTTGCTTTGTGAAAGCGGAAGGTCTTCGCAGAAAAAACAGCGTTCTGATAAGTTAAGACTGGTCCCCTTTGCCGAATATTTTCCTTTCCCGGAAATACTGAACAACATCTGGAAAACAAACATCTCCCTGGGGACTTATACCCCCGGAACCAACATCCGGACTTTTCAATTAGACGGTTTTAAATTTGGTGGCATTATATGTTTTGAATCTTATTTTGCACACCCGGCCCTCCAAATACCTCAAATGGAAGGTGAGCACATCTTCATCCTCAGTAACGATGCCTGGTTTTTAGAAAGCAGCGGGCTGGAACAACATGCCCGGGCCGCAATTGTAAGGGCCTTGGAAACAGGTTTGGGTGTTACGCAGGTTGCCAATACCGGGTACACTGTATCTTATGATTATGCCGGCCGGGAAATATTAAAACTTCCTGCTTTAAGCGAAGGCATTGGCCTGCTGGAAACAAAAATACCCGTTCGCCAAACCCTTTATCTCCTATGGGGAGATTACTTCCTGTATTTTTGCCTGTTAGTTTTATTTCTCCAAATAGTAGTTAAGATAAAGCGTTTTTACCCACAGGTACTGAAACCACAGTAGTTACAATAACTGCAATGGGCATCAGGGATCATATAACCGATTTTGCATGAATCACAGATGCGTATGTTCTTAGGGCCTCCGGCGGCATTAAGGTGGTAAGAAACCTTACCTGTGGCGGCTTTGGCAAGCTCTTGCCCGATGAAATCTGTACAGGAAAGCACCGTGGTTTCCGGATGCATAATGCAGGAAGGGCATTTTTCTTCCCGCAGCTTTTCTATGATTTTATCAATATCCACGCCGGCTCTTATTGAAATAGAGATGATTTTGGCCAGGGCATTGGACAGGGGCGGGCATCCTTCTTCGCCTACAGATGTAAACACTTCACAAACCTTTTCCGTTCCGTCTTCTGCTATCTCCTTGTTGACAGTCACATACAGTTTTCCACAAAAACCGATGCGCTTACACGTTGTTTGCCCAAAAGTAGTTTCGGGCCGTTTACGTGGCACTGACCCACGCTTTCCCTCAGGGAAAACAACCCTTTCCCGGCCTGCTATAGAGGTAATCACCTGGCTTTCCCTGGAACCGTCACGGTAATAGGTTATTCCTTTCATTCCTGCTTTCCAGGCCTGTAAAAAGGCTTCCCGGCAATCTTCTAAAGAAGCATGATTCGGTGCATTTATAGTTTTAGATACAGCATTATCAACCCATTTTTGGAGCACTTTTTGCATCCTCATGTGATCGGAAGGTGCAATGTCATGAGCACAAAGGAAAAGAGCCCGCAGCGCATGAGGGATTTCCTCAACATCACTGATCCCTTCCGGCCCTTTTTCACCAATCAGTTTTCGAAGTGGTTCGGGAAGATTTTCATTTTCTTGTTCTCTCCACATTTCCTCAAATACAGCATCAATCTGGATGAAGCTGCTATCCATGATATTGCGTGCAAAACCGACTCCAAAAAGGGGTTCGGCACTGGGGGAGGCATCGGCAAAAATGGAAAGTGAACCGGTTGGTGCAATGGTTGTAGTTGTGGCATTTCGCTGCGGAAGCCCTAACAGTTCCCATACAGATCCTTTATAGTTTGGAAACATTCCTTTTTCCTTGGCCAACTCCCAGGAGGTAACTTTTGATTGCACCGTTATCTCTCTCATGATCTCCTCCGCGGCCCGAAAACCTGCTTCAGAATTATAAGCAACTCCTTGCCGGATGAGGTACTGCGCCAAACCCATGATACCAAGCCCAATCTTACGGTTCCCTTTCATAATTTTATCGATCTGGGGAAGAGGAGATCTGTTGCGGTCTATGACCCTATCCAGAAAAATTGTGGCGATATGTGCAGTATAACGGATCTTTTCCCAGTCAGGAACAAACTTTGCTCCTTCTTTTTTCAGCATCCGTGCCAAGTTAATGCTTCCCAAGTTACAGCTTTCATAAGGCAAAAGCGGCTGCTCACCGCAGGGGTTGGTGGCCTCTATTTCACCCAAGTGCGGAGTGGGGTTTTCAGCATTAATGGCATCGTAAAATAAAAGGCCTGGTTCCCCGTTCAAATGAGCATTCTCGCAGATACGGTCAAAAACCTCCCTGGCCCTTAATTTTTGCCCGATGGGCCGGTCATTCCGGGGATCTAAAAGATCATATTCTGCATCATTTTCCACAGCTTTCATGAAATTGTCATCCACACGCACAGAAATATTGAAATTGCTCAGTTCGTCACCTTGACGTTTACTGTCGATAAATTCCATTATGTCAGGGTGGTTATAATTGATCGTGGCCAGGCTGGCGCCACGCCTGCGCCCGCCTTGGCGTATCTCATCGCTTACCTTATTGTAAATAGAAAGAAAGGAAAGCGGACCCGAGGCTTGTCCTCCGGTACTGCGGACGATAGCACCGTTTTGCCGTATTTTACCAAAATAATAGCCCACCCCGCCTCCACTTTTTTGGATCAAGGCGGAATGTTTAAGGGTTTGGAAGATACTTTCCATAGAATCGTCAACAGGCAAAACAAAGCAAGCCTGAAGCTGCTGCACAGGTGTCCCGGCATTCATAAGCGTGGGACTGTTCGGAAAAAAAAGCCCCGCATCCATAAGCTTGTAGAAAACAAAAGCCAGGGTTTCGTCTATTTTTTGTTCCGCTTCAGTTGCTATATCCTGGGCCACCCTTTCCAGCATACCAGGCCAATCTTCGCAAATATTGCCCTTGTCATCGCGCCGGAAATATCTCTTGGCGGCTACCTTCCGGGCATTTTCCGTGGGCGCCACGGACTCCAGGCTTTCTGCAAAGCGCCTCATATCCTCGCAAACAATCCCATTACCGGTTTCTATCCTTTCTTTTACAAGTCCAGCTATTTCCTTATATTTGATTGGCAACGTTTTCATAAAATCCCCTTTCCCAATATTAATCGGGAAGCTCCTCCCTTTCTCCCAGGTTGTTAGCAAATTCTTCCAATTCCGAACGCCTGATTCGCAAGTAGCGTCCTTTCCTGGATGCTCCCAGCTCATTTTGTCTGATAAGCTTATGGATGCTGCCCAAAGAAAGACGCAGATACCGGGAGGCCTCTTCCAGTGTTAGATAGTCTTCATCAAACATTTTTTCGGCCTATGCTTCAAAAGGCCTACGCCACCCCCTTTTCCGAAGCAAAAAAATTGTACGATTCAAACTGCACCGGCTGCATATTTCTTTTAAAGTGTGCCCACACTGTAGTTTTTTTATAATCGTATAATTATCGTTTAGGAGCACATAATATACTCACAAAACAAACTTCTAAAAATCTTAGGGGGTGAAAAAATGACCCATAGACAATATTCCATAGCCAATTTAACTGACAAAGAACTTCAAAAATTGAAGGAAACGGAAAAATCTTTTAATAGGTCGCATAGAGAGCAGGAAAGCCTGGAAAATAAACAGGAAATAATATTTGTTGCTTATACACAGGAGGGAAACAGCAAATAAAAAGGCGTGCTAAATAAAATTCAGCTTATTTAGAACGCTTGTTTTGAACAAAATGTTTTCTTAATTTGATAGCAGCTGCTTTGATGATATGTAGGCCGGCCAGCCCGGATTTTTAAAGCTTTTTACCTTTGAACAAATGTCGCACATCGCTGATTAAATACAAGGAACCGGCAACGAGTACAAGATCCGGCGCCCTGGCCAAAGAAAGAGCCAACTTCATGGCATTAAGAATGTTTTTTTCCACATAGATAGGCCCAGATACCATTTTGGAGGCAATTGCTTCCAAATCGGATGGATTTGCAGCCCTGGGGCTGTTCGGGGTTGTAATTACAAGAAGATCTGCTATTGGTAAAATTTCCTGTAAAATTTCCTCCGCTGCTTTGTCATTTAAAATTCCCAATACAAGAATCAAAGAACGGAAAGCAAAGATATTTAGCGCTTGTCGCAGATTTTGAAAGGCTTCAATATTGTGGGCGCCATCTATAACTACAAGTGGTGAACGACGCATAATTTCCAAACGCCCCGGCCAGTTTGTATCACACAAGCCCTGCCGGATAGATTCCTCCGTGAAAGTAAACCCTTTTTCCTGCAGCAGTTCTATTGAGGCCAGGGCCGCAGCAGCATTGTTAACCTGATAATCACCTAAAAGTTTTATATGCAAATCCGAAAAATTGTTATTCAACCCCTTGTAATCAAACGCCTGTCCCCTCAGAGTGCAGGAATTTTTTTTAGCTTTATAGTTCTTACCTAGAATAAAAAGAGAAACCTTTTTTTCTTGGCAGGCATTCTGTATAACTGCAAGTGCAGACCCCCGGGCTTGAGTAACTACCGGGCTTTCCGCTTTGATAATCCCTGCTTTTTCCCAGGCTATAGTATCCAGATCATCTCCCAGAACCTGGGTGTGTTCCAATCCGATTGTGGTAATAACCGTAACCAAAGGTTGGATCACGTTGGTGGCATCAAGGCGGCCCCCCAACCCCACTTCCAGAACAACAATATCGGGTAATTCAGCAGCAAAATAGCTGAAAGCCAGTGCTGTTACCACTTCAAATTCCGTAGGGTGCCCAAAAGAATGTTCCTTCGTAATCTTTTCCACCAATGGTTTAACCTTTTTCACCAGATCTACGAGCCTTTTCTTGGGGATATCCTCTCCGTTGATGGACATGCGATCAGTAAATTGTTTGAGGTACGGGGAGGTATAAAGCCCCACCCTGTAGCCGGCGGCTTCCAGAATAGAAGCGGCAAAGGCGGCTGTAGAACCCTTGCCGTTGGTACCTCCGATATGCAAAAATTTAAGTTTTTTATGAGGATCGCCTAAGTAATGTAGCAGCAGTTCTATGCGCTGTAGCCCTTGGTTCATGCCAAATCTGGCAATACCATGAATCCAGGACAGTGCCTTTTGGTAGTCCAATTTTTATACACCCCCAAGCTTTCTAAGTTCTGCAAGCCTCGCTAAAAGCTTCTCTCGTTTGGCCCCCATTTCTTCTTTTTTGTTTTTTTCCTTGGTAACAACGGCTGCAGGCGCTTTTTGCTTAAAGTTTTCGTTAGCAAGTTTGGCCACCGCTTTAGCCAGGTTTTTTTCCACCCCTTGCAGATTTTTTTCCAGGCGGGCAATTTCCTGGGGTAGATCAATTACCCCTTTTATGGGGAGGTAGATCTCTACTTCATCTACAAGAGCGGTTAAAGATTGTGGGGGCTTTTTATCTTTACTTTGAAGAAAGCCGGTCCGTTCCACCCAGGCAAGTCTTTCCAGGAAATTTTGTTCCTGCTGGAATAAGGCCAGCAATTTAGCGGGAGCCCTTAAAACTATGGGGGTCTTCTGACCTGTCGTCAGCCCAATTTCGCTGCGCAGGTTGCGGATGGACCTGATCACCTCCATGACCAGTCCCATTTCCCGACGAGCTGTCTGATCAACCAAAGCACTTTTGGGTTTTGGCCAGGAAGAAACAAGCAGTGCCTCCCTGGATGATTTGCGGGGCAGATGTTGCCATATTTCTTCGGAAATAAAAGGCATGAAAGGATGCAAAAGTTGCAAAGATCCTTGCAGGATGTAATGAAGAACAGCCCTTGTTCTTTGCTTTTCACTTTCTTTTTTTCCATAAAGGTAGGCCTTACTCAGTTCAATATACCAATCGCAAAAATCCCCCCAAATAAAATCATAGACCGTGCGGGCTGCCTCTCCCAGTTCGTATTGTTCTAAAAGAGAAGTGGTCCTTTCCACCACATAATTAAAGCGATCCAAAATCCAGCGATCATGGCGGTTCAAAACATCCGGCAACCCCGCTGGCTGGAACCCTTCTAAATTCATAAGCACATAACGGGAAGCATTCCAGATTTTGTTGGAAAAATTGCGGCTGGCTTCTACATTTTCGTCCCTGAAGCGCTGATCGTTACCGGGAGCCTGACCTGTAATAAGAGTAAAACGCAAGGTATCAGCACCGTATTTCCCGATAACATCCAGGGGATCGATGCCGTTTCCTAGGGATTTGCTCATCTTTCTCCCTTGCGCATCCCGCACCAAACCATGCACATATACTTCGCTAAAAGGTATGTCCTGCATAAATTTTAAAGACATGAAGATCATACGGGCGACCCAAAAAGAAATGATATCATAACCGGTAACAAGAGCGTTTGTAGGAAAGTAATGCTGCAAATCGGGTGTATCTTCCGGCCATCCCAAAGTGGAAAAGGGCCAAAGAGCTGAACTAAACCACGTATCAAGCACATCGGGATCCTGCTGCAGTTCAGACCGGCCGCAAACCGGGCATGCAGAGGGATCTTCCCTGGAAACGATCATCTCCCCACAGCTACAATACCAAGCCGGAATGCGATGCCCCCACCAAATCTGGCGGGAGATACACCAGTCACGAATGTTTTCCATCCAATTTAGGAAAGTGTGTGTGAAACGCTGCGGAACAAAGCGCGTTTTATCCTCATTTACAACTTTGACGGCAGGTTCTGCCAGGGGTTTCATTTTTACAAACCACTGTAAGGAAACCAAGGGTTCTATTTCCGTTTTACACCTCTGACAATGCCCCACGGCATGGGTGTAATCTTCGATTTTTTCCAGAAACCCCAGGTTTTTCAGATCAGCGACGATCTGCCGCCTGGCCTCATAACGATCCAACCCCGCATATTTGCCCATATCCGCAGTCATCGTTCCTTCATTTCCGATAGCCTTGATTATTTCAAGATCATGCCTCTGTCCAATTTCAAAGTCGTTGGGATCGTGGGCAGGGGTTATCTTTACGGCGCCAGAACCAAAAGCCGGATCCACATAGGCATCGGCAATTATGGGTATCTCCCTGTTCATCAGGGGAAGAAGCACTTTTTTGCCTACCAGGTCCAGGTAGCGTTTGTCTTCCGGGTGGACGGCCACGGCAGTATCACCCAACATCGTTTCCGGCCTGGTGGTGGCTACAACAACAGAACCATCCCAACCGACACCGGGATAGCGTATATGTGTAAGGGTAGAAGCTGTATCTTCGTGTTCTACCTCGATATCAGAAATAGCTGTATGGCAACGGGGACACCAGTTTATCATATAGTCCCCCCTGTAAATTAGGCCCTGTTCGTAAAGAGATACAAAAACCTCCCGCACAGCCTGGGAACATCCTTCGTCCATAGTAAAGCGCTCACGGGACCAGTCACAGGAAACCCCTAATTTATACAGCTGGCGCAAGATACGTTCGTGGTACTTTTCTTTCCACTCCCAGGCCCGCTCAAGAAACTTTTCCCTTCCCAAATCATACCGGGAAAAACCTTCAGCGGCCAAATGCTCCTCAACTTTGTTTTGTGTGGCTATGCCGGCATGATCCATCCCCGGAAGCCATAAAGTATCGAACCCTTGCATCCGCCTCCACCTGATTATTACGTCCTGAATGGTATTGTTTAAAGCGTGTCCCATATGCAAAGAACCCGTGACATTGGGCGGGGGAATTACAACCGTAAAAGTTTTTTTCCCTTCTTCCCGGGGAGCTTTAAAATAGTCATTTTCCAGCCAGAATTGATAAATTCTATCCTCTACCTTTTCCGGTTCGTAGACAGGCGGAAGGTTAACAGTCATTTTCAATCTCCTTCTTCTTAAGAAATGATCTAAAATAAAGGCAGCTGTTCCTGCCCTGACACATCTTCTGTTACATTACATATCTTACATTTTTCCAAAATCAAAGTCAACTTTTGCTTGCCGGGCGGTTATTCCAAACTTCCCGGATGCGGTGTTTCCATGCGGACGCTTATCCTGGGCAAGGCAAGGGCAACTCCCTCGTTTTCCAGGATTTCCATTATTTTAAAATTGACATCCTCTTTAACCTCCAGAAATTCCCCCCAAATCGTTGTTACCGTAAAAAAATAAAGCATGATTTCCAGACTGTTCTCCTCGAATTTTTCAAACCGGGCAAAAATAGTGTCCTTGTGAATACCGGGGTGGCTTTCCAGCATGACTTTAATTTTGTGTACACATTTTCTAAGTTTTTCACCGGGCGTGGTATTGGCAACCCCTAAATGAAAAGAAACCCTCCTTTTCCCCATCCTCGTCCAGTTGGTGATCGGTTCATTGGCCAGAGTCGAATTGGGCACTGTTACCAGGGCCTGGGCAAAAGTTCGCACCTTCGTGCTGCGAAAAGAAATATCCTCTACCGTACCCTCAACGCTGGGCGTGAAGATCCAATCTCCGATAGAAAAAGGCTTGTCGGTAATAATCACAATTCCCCCGAAGATATTGCCCAGGGCATCCTTGGCTGCAAGAGCGATAGCCAGCCCGCCCAGGCCCAGTCCGGCAACAAAACCGCTGACATTATAGCCCCATTCATCAGCAATAATGCTTATCGCTAGAACAATAATAATAACCCGTACAACTTTAATTAAAAAAGGAATCAAGATTTCATCTACTTCGATCTCTAATTTCCGGGCCAGCTTTGTAAATAGAAAAGACCCCGCTATATTATAGAGACACCAGGCCACAAAAACTATTACTATGGCACGGAATGTTTTCAGAACAAGCATGTCCTGGTAGGCAGTCAGCGGCAAATACCTTAGCGAAAAATATGCTCCCAAAATTACAACAAAAACTCCCAGTGGGTGTTCCAGGGCCTCCAGCAGGTTTGTGTCAAAATCTGTCTTTGTTTTTCTGGACAGCTTTATGAAAGCGCTGAAAATATATTTTATAAATATTTTCCTTGCTGCAAGAAACAATGCCAAAATAATCACGGCAACATATATTTCTTTTCCCAAAAGTACGGAAAGAAAATTTTGAAACGCATTTAATATCTCCGGCATTGGATTGTCCACCTCCTAAAGAGTAAAATACAGCAACCACACTAAATTACAAAATATGTAAACCATCCATCTGTATTCTTGTATTATATCGAAATTATCAATCAATGCATAACCCGTGAAAACAATGTTAACCCGAAAAATTTTATGGTTGACAAACGGGCATGGCTAGTATTTAATTAAGCTAAGACTAACTGCTACTTCAAGTAAAGTTTAATTAGAAAGGTGGCTTGTTATGCGCAACCGAGTCCTTGAATTGCTCCGTGAAAAAAAATCCTCTTTTCTTTCCGGGGAAAAAATGGCGCGTATGCTTTCTGTAAGCCGTACCGCCATTTGGAAAAATATCCAGTCACTGCAAACAGACGGCTACATTATTGAAAGCAGCCCCCGTCGTGGTTATCGCCTGGTAAAAATACCCAATATGCTTTTTCCCGCCGAAATTATTGAACAGTTTCCGGTTCCTACCAAGATTATAGCCTCTATTCCGGAAAAAATATACCATTACCGGCAAATTGAATCTACCAACAACACCTTGAAAAATTTGGCCAGCGAAGGAGCTTCCGAAGGTACAGTTCTAATTGCAGAAGAACAAACCCAGGGCCGGGGGAGGTTGGGGCGTTCATGGTCTGCCCCTTACAGTAATGGCGTGTACCTTTCCATCTTGCTAAGGCCCCCCCTGGAACCCCGCCAAGCTTCGTTGTTCACTCTTCTGGCCGCCGCAGCCGTGACAAAAAGTGTTCTTTCCATCCTTCCGGGCTTGAATATCGGGATTAAATGGCCCAACGATATTCTGATTGACAACCGCAAGGTTTGCGGCATACTGACAGAACTAAAGGCTGAAGCCGACCTTTTGCATTATATCATCATCGGCATAGGCATAAATGTTAATTTTCGAAAGAAGGATTTTCCACCGGAATTAACCAAGACAGCCACCTCTTTATTTCTGGCAAATAACAACCGGGAGATAGCAAGGCCAAAACTTGCCGGCAAGCTCCTTTGGGAAATGGATCGCCTCTACCGGGATTACCTTGCAGGCGGCCCACAGGTCGTGCTTACCGTTTGGAAAGAATATAATTTGACCTTGGGCAAGCAAGTTACCCTAAAAACCGTTAGCGATAGTTTTGTAGGCCTGGCAGTTGATCTGGCCAGTGACGGGGCGCTTGTAATTGAAGATGAAAAAGGGAACAAAAAAAGGTTTCATGCCGGAGAGGTAACTTTAAGAAATTGGGCGGGGGAGCCCGATCAG
>JAAZMP010000033.1 GCA_012798755.1 Bacillota bacterium
CAACGTTATAATCGGCAACGATGTCAAAATCCAAAACAACGTTTCAGTCTACGAAGGGGTAGAATTGGAGGACTATGTGTTTTGCGGACCCTCCATGATTTTCACCAACGATCTTACACCCCGGAGCAAATATCCCAAAGGCAGTGCAAGATACCAAAAAACACTGGTCAAGCACGGTGCCTCCATCGGCGCAAATGCCACTATAGTTGCCGGTATTACCATCGGGCGTTGGGCCATGATCGCCGCCGGTGCAGTAGTCGTCAAGGATGTTTTGGATTATGCTTTAATAGCGGGTGTTCCGGCAAAACGAATCGGCTGGATCTGCGAATGTGGAACAATGTTAAAAAACGGGCTGCAATGCACCACCTGCGGCCGTGTTTACAAACTTACAAACGGGGTCCTGGCAGAACATACTATGAAATAAAAAGCTGCAAAGTGGGGATTAAAAATTGAAAATGCAATTCAGGGACTTAAAAGCTCAATACCAACGCTATAGAAATGAAATCAATGCGGCAATACAAAAAGTATTAACCAGCGCCCGCTTCATCGGCGGCAGCGAAGTTGATGAGCTAGAAAAACTGCTGGCTGAATATGTAGGTGTTAAACACTGCATAACCTGCGCCAATGGCACCGAAGCGATGACGCTGGTATTGATGGCCTGGGGTATTACCGCAGGCGATGCCGTTTTTGTTCCGGATTTTACCTTCTTCTCCACAGGCGAAGTGGTATCTTTCCGGGGGGCAACACCTGTATTTGTAGATGTAGACCGGGATACCTTTAACATTGATCCTCTCAAGCTGGAAAAGGCAGTCCAAAAAACCGCCAAAGAAGGCAAACTAATTCCCAAAGCTATCATCCCTGTTGATCTTTTCGGCCTGCCGGCAAACTATCCTGAAATAGAAAAAATTGCTGATAAATACAATCTTTTAATCCTGGAAGACGGTGCACAGGGTATGGGTGGCAGCATCAACGGAAAACGGGCCTGCAGTTTTGGCCATGCCGCTACTACATCCTTTTTCCCGGCCAAGCCGCTGGGCTGCTATGGGGATGGGGGCGCCGTCTTCACCAATGATGATGCCCTTGCAAAACTAATCCAATCCTTAAAGGTGCACGGCAAAGGGGAAAGTAAATATGACAACATCAGAATCGGCGTTAATTCCAGGCTGGATGCCCTTCAGGCTGCAGTTCTTAAAGTAAAACTTAAAGCCTTTATCAAACATGAACTAGATGATGTAAACAGGATTTTCCAACTATACAACGAAAGGCTTGATGGCCTTGTGGAAATACCGATCATCCCCGAAGGATACTATTCCAGCTTCGCCCAGTACACGATCAAGCTGAAAAATAAGAAACAGCGGGACAAGCTCCAGGCCCAATTAAAAGAACAGGGCATCCCCAGTATGATCTACTACATAAAACCAATGCACAAACAAAAGGCCTTCGCTAACCTGGAACACGACGAAAAAGATTTTACAGTCACAAACGAACTCTGCAATACCGTTCTCTCACTACCCATGCATCCGTATTTAAGGATAGAAGATGTTGAAAAAGTAAGCGAAACGATCAGAAGAAATTTGATTTAGGCGCCAAAAAAATTTGCCTCAAAGTTGCTATTTACAATGTTTTTTATTTTATTGCCAGGCCTTGTAATAAAATGCTTCCTATTTCTTCCAAACGACCAATCTCAGCTTCAATGTAAATTCATAACAATCTGTAAGGAGTAACCTAATGCCTGCTCATAACAATAAAGTATGCCATCTTAGTTCTGTTCACCCTGTGCATGACACCCGCATTTTTCATAAAGAATGTAAAACACTTTTGAGTGCTGGATATGATGTTACTTTAATAGTGCAGCATGATGGGGATAAAGAAATTGAAGGAATAAAAATCAAGGAAATAAAAAAACCATTAAATAGAAAAGAAAGAATGTTGAAAACATCAAAGCAGTTATACAAAAGGGCCTTGGAATGCAATGCCAACATATACCATTTCCATGATCCCGAGCTTATCCCCATCGGTTTGCGCCTAAAGCAGAAAGGCAAGAAAGTTATCTATGATGTCCACGAGGATGTTCCGCGACAGATACTAGCCAAACATTGGATACCTGGATTTTTGAGAACAAGCATCAGCTGGGCAGTGGAAAGAATAGAAAATTACGCCGCTCATCGTTTTGATTACATAGTTACGGCAACGCCTTATATCAGAGATAGGTTCTTAAAGGTTAATAAAAGAACAATAGATGTTAATAATTTTCCGATTCTCACCGAATTATATACGCCCAATGTTGACTGGGATAGCAAAGAAAAATCTGTCTGTTATGTTGGGGGCATAGGTGGGGCAAGGGGAATACAGGAGATGGTCGAAGCTATCGGTATGACCGATTGCACTTTGCTACTTGCGGGAAAATTTACATTATCGGCAGAAAGGGAAACTGCCGCTAGTAAAGATGGATGGCATCAGGTTGTTGAGCTGGGGCATATAAATAGGAACGATGTCAGGAAGGTTTTGTCCCGTTCAATGGCGGGGTTAGTTTTATTTCACCCTGGACCCAACCATACTAACGCCCAGCCAAATAAAATGTTTGAGTACATGTCGGCAAGCATACCCATTATAACCTCCAACTTTCCCCTTTGGAGAAAAATAGTAGAGGGCAACAATTGTGGGATATGTGTTAATCCTCTGGATGCAGGTAAAATTGCCAAAGCCATCAACTGGATTACAAGTAACCCTGAAAAAGCCAGGCGTATGGGTGAAAATGGGAGAAAGGCCGTTGAAAAAAAGTATAACTGGGAGCGGGAAGGAAGTAAATTGACCCAGCTGTACGGAAGGTTATTGTCATGAAAATAGCAACTGTAGTCGGAGCCCGGCCCCAGTTTGTCAAAGCAGCTGTAGTTTCCAGGGAATTACAAAAATTCAAGCGTACGTGCAAAAGTGATGTGGATGCCCCAAAAGAGATCATTGTGCACACCGGCCAACATTATGATAATCAAATGTCGGATATTTTCTTTAAGGAGATGCAAATTCCCAGGCCGGCATACCACCTAGGTCTTGGCGGAGGCACCCATGGGTCTATGACCGGGCAGATGCTGGTACGGATAGAAGAGATTTTTTTCATGGAAAAACCTGATGCAGTGCTGGTTTATGGTGATACCAATTCTACATTGGCCGGCGCGCTCGCTGCGATCAAACTGCATATTCCGGTTGCCCACATAGAGGCAGGGCTGAGATCTTTTAATATGCAGATGCCGGAAGAAATAAACCGCATTCTTACTGATCGCATATCACGTTGGCTTTTCTGCCCCACGGAAATAGCCGTGCAAAACCTTAAACGTGAAGGGGCTGGAAAATGGCCAGGTGCCCAGATATATAATGTAGGGGATGTAATGTACGATGCAGTTCTATTTTACCGGGAACGGGCTACGCCGGGTTCCTTGTTGAATAATTTATTGGCGCAATACAAGGATGGATTTTATCTTGCCACTGTGCACCGGCAGGAAAATACTGACAACACCCAGCGTTTAAAAAATATTATCACTGCACTAGAAAATATAGCCACGCGAGTGCCGGTGATTTTACCGTTGCATCCGCGTACCCGTAAATATCTTCTCAAAACAGGTCTTGAATTGCGAAGGGTAATAGCCATTGAACCGATCGGTTATTTAGATATGATCTGCCTCCTGCATAATTGCAAAGCAGTTTTTACAGACAGCGGAGGCGTGCAAAAAGAAGCCTATTTCTTCCAAAAACCCTGTATTACCTTAAGAGATGAAACCGAATGGGTAGAGCTAGTTGAACACGGCTATAACCGTTTGGTAGGTGCTGATAAGGCAAAGATCATCAGTGCCGAACAAGAATTTATCCACCGCGATAGGGATTTTACTACGCCCCTTTACGGCGATGGCCACGCCGGGAAAAAAATCATAGATATTTTGCTAAATTCCCGGGGCGAAAAATAAGCAAACGATAACGGATATGGAGGCTACCAAGCATTATATAGAGGTGAAGTGGTATGGGTAACAAAAAAGTAATTAAAATAGAAAATAACAATTCTTATTTATTGTGCAGCCAAAAAATAGATGATTATTCCAATTGCATAAAAATTTACGACTACAAATTTCAATATAATAACAATACTGCAATATTCAAAAAGCAAAGCGGGAAGGAAATAATTGTCTTTGGCAAGTTAATCAATAGCCACCAGCATGAACAAAAGGATGAAGAAATAGTCTTAGATCTTTTAAAGTCAAATAATCTATCAGATTTAATTAATAGAAGTAGAAAGTTAGCAGGTCGTTTTATCATTATTTTTTTTTCCCGGGAAGGTTTTTTCGTTATTCCTGATGCAACAGCATCTATACATGTGGCGTATACAACACATGGGGAAAATTTACATGTTTCTTCAACACCTAAAGTTATAGCTGACCTCAACGGATGGAAAGAATCATCACTATCAAAAAAAATTAAAACTTTCGCTGCAGAAACACACCCTCTTCCTTACGATATGTCCATGTACGATGAGATCAAATACGTAATTCCTAATCATTATCTTGATTGTAAAAAAAGAAAGGCGTGCAGGTTTTACCCTGTAACAAAAGAAAAAAATGTATCTGTAGAAAAGGCCGCAAAAATATCCAGCGAAATAATCAATAATATAATAATGGGTTATCATGAAAGGTTTAAGTTATCTTTGCCCCTTACATCCGGCATTGATAGCAGAACTATCTTGTCGGTATGTAAAAACATCATTTCCGATATTCCCATCTATACATTTTTTCATGATAATTTTACCGCTAAAACAGCAGATATTTATATACCAAAGTAATTATCAGCGAGGCATTTAAGCGTTTGTTAGATGAAAGAAATATCACTGAATTAAAATAGGAAAAAACACGAAATTATGAAAGAAGAGAAGCCGCTATACAATTTTTAGGAAAAAGTGTTGGGTTTGCTTTGCAGAGCTTGATGCGGGCAGATGTTCTTATCTGGGATGTTGAAGATAAACGTCATAAAATACGTGGCCGCGACGATGTAGCCAATCTACAAAGAATGTACTATCATATTTTTATCTTACAACAAACAACTGAAATACATCATTTTAAATAAAAGAGGAATCTGCTAGGCTGGACAAGAATTAATTCTCTTATGGGGCATAAGCTGGGGGTTATGGTATGAGGATAAAAGCAAAATTTAATGCTTATAAACCGCATATTATCTGGCTGTTCCTTCTTATAGCGGCAATAGTTATATTTGTTATTATTACAGTCAACTTGAAGTGGCTTTTTACCCCGGCCGCAATATCTGTTTACTGGGGATTGATATTGCTGCTTTTTTTTCTGCCGCTTGTTTTGCTTGTATGTATAATAGTTATCAAAAAACACCCCGGTGTTTATTTATTCTGCTGGAAAATTTTGTTTATATTAATGTATGGACAAGTGAATTGTGCCTTTGAGGCCTGTTTAACACAAATAAAATTTGATAATCTTAACAAACTGGTAACCATTCTAAAAAAAATGACCCATGAAGTAAAATTGCTAGAAAATGGGGATATGAATAGTTTTGTATATGGCGGCTTTTTGTATTATTTTGAAAGGAATTTAGATGGCACTGTTTATATGGGGTTGCATCAAGTTAGCTTTCCATACTGGATGTTAAAACATAGTGTTGGCGACATTTGTTATATTGTAAATGAATGTATACAGGTACTAATGCCAGCAGAACAACATTTTCAGTTTAATTTTTTTTTCAATCATAAAAAGTTTATGGATTTGTTTTTTAAAAAAATAGCTCAACAAAATAATATCACCTATAGTATTACAGGCTGCCATAAAGGTGATACCAACAAAAAAAATATAGTTGAAATAACAAATTGTTATATGACTGTTAAAGGAAACAGTCTAGAAGATGCAAGGGGACTGATTTTTAACTATTTGCCATAAAAAGGATACACAGAGGGTAGGTTTGGCAATGATTCTGGTGGATAAAGATATTAAAAAATTAGTTGAGGAAAAACGCATAACTATTGAAGACTTTGACTCGGATTCCATTACCCCTGTGGGATATGATCTTCGTATTGGCGAAGATGTAATATCGTTCAAGAAAAAAGGTGCAGAAGGTCGTAAACATTTGAAGCTGAATGAACGTATAACTGTTGAGCCTGGTGAATCAGTTCTTGTCCGTACGGAGGAATTTTTGAGGCTGCCTAGAGATATTGCAGGTATTATACATTCATCTTTTACATTTTCATGGAAAGGATTTAGTCATATTTCAACAACAGTTGATCCCGGGTGGGAAGGTTACCTATGGATAAATCTACACAACCACGGGATATCGCAATTAACCATAGAAAGAAAGCAAGTTTTTTGCACAATAGTATTTCACAAAACTTCCAGTAAGGCGGAAAGAAGCCATTCTCACCCTATTTCCAGGCATGATATTTATCAAATGGCTTCAGCAATTAAAGATCGGGAAGAAGCAGAGCTCAAGTTTAAAAGGTATAAAGAATTTCTTCTAACCCTAACTTTCGTTTTATTTTTACCCATACTGGCGGCATCAATAGTTATGTTTGCAAAACCTTGGGGCAAAGCTGGAGGTGAAAGCATAGCCTACGCTGCCTTAGTTGTTACGCTAGCGATTAATGTGGCAAATATAATTTGGAGTTACTATAAGAACAAATATAAATAAATCTGCTATTTTTACTTCAAAACAATGGGGGCTTAAATGTGAATGGCAAAGCAATACTGTTTGATATAGGATCAACATTGGTAATGGGGCCACGTTATTCTCCTAATAAAAAAATAACGGAGATATTGGGTCTTCCCGATGCTCAGTCGCCAGAGATTGCTAAAATCATAATGCGCACTAAATTTGCAAATGTAGATGAGGTGTGTTATGAATTAAATAAAAGCTACGGGATGAATCACGCCAAATCCCAAAAGATTAAGGATCTTTGGCTTGAACAGGAAAGAGGCGTGGAGGAGATACCTGGTGCAACGGAAACTGTTCTGTTTTTCAAAGGGTTAGGGTTCAAGGTTGGCTTAATTTCCGACATTTGGGTGCCCTATTTCAATTCTTTTAAGCATGCTTGCCCGAAGATAGTTGCCAATGCTGATTGTCTAACATTGAGTTTTGTCGAGGGTATTAAAAAACCGTCTACTGAATTGGTAAATAGAGCACTCAATTGTTTGAATGAAAAACCTGAAAATACTATAATGGTAGGTGATACATACACGGAAGATATGTCGCCAGCAATTCAGTTGGGGCTGAAAACTGTTTGGGTGCTTTCAAGAATAGATAGGGAAAAAGATTCTATCATAAATGTTTTGAATGGTTTTTTCCCTAAACCTGATCAAACAATTTCTAACATTAATGACACAAGAAAGTTAATATCTAAAACCAATATTTAATTTATAGGAGTATGATGTTTGATGAAAATAACAAAAGTGGAAATGCATTCGGAGCAGAAGTTGATTGATCGCCTAAGGAAGGTGACTTTACTAAATAACCACGATTTTTACATATATCAGGATGCACTTATGTCACTTGAAAAGATATCAACCGATTTTTTAAGTCCTGCCCAGTATTATGTTTTGGATAGTGCATTAGAAAGAGTAGTGCAGCTAAAATGGGAGCTATTAAAAAATGGTGTTAACATTTACGAACTAAATGGTTACGTTACCTTACATTTTGAGGATCACATGCAATGTATTGATCTTTTACCACCGGTTGTTGAAGAATCCATTGAAAACAATGGATCTGTTGTAAATTTGATTAATGATGGGATGCACCGGCTATTTATGGCCCGGTTGGACATGGTGGTGCCGCAGGTGGTTTTTATCAGGGGAGTACCTAAGCAATACCCTTATTATGCTTACCCGGCGCCCAATGGATGGCAGGATGCAGTTTTGGTGGAAAAGGTCCCAAAAAATTTACTTAAAAAATGGCACAGGATAGAAAGCTACCGGGATTTATACCGTAACTTCAATTCTGCATTTCAAAATGTTGGGAGACCGCGACCGGTCGGTGCCAAAGGGAGCTAGCTGATCAATATGGAGTTTATTCCCCTGTACTATGGTGACAAATTAAATATTGTCAATAAAAACGGCTACGTTGGGGTTATAACCTTATGGTCCAAGATATCTTTTGTGAAAGAAAGGCTAGCCAAGCAAGGGGTGGATTTAAATCCCACCACATCGCCCATTGTTGCAATTGGTAACCTTTACGGCAACGGACTGAAGCATTTATTAAGAAATTTGGCTTACAACCCCCAAATAACTGATTTATGTGTGTGCGGCAAAAACAGATCCGGTTCTCTGGAAGAACTGATTAATTTTTTCCGTTTTGGTGTAGAGAATGTTGAGCTCCTAGGGTTCAAATGTCAAAGAATTATCAACACCAAAAGAACTGTAGATTTGTCCCTAAACCCTAGCTTGTTCACCCGAAAACCAAATATAACATACATCGGAGATTTGGTGAATAACGAGTCAATACAGGAACTATCCGTTTATTTTAAAAATATAAGTCCGGCACAAGATGAAATTCCGGCGCGATTAAAAATTGAACTCCCTGAAGTTGAGGTGAGCCATTATCCTAGCAATGCGCGTAGTCATGTCATCGTTCGGGACACTCCTATGCAGGCTTGGAAACAATTGATTTTCTGCATTGTCAGGTTTGGTCATCTTGTTCAACTAAAAAAAGGTGAAAGACAAGAATTACAGAATGTGAAGGTGGTTGTTGAACGCCCTGAGGGGGACAACCCCAAAGAGCTAGAGGCATTTGGTTTTGACTTACAACATTTTAGAGCCTATCAAAACGAAATCTTGGATGCCTCTATGCCTGCTTCGGACACCGGCTATACTTACGGTAACCGTATTAGGGGCTATTTCGGTATTGATACTTTAAATAAATGTGTTGAAAAGTTAAACAATGATTATCAAGATAGGCACTGTTTTATTACATTATGGGATAATAAGGTAGATTTGCAGAATCATAGTTGCCCGTGTTTGGTATCTTTGTTTTTTCGCGTCTTTGAGGAAAAATTAACCCTGGCTGCTACATTCAGGACGCATAATGTCATGGACGCCTGGTTGGAAAATTTCTATGTTTTGATGGCAATTTTGAACTTCGTTAGTGCCAAGACAGGCATTGCGCCCGGATCCATTACGGTTTTCAGCCATTCTATAACCATAGATACCCAGGAGTACGAAAGGGCTAAGGGGATAGCCAACCAAAAAGGGTTCGAACTGCATTTTGATCCCCATGGGCAGTTTGAAATTTCTATCGAAGATGATGAGATAGTAATGTATCATCTTTTTGGTGATACAGTCATTAGCGAATATCGGGGGAAAAAAGCAGAAAGGTTGCAATATGAATTAAGTCGTGACTGTGCCATTTCCGATATTAACCACGCCATTTATATTGGACGTCAACTGGCCCGGGCCGAAATGTGTCTGGCAAGCGGTGCAAAATTTGTGCAAGAATAGTCTAGTCTTTTGAAAAACTAGTAGCAAGTCTTCGAGCCGTGTTAGCATATAAATAGTACAAGTTAAACGTGGACAGGTCCTCCTGGAAAGCATAAGAAATCGCCAGGGTATATGAATTGGTTATAGAAGCCGGTGTTCATAAGGCTGGATCAATCAAGATTGCAGAGGCAGCAAAAGTAGTAGAAATTGTTTATAGGCGACATCGCAAAAACAATATTTTTTGACCGGAATATTTTGTATTTGGTTATGATTACTTTAAGGCAAAGAATCTAGAAAGCAAACCAAACACAAACAAATATTCCATTGTTGGAATCGATGTTGTTGAAATAGAATTTTATTTTAATAAAATTGAAGAAGAAACAAGCTACAGTAATGTGCCCGGGGAAACAATTGTATACAGGCCGTCAGATCCCCTGGACATAAAATTTAGTTTCCAGCCAGCGGCCTCAATTTCAGGATACTCCCATATTTCAAAAATGCACGAACAATATAACAACACAGCTTGCATTGTAGATATTGGGGAGGTCGCGTGATGGACAAGGATAGGCAACCCGGAATCAAATTTGATGGAATAATTTTGGTAAAAGAAGATTTTTGGCGGGATTGTAATGTGCCCGAAGATGTTGAAGTTAAAGTTAATTTTGAGGCAGGGCACATCAAAATGACTGACGGCTACAGTGTTAAATTATGTAGTTCAGCAAAATACAAAAAAACGCTGCTTAAATACGGTGCCACCATTGGAACCAACGCTACTGTTGTTGCCGGTATTACTATCGGCCGCTGGGCTATGATTGCTTCCGGCGCCGTAATAACGAAAAACGTCCCGGACTACGCTTTAATGGCTGGTGTGCCCGCAAAACAAACCGGCTGGGTTTGCGAATGTGGTGTACCTTTGCAAAATGGGCTGCAGTGCACCTCCTGCAGCCGGGCTTACAAATTGAAAAACAAAATGCTCATGGAACATTACAGTATTGGATAGCTTAGGAAAGGCTCGGTGGGC
>JAAZMP010000034.1 GCA_012798755.1 Bacillota bacterium
CCGGAAAACTTAAGTACTCATAGATAATGCAGGGAAATTAAAAATACATGGTTGCTTAATCCTTCTTACTCACTTCTTTAAACCAGGTTAGGCATTTTGTGATGGCTTCCGGTTCCAGACGAAGTTGGTGCTTGGCACCATCCAGCAACATAAGTTCTGCGGAATCACCCGCCTGTTCGTAGAGTGCCTCCGCATGCATCACAGGAATAACTTCATCCTCCGTGCCATGTACAATTAACAACGGACGTGGCGCTATCTTGTTAACACATTCCAAAGGATTTACAGAAAAAGTCTCTTTCAGCCACCTACCGGGATCCGGCGGGAAAGAAGGATCCCTGATAATACCGATTTTCCGGAAATTATCGATACGCCTCTCCAGATCCCAGGGAGTAATAATTGTTTTGAACTCTGCCAAGCTGGCAGCCATAGCCAAACCCTTCACGCGGGGATCGTTAGCTGCCACACAACAAGAGACAGCCCCCCCCACGCTAAAGCCCCAGAGATAAAAACCCTTATTGTATCGATCACGTTCTTCCCAGTAATCCAAAACAGCGGCAAGATCCCGCGTCCACCCTAAGACATCGAAGTTACCTTCACTCTCCCCCGTCCCTCGGAAATTAAAGTGAAAACATGGAAACCCCTCTGCCAAACAACGTTCCGCCAGAGCTGCATAACCTCCATCATTATCTTTCTTTCTTTCCCCTGCGGGGACCAGTTTAGAGCGGGGGACCCCATGACACAGAATTAATAAGGGAGTCTCCTTCCACTCGGCCTGGTTTTCCCCTGGCCCAGGCCAGTAAGCCCAACCTTTAAGAGTAAGACCCTCTGCAACCCCAATTTGTATTTCCTCCACCTTCATGAACCCAACTCCTTTCTGGAGAAAACGCAATGCTGGAGTAAAAGGCTTCCCTCTTGCTCCCACGATCATAAATATATACTCGTCTGCAAAATTGTTAGTATGTGGGGAGTGTTAATTACAGGATTAATATTTGTATTCTACTGCCCGAAACAGATCTCCTTTAAAATAAATAAGATTTATATAAGTTTAGAGCCCTTAAGATGCCACCGGGATCAATATAGTGTTACAGGCTTCGCTCACACCCGGCACTAAATTAATCTTTCTGACTGACCGATTAATTTATCGAATACATCAACAAACCCAAACCATGCCCGGCTCCCACCTGAATTTTTTCATTGGAAATAATAGCCGGTAGAAAACAGAAATATGTCCCGATTTTCTTGACATCTCTTTTCAGAGGTTCTATAATTGAATTGAGAAGTGGCCGAGTGGCCCGCTTAAACTTAGAACTTTGCACCGTGTTGCACCTATTGCAAAATAATCCGGTCCTTTTAAATTAGATTAATTAGGCTTACAAAACAGGAATTTTTTCGGGGGGTTGTAGCTCAGGGGGAGAGCGCTTGACTCACATTCAAGAGGCCCAGGGTTCAAATCCCTGCAACCCCACCAGAAAGAAACAATGAAAGCCCCCGCAACTAACAACGGTTGCGGAGGCTTTGTTTTTAAATCATTTCTGCTCAGAATTCACCCAAACTGCCTCAAAATCGTAATGGACTGTACCCTGCCTGATTCTGCCCGGCGCTGTCCGACATAGACACAAAACTAATAAGATGAATCTGACAGCAACAAAAATTTATGTTAAAATAAAGCTACGTTTTGATTTTCAGGCGAATGTTTCAGAATGTTTTAGCGGGGAGGATTGTTATGGAACCGAACATATCAATACCTAAAGATGTTTATGCTGCAATAAAGTTGCCAGACGAGGAAAAAAAGAAATTACTTCTAAACGAATTAGCTGTATCTTTATACCAAAAAGGATATCTGTCGTTTGGCAAGGCAAGGGCGTTGGCTAAAATGTCAAAATGGGGATTTCATGAAGAACTGGGGAAAAGAAAAATAGAACGTCACTATGATTTGGAAAATCTAAAGGAAGACCTTGAATATGGAACACAGCCCTAAAGCCAAGGTGGTTTTCAATTCCTCTCCCATTATTAATTTGTCAAAAATAGACTGCCTGCATCTGTTATCACATCTGTTCAATAAAATTATTATTCCCAATGCAGTATACGATGAAATAGTTGAGGCCGGGAAGGACAAAAAAGGAATAAAAACAATATTAAAAGCAATAAAAAAAGGCTTAATTACTATTAAGAAAGATAAAATAGGGGATCTGTAGAGTTGGAATAAAACCCAATTTGGCAGATCCCCTAAATATTTCCGAAAAACCCCGCATTAGCAAAAACCTGTTTTGTGCTTTCAAAGTCTTGCTTCCAGTAAATTCAGCTAACATTTTGTGCGGTGCAAATATATAATAGGGGCATAGGACGGGCCAAGATTTTATCAATGTTTTTTGAATAGCCGGGGGAAGCGCTTTGAAAACATTTTTATTGTTGATCTTTTGTTCTTTTTTGGCGGGGGTGGCAATCAGCTATATACCATTTTACCGCCGGGTGGATCATCGTCTGGAAGCAGATTTTTTTAAAGGGGCTTTCATTGCTTTGGCGGCGCTCCTTCTGGTGGGTACGCCCATGTCCTTGGTGGCCGCCGGTTGCGGGCTGCTCTTTGCAACCCGCTGTTTTCCTTACCGGCGCGGCCTTGAAAGGAAAGTATACGGGATGGCCGCGGGGCTGCTTCTGTTTATGGCCCCCGATCTTTTTTTGCTGCTGTTATTGTGGTGCCTGGTCCTTGGCCTGCTGCAGTGTTCTTATACCGAACACTCCCTTGCCTCCTACTTTCTCATTTTACCGCTGTTGATGTTTTTTACGGGTAAAAGCGATGTCTACATTCTCTTCGGCATGGTGCTCTTTGTCATCATTTTAGGGGATAACTTCGAACAACTGGCAACCGGGATCCATCTGATGATCGGGCCTCTGCACAGGGGGATAAACGGGGGCGTTTCGATAAACCCCGGGGGTATGGAATCTGCTTTCCGGAAGGGTGCTCCTGCGGAAAATCCAGGCAATCGGTTTAAGGTAGCCGGCCTGCCGAAAACAGCGCCTTCCGGCACCGCCGCCCGGCCCCCGCTTTGGCGCCAACAAATACGCCGCTTGGCCTATATGCTGGCCGCGCTTCTATTATTTTCCGCATTTTTTTTAAATCGCTACGTTTATCGCGGCCTGGGTATGCAGGTTGAAATCTTTCGTAAAGGCCCCCCAGAGGCAAAAGTTGTCGCTCTAACCTTCGACGATGGCCCGGATCCCCGTTTTACACCGGAAATTCTTGAAATTTTAGCGGAAGAGGAAGTTAAGGCTACTTTTTTCATGGTGGGCAAGCACGTCGATAGATACCCTCATCTGGCACGTAAAATAATGGCTGCCGGCCATGAAATCGGCAACCATACCTACAACCATGCCAATTTATTTCAGGCCCTCCCGGCCCACATCACCGCGGAGATCGAACGCGGGGAAGAAGCAATTTTTAAAGCCACCGGCCAACGCCCCTCGCTTTTTCGCCCCCCGCGGGGTCTGTGTGAAGCAAAACTGCTCGAAGAGACAAAAGACAGGGGCTACACCGTGGTCTTGTGGTCCCTTTCTTCCAATGATTGGCTGGAGATGCGCCCCGTAGATATCTCACGAAGGATTTTGCAAAATGTTACGCCCGGGGATATTATCCTTTTTCATGACAGTGGAAACATAATCCGGGCCGAGGGCGGCGAACGCCTGCCCACAGTGCGTTCCCTAAAAACGGTTCTCACCGGCTTAAAAAAAGAAGGATACGATTTTGTCACTGTCACCGAGCTCCTCGTTCTCTCCGGGCTCAGCGGCGATCTATAGAAATGAACACGCGGGGATGGTTCTTCTGTATCGCTAGTAGGGGACGAAGCCCACATCGTCCCGATAATTGGGTTTGTATAAAAAATATGTGGATCCTGCAGGCAGTCGGTTTCAACCGCCCCGGATCCACATATCTCTTTAAGGCTTTTGCTGTAGATTGTAGTGTATTTGCATTCCGTTTATTTCTGCAAAGGGTGCTTCAAAGATTTTTTTAGAGAG
>JAAZMP010000035.1 GCA_012798755.1 Bacillota bacterium
TAAAAGGAAACTCCTTTAAAATGCGGTAATCGCCAAATACTGCCGGCTTAACTTGGACTGTAGCCGAAAGCCCATCCGGGGCAATTTCAACTATTATTTCCGCCTCAGACATTGTTGTTGCCGATGCATTGTCAGCATTACGATTACTGGGCGCCGGTTTCTGGCTCTGTCCTAATACTGGGTCAAGGCCTGACATATTTATCTTCTCCCCCCCATAATAATGATCGCCCGCATCCGTAAAACAACAAGAAACCAGACCTCACCGTCTGGTTTCCCGGCAAAACCATCTTATTTATGGCAATATTCAGTACCGGCAATCCAGCCGCCATAGCCTTGATCGGCATTAGGCCCGTGATTTTGCGTCCCCGCCTTTCGACGGGTTTGCCCTTGACGGTGGTAAAAATCAGCTGAACCTTCGTACCTGATATTCATACTAAACACACGCAGTAAAATCCACACCTAAAGGTACTGTCCATTTTTATTATACCACTTAGCTTCCGACCTGTCACGCCAATATAAGACAATATTATACAAAGCCCTATATCCGGTAACCGTTATTTGGTAGGCTTTATTTTCCCGGTTTTAAACCAGCCCCGCTAAGGCACTTTAGATCCAGCCATGATGCCTTAAGCCAACAAATAATACCAGTTTCTATATTGAGAGCAGGAAAATGATCTGATTTTGTCGAATAAGGGGAAGAAGCGGTGGGCCCGGCAGGCAGGCTAACTGGATGCTAGGCAGACCATTGGAAAGTAGGTGGCGAAAGGACACGTTTGCCGTGCCAGATATGGCCCAGAATATTAGGGACTTTGTTATTGGACGGTACCGCTCCGTCTATGGGAAAGGCCCAAAAGATGTTTATGTAAGGATATTTAAAAACATGGTGATCTTACGGGTACAAGGAATTTTAACCCCGATGGAAAGATATGCACTAGCACAGGAGCAAAACTGCATTGAACTCGTAAAACCTTTGCGTCAAAAAGTATTTTCGTTGATGCAACCTGACATTATCTTCAAGATCGAGGAAACTACAGGCACGAAAGTGATACAGGTATGCTCTGAAATTCTCTGGGAACGCGATGAACAGTACTGTATGATTGTGTTAAATCAAGATATCCGCTGAATTTTAGCGGTGGGCCTGGCAGGCAGGTTGGCTGGATGCCAGGCAGACCAGACCTCGCTTTAAAGTGTGTGGGTCTGTTTTTGTTTTTTTTGGGGCTGTATGCCTAACTTTAATTAACATCATCATCGCAGGAGGGCTAGTTACAATGAGCATTAGGATGTTTGAGCACAGCGCTGCTGGCGAAAAGATGTATCGGCTTCTTTTACACGATCGTCTGACTGGGTTGTATAACCGTACTTATTTTGATTACAAGCTGCAAGAATTGGAAGAACAAGGGCCCTTGCCGTGGACAATAATTTTCGGCGATCTGGATGGGCTTCAGCTTATCAATGACGTTTTTGGATCTGAGGAAGGGGATCGTGTTCTTCAAAAAACGGCTCGGATACTGCTGGCCTCTTGTCGCCGGGAAAAAGACATTGTCGTCCGCTGGGGTGAAGATGAGTTTATCATGCTACTTCCTGCTGCCGGCCCGGAAATAGCCGGCAACATCTGTAAGCGCATAAACACCCTTTGCCGCAGTAACGGACATGGGCCGTTTGGGCTATCTATTTCATTAGGTACGGCTACCAAAAAAAGACCTAGCCAAGAAACCTCTTATATACTTCAGTTGGCAGAAAGCCGGGCCTACCAAAACAAGTTTAAAAATAGCATAAATATCCGCAACGCTCACGTCACAGCCTTACTGCGATCCCTAGGAGAAAAAACATATGAAACAGAAACGCACGCTCGGCGGATAAAAATCCGGGCATTGCAGTTAGGTTCTGCGCTAGGGCTATCCTCAAGTGAATTGAATAATTTAGCCCTGGCAGCACTGCTGCACGATATCGGTAAAGTAAGCATACCAACAGAAA
>JAAZMP010000036.1 GCA_012798755.1 Bacillota bacterium
AGGATTACTACTATTTGACAATCCAATGCATAAAGAAGCTCTACAAAGGGAGCGAATATGAAATCTATGTGAAGGAGGAAATTTTGATGCAATCAGTACTGTATCAAGAGCCTTTTGATAAGGGCAAACTGGAAGGTAAAAAAGAAGGCAAGCTGGAAGGCAAGTTAGAGGGTAGAAAAGAAGGCAAGCTGGAAGTAGCAAAAAAAGCCTTAAGGGAAGGTATGGAAATAGATTTGATTGCAAAACTTACAGGACTATCAGAAAAAGAAATAAAGGAACTAGCTAAGGAAACAAGGTGATATGTCGCGGGACGTGTCGCGGGGACGTACCTGTTGTGTACCTTATCCTTGGAACGAAAGTTTTAACGGACTGGCGAGCCACTTTATGCGAGGCCAAAAAAATGTCTTGACAACGTTATAGCCACTTTACCCCAACCGGGTTAATCCTCCTTTCTTTTGTTTCAAAATCCTGAAAACACGGAGAAACAATTTTAGAAGCAGAAACCTATGAAAGCCTTTAAAAAGACAATAGTAATAAAGGGGTAATGAAGTATCCGATAGTATAAATTACAAATTCATCAAAACCCCGATCATTGACACAACAATAAACAACCAATATGATCAAGGTAAAATGGATGTGGCTATGATGCGGAAATCTACCCTGACAATCTACCTTCCCCAGGAAACCTTTGAGCAGGCAAAGATAGCTGCCGTTAAAGCAGATATGAGTTTTTCTGATCTTGCCCGCGGATGTGTGCTGGCCATGATAGGCGCTAAAACTTTCGATCAACAACTGCCAAAACCCCATAACGATAATAAAACCATGATCTACCTGACAGAAAACGAAAAAACAAAAATCAAGCTATTTGCCGCCAATCAATCTACTACCCTTTCTCAACTTATCTACCAGGCCCTGGAACGCTACATGACAGAAAAGATAGAATTGCCACCTAAAAGAAAAAAGCAGCCAGAAAAAAAAGAACGATCAAAACCGGAACACCTCACTAGGGAAAAATATACATACCATCTGACAGAAGATAATAGTAAAACACTGCGCATTATAAGTGCCAAAACCGGCAAAACCCGTACCCAGCTGATTTTAGATGCTTTAAAGAACTCAGCCGACAATGATATCCTTGAAACGGATTTATCACAGCCGTTTAGCGAGCGCAGCAGCATGAATCTTTCCCGGGAGGAACTATCGTCTTTGAAGGAAAAAGCAGAAAGGCTTAATTTAACATTATTTGAACTCTTTAACAGAGCGCTAAAACTGTATTATTAGGCAAATGCAACACATGGGGACGTACCTATTGTGTTGTTGGGGTGTTTTACCATACATGGAATACAGAAATAAACCTATTGCGTTGTTTATTTATGGTGACAGCAATAACATTGCAACAACACAATAGGTACGTCCCCACGTGTTGTTCGTGTGCAAGGCGGGTTTTCAAGCGGAAGGTTGCTGGTTTTTTACATAAGCTAGAAAATTGAAACCAGCTATCCGGA
>JAAZMP010000037.1 GCA_012798755.1 Bacillota bacterium
GGGTGACAATGTAGAAGGTTCAGATGTAGATATAATGGTTTTAGTAGATATGGAAGACAAAGAAATCAAAAGACAACATGACAAAATACTGGATACTGTTGTAGACTTAACAACTCAATATGGAATTGTTTTATCTATAATTGAAAACAACTATGATCACTTTTACAAGTGGGCAGATGTCCTGCCTTTCTTTTCAAATATAGAAAGGGAGGGGGTCTGTTTATGGTAATCTAAAAGTACCGAGAATGGCAGTGTAAAATTCCATAGTTAAGCAAGAAAGAAGGAGTCACCGCATAGCATCCCAGAATAAGCCTCTAAGTGACCAAACAAGGAGGCGAATAAAGGAGTGCTAGCAGTGACCCAAATCGATTATATCAAACATTTACGGGAAAATGAAGGTGAATCAATTAGCGGAATAGCCAGGAGGATTAAGTGTAGCTGGAAAACAGCAAAGAAGTACGCGGATGGGGAAATAAACCTACAAACTAGGGGTAGGCGCAAACGTAAGAAACGGTTATGGATGGATACGAGGAATGGGTAGAAGCCTTTTTGGTAGAGGACCAAAGAATGCCGAGAAAACAAAGACGGACGGCCAAAGCCATTTACAAAACCTTACTGGAGATGGATTACCAGGGATCTAGTAGAACAGTTCGTAATTATGTGCGTAATATCAGGCAAGAGATAAAGAGAAATGCCAACGAACAAGCAGTACGCCTTGAACAATACCCGGGGGAAGCACAGGTTGATTTTGGTGAATTTAAAGCCATTAATGGCACACAGTTAAAAACATATCATGAGTTGGTATTATCATTCCCCCACAGCAATGGACAAGTATGTCAGGTACTACCCTCGGAAAACGCAGTGTGTTTCTTTCACGGATTACAAAAGTTATTCCGGCTAATTGGTGGAGTTCCCAAAACAATCAGATTTGAAGGAATAGGAAAACCAGGACATATATACACAGTTGCTCATGGTGATTCGGGGAAACAAAAAGAATATTAGTGGGGTAATTTCTTTAAACAACAATGACTTTTTAATGCATGTTCAAGATTTGCAGGGGATTGGTATGACTCCGCAATTGACTTTAGCAGCCTTTATTGCCCTTTGTTCTGGAGCATTAAAAAAACCTGTATTAAGTCAACTGGCGGTATTAGGTTCAATGAGCATAGGGGGAACCATTAATAAGGTGGAGGAATTGGCATCTACACTTCAAGTTTGTTTTGATGCAGGGGCGAAGAAAGTTCTCCTGCCTATGGCTTCTGCTGTTGAAATTAATACAGTTCCACCGGAATTATTTGCTAAATTTCAAATATCATTTTACCAAAGTCCGGAAGATGCTGTATTTAAAGCATTGGGAGTTGAATAAAACCTATGCAAAAAAGTATAAATATTTAGGGAAAACAACGCCACAACATATCAACATTCCAACATCCCCATATTGATGTATTGCAATATAGCGCTGATTGTGGTATAGTTATATTTGCGGGCGTGTTTTAGTTTATAAGAAAGGGGATAAAAAGTGATTATTGAGCTTAGCCCTGAAGCAAAAGAGTATATTTTGAAAAAGAAGGCGGATGCCGTAACTGTAAGTATGGTCATGAGCGGAGGTTGAGGCGGTTTTACTTTTAAGCCTGCCGTGAATGCAGGCGAACCACGGAATAAGGATGAATATGAAACATCTTTTTTTGACGATATAAAAATATACATTTCGCGTTCTGTGAACGCTAATCGGGTGTCGATTTTTTATAGGCCAGGATTTTTTGGCATCTTTGGTGACCTTGGTGTAGCTTTTTCTTAAATAAGCTATCCCTCAAATTCCATTTTCCATGACAGATTCAGCCAAAGGAATAGTATGTTTCTTTGGCTATTTTATATATAACTGTAAACACAAGGTAAATAAAAACAATGCCCTTTAATGCTTAAAATTTAGCCGAAATGAAGGAAAGAGAGGTAATTTGGACTTTGAGCAATTAAACGGGTAATCTTGGGTGTTGTCAAATACCCAAAAGTTTATTATAATAAGTTTAGATAGAAAAATGCTATTAGAAATCGGAGAAGGTTTATCATGAGTGTAGCCCAATATTTGAATGAAAAACTAAAAAGAGGTACTGTTCATATTACCCTCGTTGACCCCATGAAGCAATCTCCGGAAGCAGCTGGTCGGTTGGCTCTTACGGCACAAGAGGTTGGCAGCGATCTTATTCTGATTGCCGGGTTAAATGGTCTTTCTCAGGGGCACCTTTTGAAAACAACAAGAGCTATTAAAGAAAAGATCTCTATACCCTTAGTTTACACACCTGCTGGAGGAGAAGCACTGTGTTTTTCCTTTGATGCTCTCTTTTTCAGCAGTCTTCTCAATGCTAAAAATCCTAACTATGTCTGCGGCGGCCAGGCGCATGCAGCTATTATTTTAAAGAGGATGGAGGTAGAAACCATTCCTGTAGGCTATGTAATGGTTGAACCGGGCATAAAGATGGGGTCTCCCGCGGATGTTGATCTCATTTCCCGGGATAACTATTGGCTGGCCACCAGTTATGCAGTTGCTGCAGAACTTTTTGGGATGGGGTTTGTATACTTTGAATCGGGGATAAATGCGGCCCAGCCTATTCCCGCCGGCATGATTCGAGCAATTAAAAAAGAACTTTCCGTTCCCTTAATTGTCGGTGGCGGTATCCGTACCGCTGTTGACGCCCGCCGCGTAAGGCAAGCCGGTGCCGATATGGTGGTAACGGGAACGATTATTAAAAACGCCGGTTATCGTGAAAGGTTGCGTTCCATCCTAAGCGCACTGAAAGATTAGAACAGGCAAAAGTAGCCTGCTTCGCTTTTTTAAAAAGAGGCAGGTTATTTATTTTTGTCGTTTTCGCCAAACTTTGGGCAGCTTTTACGGTTTTTTTGAAAGGAATTAGGCTCCCCAACGTCGAATCTAACCTATACTTGTACTTGTTACTATTATCTGGGGGAAGGGGATAATTTATGCGGAAAACATTATTGCTTATATTGACAGTGATTTTACTACTTTCCGTAGGCTGCATAAAGGAAGAACAAGAAGTTATGGCGGGCCTGCGGCCGGATAAGTTCTGGGAGGGGAGTTGGATAATCGAAGAAAGGGAAAGCCGGCTGGAATATACAGACGCTGATGTTACAATGGAAGCTTCTTGTTTAGTAAAGTATTCCGGCGAAAAACCTGCTGAAGACGTGAGAATCATCATCAAAAGCCCTCTTACTCAAAAACTGATTGCTGACGATTTGGCGAAGGAGTTTGGCACTGTCCAGCCTGCCGAAGGGGTTGAATACCGTTTAAGCCACAAATGTACCTCCTGGAAGGAAAAAGTGTCCCCGGGAATGCATGGGGGCCAACTTGTTGAGGATTTTTCCCTAAATTCGTTTGTAGAGATAACCTGGAAGTATGGTGAAGATGAGTACAGCGTAGCTTTTTATGATTGGGGAAGTGTACATCCCTATACCATCAAACCAAATGAAACTGTTTTGCCGTAAATATACAACAAAAATATACAACAAAAATTACCACCCTGCTGTGTACATCCTGCTGTGTGCATTGCGCTGGGCGTCATACTTTTGCCTGAATCCAGACATCATTTAGTTGCAGAAAGGTCCCTAAGTAGTTCTGATATTGAACTTTTTAAAGCATCCATTTCCTGGATTGCTTTTTCTTTACTGGTGCTTTTTACACCAAAATAAAATTTTATCTTTGGTTCTGTTCCTGAAGGGCGTATACAAAACCAAGAATCTTCTTCCAATAGATATTTAAGCGAATTGCTTGTAGGCAGTCCTGTGGCTGTCTTTCTTTTTGCAATGGTGTCAATGCTCTCTCCGGTAAGATAATCTATAATGTGTGTTACGCGTTTGTCGCCGATTTGATTCAGCGCAGATTTCCGGAAAAATTCAACGGTTTTTTTTGCTTGCCCCGGATCTTGGTTGTCCAAGTCAATGTTGACAAGTTCTTCCATAAAATAGCCATATTTTTTGTACAGGTTGTCCAAGGCCTGGATTAAACTTATACCTTTGGATTTATAATAAGCAGCCATTTCTACCGTTAACTGGCTGGCCTGAATGGCATCTTTGTCCCTGACAAAATCATCGATCAGAAAGCCGCAGCTTTCTTCATAACCGAAAAGAAAGGTTTTTTGTCCCGAGTCCACAAGTTCTTTAATTTTTTCCCCGATATATTTAAAACCGGTGAGTGTTTCCAAGGTTGTTATTCCGTATGAAGAGGCAATCGATCTGCCCATTTCCGAGGTTACCACTGTTTTAATAACGATGCCGTTTATAGGCAGGCGCTGCTGTTTTTGGCGGCGGGATAATATGTATTCCAGCAATAAACAGCCAAGCTGATTTCCCGTGAGAGGAATAAAACGGCCGTTTTCATCTTTAATCGCTGCACCTAAACGATCGGCATCAAGATCTGTAGCCAGGATAAGATCGGCGGATTTTTCTACGGCAAGCTTGACAGCAAGTTCAAAGGTATCCCATTCTTCCGGATTGGGATGTTTTATCGTGCTAAAATTAGGATCAGCTTTGGCCTGTGAGGACACTATAAAAAGGTTTTTTAGTCCTGCTGCTTGAAGGGCCTGTGGAATAATATTTTTTCCGGTGCCATAAAGAGGTGTGTAGACTACCTTTAGATGTGGGTAATGCTTACCGTGGTTGTTGTCCAGGCGGATCTTCGAAAGGTGTTCCAGGTATTTTGAAAATATATTTTCTCCGATTGAAACTAACATACCCTGTTGAGTGGCATCTTTTAAACCGGCGGTTTTTACGAGCAGTTCATTTTTTACTGTAGCAATTTCTGCCGTAATAGAATTTGCCAGCGCATCCGTTATCTGCCCGCCATCAGACCAGTAAACCTTGTAACCATTGTCTTGGGCAGGGTTATGGCTGGCAGTGATTACTATTCCGGCGATGGCGTTTAGTTCCCTGACAGCAAAGGAAAGTAGCGGGGTAGCCGCCGGTTCAGAAAATAGGTATACTTTAATATCCCACCTAAGCAATACAGAGGCAGCCTCCCGTGCAAATCGATCTGAATTTTTTCTTGTATCGTAAGCTATTACTACACGGGGGGCATCGCTGGACATGTTTTTTGGGGATGTGTATTTTTGGATAAAGCGAGCCAGGCCTTCAGTGACTTTGCGTATTATGTAGATGTTCAGCCTGGACGATCCAGCCCCCATTCGCCCCCTGATGCCTCCTGTTCCAAATGTCAATTCCCTGGAGAAACGCGCGGCAATTTCTTTTTTTTGGTCGGATATCTGTAATAATTCTTCCCTGATTTCTTTGTCCAGGCCGGGAAATTCCAGCCATTTTTTGTACCTATCCCGGTAGTCCATTTTTTCCTCCTTAATGGGTTCGGAAATTATTTTATAAGTACTTTTCCATTCCTTCAGCTTTTAATTGGTTGACCAGTTTTTTAATATCCTGTGCCTGATCCATGGAACAAACAAGTACAATGCCGTTGGTTTGAACAATGGCCAAATTTGACACCCCCACAGTGGCAATTAAAGCCTCTTGCCCATAAACAAGGCAATCTTTGGTGTCTACGCTTAGATGTTTCCCCTTGCTGACATTGTGGTTTTTGTCCCTGGGGGAATGTTCGGCCAGTGCAGCCCAGCTGCCGAGGTCGTCCCAGCCAAAATCCCCCTGCACGAGGAGGGTTTTGGGTTCTTTTTCCATAACACCGTAGTCGATAGAGATCTCGGGAACTTTTGGAAACAACTTTGCCAGTGCTTCAGTTTCTTTTTCGGTTCCCAGATATTGATCTATCTCTTGTAAATGTTTATAAAGAAGGGGGAGATGTTTTTTGATTTTTTTTAAGATAAAACGCGCTTTCCAAGCAAAAATCCCGCTGTTCCAAAGAAAAAGGCCGGAGTCCAAGAACTCCCGGGCTTTTTGGTTGTCAGGTTTTTCCACAAAACGTTGCACCCGATAGACCATGGGATCTTTGGCTAAAGCGGGTTCTGCTTTTTCAATGTAGCCATAGCCTGTTTCCGGGCGTGTAGGGGTAATACCGATGGTTACCAAAACATCTTCATTTGATGCCAGTTCCATGGCTCTGCCAATACAGGAAAGAAAAGCTTTTTCGTTTATAACCAAATGATCGGCAGGAAGAACAAGCATAACCGGATCGGGATCTTTTTTTAAGAGATATAACGCTGCCAGCCCTATGCATGGTGCAGTGTTGCGGCCCAGCGGTTCAACAACAATATTGTTTCGGGGCAATTCAGAAAGGTGCTCTTGTACAAGCGGAAGGAAAGCCTTTCCCGTAACGACCAGAATCTTTTCCGGGGAAAAAAATCCATTAAGGCGATCAAATGTCTGCTGGATCAACGATCGTTCCCCAATCAGGTTTAGGAATTGTTTGGGAAAATCATTCCTGCTCCAGGGCCAAAATCGTTCACCTTTGCCGCCAGCCATAATAACAGCATAGTTTCCCACAGATTGCCCTCCTTTTCTTTTTGTTTGTTATCCACTGCTACGTTCTCCCGTAGCTGTCTTCCAGGCGTACAATATCATCTTCTTCCAGGTAACTGCCAAATTGAACTTCGATAAAAACGAAGGGATCCTTTTCCTCATTGGCGGCCCGGTGTGCGGCTTCGATGGGGATATCTACTGCTTTTCCCGGGGTTAAATTGATTTTTTTGCCATCTAAGGTGACAACCCCTTTCCCTTGCACAGCTATCCAATGTTCAGAACGCCGGAAATGTTTTTGGTAGCTTAGTTTTTGTCCCGGGTGTACAATTATTCTTTTCACTTTATAGCCTTTCCCTTCCAACAGGACCTCCCAGCGGCCCCAGGGTGTATCAACCTTTTGTAATATTTCAGGCTTTTGTGGCAATCCATTTCACGCTCCTTTAATCCTGCTCTGTCTTCAAGGCAAAATTGAAACGATCATGCATTTCCCAACGGTAAAGAGTTAGCAATGCTATAAGAAATGCTATTGTAGATTCCGCTCCTTTATTTTTGTTGACACCTTGCTTGTCCAGTCCGTCCGCGCAGGCACCCGTATGAGAAGAATAGAGGGCTTCACCAAACCGGTTTCTGCCCAGAAACCATTGAAAAGCAGCGTAACCCAGATCCAGGTATTTTTCTTTTCCAGAGAGGGTAAATGCCAGGACGTAGCCTTCTACAAGAGAACCGGCATCAATCGGTTGTTGGCTGTAAACAGCCTTTTTCTTTCCTTTGTGGAACCAGCCTTCGTTTCCCACCAGATCGAAATAACCGTCCTTAAAAAGCACAGAAGTAAGGAAATCTAGACTTTCTAGCGCAATTTCCAGATATTCCTTTTTTTTAAAATGACGATAGGCCAGCAAAAGGGCTTGGGGAAGCCGGGCATTATCATAGGTAAGAAACGGTTCAAACCAGGGCCATTCTGCAGAGGAGTGTCTGCGGAAAAAATCTACCAGTTTTTCTGCAATCAAATTCAAATGTTTTCTTGCTTTTTTATTACCGGGTAGCCGCTGCAAATAGGCATCAATGCCCAAAACGCTGTAAGCCATGGATCTGCTGTATGTAAGCCTGTCCAAAAAAGGCAAACTCTGATCGAAAATTTCCCGGGCCAGTAAATCTTGCCCTTCGCTTTGGTACAATCCTGTTGCTGCACCCAAACCCCAAAGAGAACGGCCAAATGTATCTTCGCTTATTTCTTTGTCTTCAAACTGTAACTGGTAGTTCATTATGTTGGCGAACCAACCGTTTTCTTGGCGGGCGTATGCAATAAAAGCGAGGTATTTTTCGATTAATGGCATAACGGAACCGGTACGAAAAAGATTATGATAGGCACAGCAGGCTGCCAAAGCGCGGGCGGCATCATCAGTGGAATATCCATGCCAACGGGAATGTACACCGTAGCGGGTATGCTGCATTATGCCAGTATCATCAGTTAGTGATTCCAGAAATTGCAAATTAGCAATGGGCAAAGTATGTAGGTAACCGCTTTTTTTTAAGGAGTAGCCTTTCGATGAAACTTCATCAAGTGTGTTTTCAAAGAGTTCGGTATATTTATCAGCCACTATATTCCAGGACATCTTTTTCCCTAAAGCAAAAGCATGGGAGGCTATAGAACGTCTTTTATCTTCATTTTCCAGTAGTTCTAAAAGGGATTTACTTAAACCCAACGAGTCTTTAAAGTTTATCAATTTTCCCCGTCCACCGGAAAGAGCCTCTTTGGCATGGTGATAGGGGGTGGAAACAATTGCCTTGCCTCTCCCCAAGGCCTGGCTTAGGACACCGCTGGTAATTTGCTCTTCAGAATGGTAAGGGCAGACAACGATGTCGGCTGCGCCGAGGTATGTTCCCAGGGTGGGATCATCTACAAATTCATTAACGAAAAGAACATTTTTTTCAAGGTGGAGGTCTTCTACAGTTTTTGTAAGCATTTCACGATATTTTTCCCCGTGTTGTTTTTTAACTACCGGGTGTGTCATACCCAAAATAATATACAACACATCCGGAAACTTTTTAACTACCGGTGGCAAAGCCTCCAGCATTATTTCCAAGCCTTTGTTGGGGCTTACGAAGCCAAAAGTTAAGATGATTTGCCGGTTAATAAGGTTTAGCTTGTGTTTATAAAAAACGGGATCAATAAAAGGCGTATCCGGTACACCGTGGTAAATAAGGCGCACCTTCTGTTCAGGAATTCTATAAGTGTTTTTGAGTATAGTTAAAGCCAGTCTGTTCATCACAACCAGGCTCCGGGAAAAAGCGGCAATTTCTACAAAAACTTTATGCTGGCCGGGGGTGGGCTTGGTTAGAACTGTATGTAATGTTGTTACTACCGGTTTACGGAGATGCCCCAAAAGTTCCACAATATAACTGCCATCGGGGCCTCCAAACAGCCCAAATTCATGCTGCAGAGAAACCAGATCTATATTATGTGAATTGATCAGATCAGCCGCCTTTCGATAATCGATCAATTTTTCCTGCCCGATCTGGAAAAGTACCTCCGGTGGGTAGTTGTATCCTTCTTCTGTATCATTTAAGGCTATAAAAACTCCGGCGTTTTGTCCCAGCTTAGATTCCAACGCCTCATTTAAATTATTTGTAAAAGTGGCAATTCCGCAACGGCGGGGTAGGCAGCTACTTATATACGCTACACGTAATCGTTTTTTTACTGACAAAAAGCTATTATTATGGTTAAACAAGCTTGTGTTTTCCTCCTTTTTCCAAAATTTTTGCGGTATTTAAATCATTGTTAAACAGCTATTTTGCTGCAAAGTAGGAAGTTCAAACAAGACAATTTGTGAATTCTCCGGTTTTCCCGGAAGTATTATGCTCGACGTATATGGCTATTGGTTCCGGAAGGGATAAGGAAATAAAGGGATAGCTGAAGTAGGCGTAAATTTATTGCAGTTAAATTTTGTCTCCTCTGATTATTATAACACGCTTTCCGTGAAAATCAAAATCTTTATATAATACAGCCTGTAAAATTGATAACGGGGTTTTTTGACTCTTGGGCCAGTTTATTGTATATTTAAGCGAAGAAGAATATTTTTGAAAGCAGTAAATAAAATTTTATTATAATTATTTGGAGGTCTACAATGTTTGAATTGGAAAAATCTTATAAGCAAAATATGGCCCCGGTCTTATCCGATGCCAATATGGTTGGTAAGGCCGATCTGGCCCTGGGTATTCCTTTCTTGTACGATACGGAAAAAAAAGAACAGATGCTTAAAGCTGTGCAAACAGGGCTGTCTACATTTTTCCCCAATTTAAAGGCAGTGATCATCTGTTTTACGGCGGATAAAAATTATTATTCCCAAGATAATGAAATTGGCAAAAAAAATGTTACGGAATTGCAGGAGAATATTATTAGCTTTACATATACTAATGAAGGGCTGATTAAAAAAGGCTGGGCACTAAGGGGAATTATGGAACTGGCATCGGCTTTGGATGCCGATCTTGTCGTCTTAGAACCTGCCCTTTTTGCAACCGAAGGAGGTTCTATCGGCCTAACTCCAGACTGGATCCGGCTACTTTACCAACCTGTTATGGAAGGGCATGCTGATTTGGTACTGCCCCGTTTCAAGTCTCCGCTTTTAGAAAACAGCATTGCAGACCATTTTGTTTTCCCCCTTTTGGGGGCGCTTTATAATCTGGAACTGCGGGCCTGTTTGGGAGCCGGCCTTTCTTTTAAACGTAGCCTTTTGCCAAGGTACGTAGACGACGCCGGGAAATGGCCCAGGGAAGCATTTGAATTTGGTATAGATGTATGCCTTTTGGTTAATGCTTTAGAACAAGGGGCCGAGGTTGCTGAAGTTTATTTAGGGCAAAAGCCTGTTACACCTTTACCCGTTGATTTACAGTATATGTTTGTCCAGACCGTCCAAGTTCTTTTCAATGCCATTGGAAAAAAACCGTCCCAGCAGTCCTGGAGAATAAAGCCGGCGGCACTGCGTTCTTCTTTGATTTTTGGTTCCCGGGAAAGCAATTACCTGTCATCCCCCATGCCAAAATATCAGAGCCTTATTGTTAACTTCCGGCGGGGACTCGTACGTTTTAACAGGGCAATATGGTCCCGAATATTTCCCGAAGAGATCACGGCCCAGTTCCAGGAGCTGGCCGATCTTCCCAGGGAAGAATTTAATTTTCCCTCAATTCTTTGGGCGCAAGTGGTATACGACTCCTTGTTGGCTTACAACTTTATGCCCAATCTTAGTAAAGAAGACATTGCTGCTGGTTTATGGCCCCTTTTTGAAGGCCGGCTGGCGGGATTCTTAAACGAAATTTCCATTGAAGATGCTTACGGTTTGCCGGATCCTACCCCTCAAGAAAATTTATGGTCTGCAATTGCCCGAGAGCAGGTTGATGACCAAATGGACACATTTATAGCCAGAAAACGCTACTTTATGGAAAGATGGTTTCACCGTCGGGAGGCACTCCAGCCTTTTCTGCCGGAGATTGCTTACTGGGAATATATCCCAGGCATTCCCATTATTTTACCATTGAACATAGAAACTCCCGAAGGAAAAACTGAACATGTGTCTGCTATCTATGAGCGGCTTCTCATGGAATATAAGGAGCAATTTGAACGGTTTATTTTTGATAATCTTGGTCTTACTGCTAAAGACGGTTCTTTTAAAATTGCCTATGCCCTGCGTGAACTTTTGCAGCGGCTTGAAGAAAACCTGGACAAATTGCTTTTGCCGGGCGATATCCATACTCCTGATGGAATGCAAGCTTTCGTAGAGCAACTTACCAAACTTTTGCCTTCGGTACAAAGTTTTTCGTTGAAAAGTGAAGTGGCGGAGGTCTTATTAAGGGAGTACCCGCCACGCAACCTTATTACAATCCGTGGTTGCCAGGATATAGATGAGCTCTTCCAAAAACATGATCCGCTTGAAGCGCTGGCCCTGGCAAATTGGTCGGAGGAAACCAGATATATCACCCTTATCAATGAAACGCTCAGGAAGACTTTACAACCGCATCATTTTGAAGTTTCCTCCATTAAACCCGTTATTGTGGACTACAGAGATTTCCCTGCTCTGGCCAATATCAAGGAAGCCCCGGTACTCAACCACTTATCCAGTCGGATAGTGATCGGCAACCTCCGACGGGGCAGCGGTGGCGAATTTCCCAAAATCAGACTCTTTACCACCGTTCTTAAAAGTGTTATTGATGCTAAGCAATTTGGCTTGATCTGGGAATCTTTTGCCCGTAATCGCAAAGAATTTGCAGCCATGGTTATGAATTCTATTGAACATCACTGGGGTGAGGCTGCTTTTTCGGCTCACAGCATTTTTGAAAACAGGCAGCACCGGCTTCTCAGGGATACACTTAAAAAGATTGCTTTGCGCTGCAAAAGCTCTGAAAAAAAAGATATAGCCGACGCTGGAGAACTTTTAGAAACGATTTTGGAAGGTTACCACTTAGGTTTAACTTTGCCTGACGGACATTTCATAACGGCTTCCCCTTGGACCTGGGCCAGTTACAGTTTCAAAGGAGGAAAAGATTTTCCTACGCCTCTTTCCGCGATGATTGAGCGACGTTGGTTTGACAGTGAGCTTTTTTATCGTTGTTGTGAAAAAATAGCAGTAACCCGTGAGGATATTTTTCTTAAAATCACAGAACTTATGGGCCAAGGGCGTGAGATTGATGATCTAGCCGTATTATATCTTGGTGCCCCTAAACGTGCTAAAGAAATAATTTTGGAACAAAAAATTGATAAAGATCCGCTGCCTGCAGGGGAGCTTAAAAGATCCGCTTTTAACCCCTTGCTTGTTCCCATTGAAAAGCATGACTGGGAATCAAAGTATGTTCTTAACTGCGGAACTATCAGGGTAAACGGCCTGGTGTACATTTTTTATCGGGCAGTAGGTGAAGATGGTATCTCACGGCTGGGGCTTGCTACCAGCAGGGATGGTTTGCATGTGGATGAACGGCTTCCCGAACCTGCCTTTAGCCCCGGGCCTGAAAGCGAAAAAATGGGTTGTGAAGATCCCCGTTTGATCATGATCGAAGGCAGGATCTATATGCTGTATACGGCCTTCGACGGCACTACCCCCCAGATTGCTTTAGCTTCCATCACACCGGATGATCTGGTTAACTATCGTTGGCAGCATTGGCACCGGCATGGCCTCGTTTTTCCCAACTTCCCAAATAAGGATGCCATCTTCTTTCCGGAGCGTTTTAACGGCAAATTAGTTATGTATCACCGCATTAATCCAAACATTTGGTTGGCATCTGCAGATAGTTTTGACACACCCTGGCCCAGAGAAAATCACCACATCGTTATGGGCATTCGTTCCGGTATGATGTGGGATGCCGTCAAAATCGGAGCCGGCGCGCAACCTTTAAAAACAAAATATGGCTGGCTGCTTATCTATCATGGTGTGGATTACTGTCTTACTTACCGGCTTGGCATTTTTTTAACCTCATTAGACGATCCGGCAGAGATTTTGTACCGCTCGCCCAATTCTATTTTGGAACCGGAAACGTCCTACGAAATAGGAGTTTTTGGCCAATGCTGGGTTCCCAACGTTGTCTTCACCTGTGGTGCATTGCCTGCTGTTGAAAAGGAGATACTGGATGATGACGATGAGATCCTTGTTTATTATGGGGGAGCAGATACCGTCATCGGTGTAGCAAGTGCAACCTTGGGCGAATTGATCCCTGCCAAGGTCCGTCAAAAGCTGAAATAAAACGCTGTCAGACAAACTTGTTCATGAGGTTTGTTCACAGGGCTGAAACCGGGGTAATGTTTTGCCCGGCATTTAAAAACATTATATTGTTACCGGAACTTTCTCCTTTATGTTTATAATGCCCCGGTGTCTCCGGTTGGCTTATACGCAGCCGGGAGATCATACTTGTACAGTTTCCCTTTCCTTAGGATAAATGTATCATACTCGAATACTCCGGCATAAAATGAAACAAAAAAGGAGGGGAAACGTTGGTGGAAAAGAAAGTAAAATTGCGCCGGTTTTTTCCCGGTTCCAACTCGGCCTATGGGTTTTGTTCTTTTTTTAATCAGATTGCCGATCCCAAAACCAGCAGAACCTATATTATTAAAGGCGGGCCCGGTTCCGGTAAATCCACTTTCATGAACAAAATTGGTAAGGAAATGCAAAAACAAGGGCTTGCTGTGGAATATCACCATTGTGCTACTGATCATGTTTCCTTAGACGGTCTTGTTGTCCCGGATCTTAAGATTGCCTTTATAGACGGTAATTCCCCCCATGTTGTAGATCCGTGCTATCCGGGGGCAACGGGTGAAATAATCCATTTTGGACAGTTTTGGGATGAAGCCGGCATAAGGAAAAACAAATCTTCTGTAATCAGGCTTAATGCTGAAGCGAAAAGATTGTTTAATCAGTCCTACAAAGTTCTGGCTGCTGCCAGAATGTATCTGCAGGCCCTGGAAAACTATGAAAATATAGAGGGTGTTTTAGATCAAGGATCTTGGAATGATCTTGCCCTGCAACTAATGGAAGAAATATTGTTCACCAAAAACCCCAAAGGATTGCCTGGGAAAACCAGAAGGCTCTTTGTCTCAGCCATTTCTCCTGCGGGAACTATAAATTTTTTGGCTTCCCTTGTTGCAGGCTTAGATAAAGTTTATATTCTGCAAGGCGATAATGGAGCAGCCAAGGATAAACTACTGAAAAGAATGGCAGATGCAGCTTGTATGAGCGGTTTTAACATAGAAGCTTACCATTGTGCTTTTGATCCTCATAGGATAGATCATTTAATTATTCCTGAACTAAGCACAGCTATAATTAACAGCAAAGAACCCCATTGTTTTTCTATTCCCGGTGCAGGGCAGGAAATAAACACGGCGGTATTTACCAAGCTTTCACCATCACTACAAGAAGAAAAACAATTACTTCACAAAAAATTCCAAGCTATTTTAAGTCAAGCCATATTTTTCCTGGCTAAAGCAAAATCCAGACGTGATGAACTGGAAAAACTTTACATACCCAATATTGATTTTGCCGGAATCGATCAACTGCGGGAAAAAACGGTAGAACGCATTTTGGATTCCTAAGCAGCAAACATTTTAAATCATAGTTTTTGCAACTGCTGACATGAAAACACCGGCCAGTAAAAGAACCACTATTTAAAAGAATGCCCTGGCAATTCGCCCGGCATTTTTTTATTATTTTTCAATCGCGTATTTTAAAACCTGTTTTGCTTGCAGAGCAAATAGGGCAAATGTATTGACATTTCCGACTTGGGTTTATATAATTAATAGTATAGAAGGTGGGAATGTAACATAAGTTGCCACTATTATGGCAGAGGCGGGGGGTGGTTTAATTGTAACTGGGGTAATATTTTGAAATCGGTTTACAGTCTGGCGGAGGATTTAAAGGATACCGGTTCTTTTACAAGTGGGCACATAAGAATATCGTGAAGGGAGATTGTAGCCATGGTATCAATATTAAGCGGTTTTTTATGGTTAGTGCTTTTGGTTGGAGTAGCGACCTTGTTATGTTATATTTTCAGGGTCAAGGATGTTTGATGTTCCAAAACGGTTATAATGCTTTTTGATAAAAAATTTATTATTATTATCTGCAATTGTTCGAATCATAATTGGTAAGATATTTTATTTTCGATATGATATCAAGGAGGAAATGAGAGTGCCTTTAAAGCTTGATGTCCTAATTGGAAGTATTGTTTTTGTGATAGTTCTATCAGTTATTTCGGGTATTTTGGTTTTAAGAAGAGGAAGAGGCGTCAGTGGTGACAGTTATTTGTACGGTGATAAAAAAATAGGCCCATGGTATGCCGGGGTTACCCTGGGTTTATCCAGTATCGGAGCGCTTCACTGCACCGGTTTTATGGAATCCGGTGCCACCCTGGGAATAGTTACGATGTGGTTTGCTGTTGGTACAGGGATCATGTTTGCTGTAGTGGGCGGTTTTTTTGGGCCTATTTACCGAAAGCTGGGCTTAAACACAATACCGCAAATCTTTGCAAATATTTTTGATCTTAAAACCAGAGTTATGTCTTCTATAATAGCTCTGGTCTTTTGTTTTTCCCTGCTATCTTTGGAAACTCAGGGCGGGGCTATAATTATTACAGCTATAACAGGTATAGACCTTCGGGTTGCTTTATTTATATTCATGATTTGTGCTTTAGTCTACATGTTGATCTCCGGGATGTGGCAGATAGCTTATGTAAATATTATTAATGCTATCGTTATGTATGCTGCTGTTATAATTGCTTTTATTATTGTAACCTTAAAACTTCCTGCCGGATGGAGCGGCGTTGACGCTTTTTATATTGGACAGGGCCTGGGCAATGTTTTAGAGTTTTGGCCCTCCGATGTTAATGTCCTTTTGGGTTTTGCCATTGCCTTTGGCTTTGCCGTTACTTTTACTGATTCAACTGACCAGGGAACAATACAATATGCTCTTACTGCTGCTGATGCAAAAACGGCCAGTAAGGCAGGTTTTATTGCTGTGTTGGTTAACTCTCCCTTTGCAATCTTTACGGTAGCTTTTGGCTTGGCCTCTTTTTCGATTGCTGAATTTTCCGCTTTCGGCCCCAAAATGTCTGGTCCTGCCATGTTGCTGTCATATCTACCTACCTTCCTTGTTGTTTTTGTCCTAGGTAGTTTTCTACTGGTCGTTTTTTCTACTTTTGCACGTTGTACAATGGCTATCAGCCAGATCATCATTAACGATGTCTATTTATTACTTACCAAAGCGGATGATTCACAAAAACAAAGAACAGTGCCCTGGCTAAGCAGGATTTTGATCATTGTTGCCGGTGTGGGTTCGGTAATTCCGGCTTATTTCCTGCCACATATTTTATTGGCAGGCATATTCGTCTTCACGCTGGGAATACCGCTGTTTATTATGATGGTTTCCGGCCTGTTTTGGAAACGAAATTCTGATGCTGCTTTCATTACAATGGTAGTGGGAATCATAGTAACCTTTGTCTGGGAGTATTCAGGCTTGGCTACTTTATTGGGAACACCGGGATGGTTTAATTCCGTTTATATGACCCTGTTTGTTTCTGTAATACTGGGCGTAGGACTTACTGCTCTGTTACCCGGAAAACCGGGGCTTTTAAGGAAAAAACGGGTTGATGCAGTTACCGAAAGCGTGTAATGTGCATTGATCAGGATAACGAAAACGGCCCGTTAGTGAAAAATTGTGGTTAGGAGAGGTATAACGCGAATGAGACTGCAAGATAAGGTTGTTATTGTTACCGGTGCAGCGCGGGGTATCGGCCAGGCTTTTGCGCTGGGCCTTGCTAAAGAGGGTGCCAAGGTTGTCGCTGCCGACATGTTGGAAGTAACGGATACGATGGATAAAGTAAAGGCCGAAGGCGGAACAATTATAGGGATAAATGTAGATGTTTCGCATGCGGGCAGCACCCGTGATATGGCTTCGGAAACAATGAAGGAATTTGGAAACATTGATGTTATCGTGAATAACGCAGCTATATGGGGAGGGCTTAAATTCAAACCCATGGATCTAATTTCAGAGGAAGAATGGGATGCGGTTTTTGCAGTTAATGTAAAAGGTGTCTGGCAGTGTTGCAAAGCCGTAGTTCCCTATATGAAAGAACAAGGTAAAGGTTCAATAATCAATATTTCTTCTGCCTCTATTTTCCAGGGTATCCCACTGCTGGGCCATTATGTAGCTTCAAAGGGTGCCATATGGGCCTATACACGTTCTCTTTCCCGGGAAATAGGGGAATTTGGAATTCGGGTTAATTCAATTTCCCCGGGTTATACGATGACACAGGCTTCCAAGAATCTTTCCGATGATCAGGAGCAGCTGGATTATATTTACAACCTTAACATAGATCAACGTATCATTAAACGGGCTATGTATTCTGAGGATCTCATTGGTGCTCTTTTATTTTTGGCTTCAGACGACAGTGCTTTTATTACCGGGCAAAATATCAATGTTGATGGTGGTTCGTACCATTATTAATTATTGATATTCCTTTATATGCTGTTTGCACATGGCCACCCGTTCAACTGTCTGCCCTAGGCCAGGTGGATTGAACGGGTGTGCCATGTTTACAGGCTAAGGCAGTAGGTGGATAAACCTGTGTGCGGGATAGGCAGCCCTGCTAACCATGCCGATGTTGCGCAGAGGCTAATAATTTTGGATTTTAAATTTCGAAGTGCTGCTGGCATAAAGTTCGAAATATGTCAAATACGGGAGTAATATAAGGGAAAGGCAGCAAATAGTCTTTACTAGTCCCTCCTTCGCTGTTCGACTTTTTCGAAAAATTTCGTTAAAGTTAGGTTGGTAATCTGCAAAACAAATGTTGATCATAAAATTAACAGCGGGGAGGAATTCAGGTTTTTATGCGTAGAATTATCTTGTTTGGTTTTTCCTCGGCAGTTTCCAAATTATGTTCGAAAAAAGTGCTCCTTTTGTTACTGTTATCTGTTTTGCCTATTTATTTAGTGGGATGTGCTGCTTATTCCTTAGAAAAAGGAACCGACATTGTTCCTATAAGCCAACATGATGAAAAGTTGCTACTATCTGACGGAAAAGAAGGAACGGATAACTCCTTGGAAAAAGAACTTGCGGAAAAATTGGCCCAAGAGGAAAAGGAACGCCAGGCCCGCGAGGAAAGAAAAAAACAAGAAGAGCTGCGCAAAAAAGAACTTGGCGCCTTTTATGTTCCTTTACCTCCTTTGGAACAGGATCGGGTTTCACCTGTTAAAGCCAGAGGTATTTATTTGACGGGCAACACTGTGGGGCATTCCCGCTACCGGGACTTATTGGATGTAGTGGAATCGACGGAATTAAATGCAGTGGTTATTGATGTTAAAAACGATCATGGTTTAGTCACCTACAATACCAATATCGAAATCGTAAAGCAAGTAGGCGCCAGCCGCGATATCCCCATAAAAGATCTTAAAACGGTTTTGGACGAACTGCATAGTAAAAATATCTATTCCATTGCCCGGGTGGTCGTCTTCAAAGACCCCTATCTTGCCGAGCAAAAACCGGAATGGTCCATCCAGAAAAAAGGAGGCGGGCTTTGGAGGGATCGTAACAAGGTTGCCTGGGTCAATCCCTATGATCGAAATGTTTGGGACTATAACATTGCTGTTGCCAGGGAAGTGGCTTGCTTGGGTTTTCAAGAGATCCAGTTTGATTATATCAGGTTTCCTGAAAATGCCCATATCGTAGATAAAGAGGCTTATTTCCCCGGGAAAGATGTCTCTAAAGAAATGATTGTTGGCGAATTTTTGGCTTATGCCAGGGAACAATTAAAGGAATACAACACCTATCTTTCCGCTGACGTTTTTGGTGTTATTGCTACCTCCTGGGGCGATACTGATCGCATCGGTCAAACTTGGGAAGAAATGTCACCACATGCCGATTACATCTGCCCTATGGTTTATCCCAGCCACTATGGGCGCGGTTATTTTGGGTTTTCCGTTCCGGATGCTCACCCGGGTAAAACAGTGGAGTATGCCCTAAGCGATGCTTTGAAACGCAATGCCACCCTTTCCTGCCCGGCTATTATTCGTCCCTGGTTGCAGAGCTTTACGGCCTCTTGGATAGGCGGAGGCATAAACTATGGTCCGTCTGAAATACGCCAGCAGATTGAAACAGCGCAAAGGCTGGGTGTTGACGAATTTCTACTTTGGAATGCCAACAACCGCTACCAGCGGGAGTCGTTGTTGCCGGCAGAAGATCCGGATCCGGCACTGGAACAATATTTTAAGGCTGTTTCTGCAGGCCTGGATTCTTTAGGAAGAACCCCTGAACAGGCTGTAGAAATTTTTTTAGAGGCTGTACGCACTCGGGATTGGCAGGAGGCGTTTGCCCTGCAGATTACTGATTTTACTATGGATCATCATGATTATCCGGAATGGAAAAAAAGCTGGACAGCACGACCTGTTCATTATGATATAAAACCTTTGAACCCTCCTGCAGGAGGAAATGTGGGCCCATTTTATGTCAGTTTAAGTGTACATTTAACAATAGGTGGCGATGAACATAAACTGCCCAACGAAAACTGGGAAGTCAGAAAAGAGAACTTGCTTTGGAGGGTCAAGCCTTCTGCAGAATTTGTAGAACTAATGACCCTTAGCCCAGATCCTGAAAACAGTTAATTTACATGCAGAATTACAAATAAGGTTTTATATTTTTTTCCAGTGCCTGCTGTAATCATTATCTTTATGCTTATTAAAGAATACCAATATAGTCAGAATTCTTGGTATGTTAGCACCACCTTTTTACCTTATTTTACTGGTTTGGTGTCATTTTAGGGCGGATTGGTATGGTCGTTGAACATAAATTATAAAATTCAGCCTTAATATCATGGTTTAATTAAAACAAAAAAACCTGCATCTAATCCCATTATAATTTCGATCGTGCAAAGCCGCATCACACAAAAATTACTACATGGGGTGAAAAAAAGTGAAACTGCAAGGAAAAGTAGCACTCATTACCGGTGGAGCTACTGGTATAGGTGCTGCCACCGTGAGGCGGTTTGTTAAAAATGGGGCAAAGGTTTGCATTGTCGGCCGGCGCGAAGAATATCTTGATAAAATAATTGAAACCTTACCTTCGGGGACAGCGGTAAAATGCCCGGGGGATGTTTCCAGTCCCGAAGATATTAAACGGATGGTAGAAACAGTGATAAAGTTCGGCGGGAGGCTCGATATTCTTGTCAATAATGCGGCTTATTCTGTTTTGGGGGGGGTTACGGATATAGATCTTGATGATTGGCATAGATCTATTGATGTGAATGTGACCGGTCCGTTTTTGCTTATGAGAGCCGCAATACCACATATGATCAAAGGCGGCGGAGGATCTATTGTAAACATTTCTTCCTTGGCCGGTGTACGCAGCATACCAAGCGGATCAGCATATTGTACCACAAAGTCTGCTCTTGTTGCGCTTACACAGCAGGTTGCATTGGACTATGGGGCCCACAAAATACGGTGCAACGCAGTCTGCCCCGGACTAAGCAAGACACCCATGGCTGATAACGCTTATGGCAATGTGGATGATCTTCCGGAAAGTGTTTTTGATAACATTCCTTTGCACAGGGCCTCAGATCCGGATGAAATCGCAAGCATCTGTGAATATCTAGCCAGTGATGATTCATCTTATATGACAGGCTCCGTTCTTCTGATAGACGGTGGTACACATGTTGTTGATGCTTTTGCGGCGGGACTGGAAATTAAATAGTAAACAAAAAGGCTTTGCGGTTAAAACAAGGCTTGCTGTCTTGCTGATTTTGTGCGAATAGTTGGGCTGCTACTATCCCTTAATGATTTCATTTCGGAAACCCTGTAATATTTCCCTATATTCTGCCAGTAATTGCTCTATTGCATCATTCCATTGGGCAAGGTGTTTTATATTAAAACCTGCCAGGGCACTTCCTCCGATTCCTTCCTTGTTCAGTTTCTTAAGCATTGCTGTTCCGATATTTTCTTGCAGCTCAGCTTTTCTTTCTTTGGTTTTAAGGGTGTATTGGCGGTGAAGTTTTTCTGCTTCTATACAGGCTTGCCTAGTTTTTTCATCATCCTTTAAAAAAGTTACGGCTTGCAAAACAAGCGGGGTATTAGCCAGATCCATTTTGCTTGTTATTTCTTTCAGGAAAGCGTATAAGGCGGGGTCACGGCTTTCTTCAGGATAACGCATAATGCTTTCTTTGATAGCTTCTTTTTTTGTTTCTCCTTGCAAAAAAGACTTTCCCAGTACTCTGGCGGCTTTAAGATACTTTTGTAATTCTGCCTCCCGGAGTTCTTTTTTATTACCTTTATCCAGCTTTTCCGACTTTTCCATAGCAATTTCCAGAGCAGATTTCATTTTTTCCACGGTATTGTCCCCTTTCAAATTCATGATATAATATGCCATAGCAAAGTTCAAAGGAGGAACACAGATGCAACTTACGGAAAGAGTATTTTTTTACCCTTGGCGCGGCCGGGGCAATAATTGCAATTCCATTCTTTACGCCGGAGAAAAAGTAGCTTTGATCGATCCCGGTCATATTCGAACCGAGCTCGGGGAAAACTGTCAGGAGATGTTATTTCGGCAAATTGAACAAGACGGTTTTACCCTGGAAAATATTGATTTAATTCTTTGTACGCACGGTCACCCGGATCATTGTGAAGCGGCAGCGGCTATTCAGGAAAAAAAGCCAATCAAAGTTGCCATGCACAAAGATGACGAGTCTCATACGGAACAGATGGCTCGCTTATTAGAACAAATGGTGGGCACCAGGCCAGCCATTCCCCGTGTAGATCTTTTTTTGCAAGAAGGAGAACTGGAATTAGGACCAGAGGGGGAAGACAAGATCCAGGTTCTACATACTCCGGGACATTCACCCGGTTCTGTAAGTTTCTATTTCCCGAGGGACAAAGCGCTGGTTACCGGGGATGCCGTTTTTTACGGGAGTATAGGCAGAACCGATTTCCCCGGCGGCAGCCTGGAAACTTTAGGTGAAAGTGTGCGCAAGCTTTCTGCCATCAAGGATGTTGAATGGTTGCTACCGGGACATATGCAGCCTATTAAAGGACAGGATGCTATTGCAGAAAATTACAAGCTGATTACCCGTATGTTTTTTTAAGTTGTTCCTTAAGTGAAAGTTCGACATAAGATGGAAAAATCCTGCACCGGAAAAGTGTACAAAAAGATTGTTTTACAGAAGCCGATATTTATTTTGAAAGAAATTTACTTTAAACACAACCCCGGAGTTCAAATTTCCGGGGTTGATGTTGTTTTTGGTTTTGTTACAAATATCTGTTTATTTACATTTCCCGCAGCCTTTGGATCCTTTTTTCTATAGGCGGGTGAGTGGCAAAAAGAAGGGAGGCGGTTGTTCTGCTCATTGCCGGATTAACAATATACAGTCCCTGCAGGGCTTGTTTATCCAGAGGCCCCTCTTTGATCTGTTGCCCGGATATTTTTTCCAACGCACTGGCCAATCCTTCGGGGTATCCGGTTAGTTCTGCTGCTCCGGCATCGGCCAAATATTCTCTTTCTCTGGAAATAGCAAATTGAAGGATCCTGGCAAAAAGTGGTGCCAGAAGGGCTAAAATTAAAACTATGATCATTATTAGGGCCTGCCCGCCCGAGTTCCTTTTCCCTCCGGATCTGCGTCCTCCGAACCACATGCTTCTCCTGACGGCTTCACTTACAAAAACGATTGTTCCTGCCAGCACGATAGCCATGGTGGCAATGAGAATATCATAATTGCGGACGTGAGACAGCTCATGGGCGATAACGCCTTCAAGTTCCAGGCGGTTAAGTTTGTTCAACAGCCCTCTGGTTACGGCAATAATTGCCTTTTCCGGGTTTCTACCGGCGGCGAAAGCATTGGGGATATCTGTTTCAATAATATAAACCGGGGGTGTAGGGATGCCCGCGGCAATGCTAAGACCCTCCACTGTATGGTAAAGATAGGGTTCTTCTTCCTTGCTGACGGGATGTGCACCGGCCATGGAGGTAACAACGTTTCCCCCGGCATAATAACTAATCAGCAATATAAGCAAAGCAATAACAGCGGCAGCTATGATACCAAAATACGGATCTCCCATATACAAACCCAGGACATATCCGACCCCCAGAAAAAGCAGGGCAAAAAAGAAAAAAAGGAAAAAAGTACGCCTGCGGTTGGCCTTAATATGCCCATAGACAGGCATAAGCATTTTATCACTCCCATTTTAAAAAACTGTACTACATGTTCAAGCCAATATCTAAACAGAAACATTTTTTTAATATTTCGGTTTCGTTAAAACTCGACTTTTACCACCCTTCTTGCTGCCTCCTCCTCCACTCTGAAATAGTCCCTGGAAATAAATTTAAAAAGACCGGCCAGAATACTGGTTGGGAAGCGTTGGATGGCGGTGTTAAAGGCCATCACCGTGCGGTTGTAATGCTGCCGGGCGTAAGCAATTTTACTTTCTATGCCGGCGAGTTCTTCTTGCAGTAGTTTAAAGTTTTCATTGGCCTTCAATTCCGGGTAGTTTTCGGCCACTGCAAACAAGGTTTTTAGAGCCCCTCCGAGCATGTTTTCTGCTTCTGCATTTTCCTGAACGCTCGAGGCGTTCATCCAGGCAGAGCGTGCTTTGGTTATATTTTCCAGCACTTCCCTTTCATGTCTAACGTAACCTTTTACTGTATTGACAAGGTTAGGGACGAGATCGTAGCGTTTTTGCAACAAGGTGTCGATATTATGCCAGGAATTATCGACAACGTTACGTTTTGCAACCAGGCTATTATATCCAACTATAACATAGAGAACGAGGATAACGACAACGGCTAGGATAATATATAAGGGTTGCATTATCATAAGCCTCCTTAGACCAAATGGTGTATGTACTATCTATATTATTCTCTTTGCTGGAATTATATCCTGCAGAAATTCCGGCAAACTATTATTTTTAAGAATTACTATAGATTCGAAAGCATTATGCAAGCATTGACATAACGGTTTTTTTGATTTATAATGTCGTTGTTTTGCGCGAGATAAAATTATGTTTCCGGTATGCATAATAAAACATACCGTTTTGTCAATGTTAAAAATGCAGGTGTGGTCCAATAACTTATAACATGGCGTGCAAAGGAGATGATCGGATGGAGGTCCCGGCAAAAGTTTACCAATCCCTGGCTCAGCAAATTATTGATGATTATGGAATAGTTGAAGGCAGATGCCTGGATGTTGGCACAGGCCGGGGAATGATGGGTTTGGAACTGGGAAAAAGAAGTAGCTTGCAACTTTACCTGTTGGATGTCGATGGCACTGTGCTTTCGCAAGCAGAAAAAAACTGCAGGTTGCAAATGTTGGCTGATCGTACAGTAGTGATCAAAGCGGCTGTGGAGGAACTGCCTTTTATTGATAACTACTTCGATCTGGTTGTCAGTCGCGGCTCTGTTTTTTTTTGGGACGACATTTCGCTTGGGTTGAAAGAGATATTCCGGGTACTAAAATCAGCAGGGGTAGCTTTCGTGGGAGGGGGTACCAGCCGGTATATGACGGAAAACGAAAGGGAAGAATTTTTTCGTTGGGCCAGGCCCTTACATCGGAAATATCGTAAGGATTGGGATAAAATCAGTTCCGTAGATAATTTGCAAGATCAGTTGTTGCAGGCCGGCATTAAAGGCTATCAAATTCACACCGGTTTTGGTACCTGGATTGAGATCCAAAAGTAGAAGTTAATGTGAACATAAAAGTTCAATGACTGATCTTTATCATGTTTTTAGCAGTTTTAGGCAATGTTCATTTTTTTTAATGCTATACTTTTTATCACCATTTCTCCAACATTGCTTCATTGCATGCAATTTCTAAAAATGGTGTTAATACAATGGGTTCAAGACATCATAAATTATTTTCAACGAAATGAGGCTGCAGGTTGTTATCTAAAATTGTTATACGGAGGGGATGGCAGGGAATTATCATTATCATATTTTTTCTGATTGTAGCCTTTGGAGCGGAATACCTTGCACCCTATGGAAGGTATGAACAGGTTGGCCCTTCTTTTCAACCGCCTTCACCATCAAACATTTTCGGTATTGATGACTGCGGATATGATATTTTAAGTCAAGTGATCTGGGCAAGCCGTAATAGTTTGATGGTAGGTATAGTAACAGGTGTGCTGGCCGTGTCGGGGGGCCTTATTTGGGGGGTAACTGCCGGTTATCATGGTGGTTTTATCGATCTTTTGTTGATGCGCCTTTGTGATATCATGCTTGGTTTGCCCCAGATGCCGTTTATGATTTTAATAGCAGTATACATCGGTGCGAGCCTAGGAAACATCATCATAATGCTTGCTGTATTCATGATGCCCCGCCTTGCCAGGGTGATCAGAGGCCAGGTTATCAGCTTGAAGGAAAATGCTTACATCAAGGCATCCCAAATGTTCGGTGCAAAAACAAAATATTTGATTCGGAGACACTATATCCCCGAACTTTTCCCGCTTATTTGCTCAGGGATAATTAACTTGGTAGGCAGGGCCATTTTAGCAGAATCAGGACTGGCTTTTCTTGGATTGGGGGATCCAACGGCAAAGAGTTGGGGTATGATCATTCATTATGCTTTAAAATATCCCAAGACTTACCTTACAGCTGCTTGGACTTGGTGGGTTTTACCGCCCGTTATCTGTATTGTCTTGCTCAATTTGGCTTTTGTGATGCTTGGATATGGTTTGGAGGAATCTTTTGATCCACGTCTCCGTGGGAAAAACGGTGTAAAAAAGGATCCACAAAACAAAAAAACAAGGAGGAAAAGAAAAACAATCATGAAAGAGTTAAAAAAGATTATAATAGCATTTCTTTTATTGGCAGTCATTTTTAGCCTGGCAGCATGTGATGCAGAAAAAGTTGTAGAAGAAACAGCAGCTGAAGAAACAACAATTGATGAAACATTGGATGATGAAAAAGAAATAATCATTCGTTTGCCCGGAGGTGATTGGGGATTTCCTGATCCGTTTGTCCACCAACCCAGGGACTGGGGAGGAGTTTATACAAATTTCATATTTGATAGCCTTGTTGAAGATGATGAAACGGGAACAATTCCCTGGTTGGCTACGCGATGGGACATTCTTGACGATGGCAAAAAATATGTTTTTGAACTCAGACCAAATGTTACATGGCATGACGGGGCCGAATTTACAGCCGATGATGTTGTCTTCACCTTCAATTACTACCGGGAAAAAGAAAATTTTATTTACGATCTGTCAGATGTTGAAAGGGTAATAAAAACTGGCGATTACAGTGTGGAATTCGAAATAAAAGAGCCTTCTGTTGTCATCATGGATAAAGTGTTTAAAAGAACGCCTATAATTCCAGAGCACATCTGGAAAAATGTTGATGATCCTAAAAAATTACATACCGACAGCCCTGATGAGGCGGTAATTGGAACCGGTCCTTACACCCTTGCGGATTATCAAAAGGAACATGGTACCTATCATTTTAAGGCATATGATGATTTCTGGGGTGGAGTTCCACGGGTTAGTGAGATAATGACTATTCCTACACAGGAAAGCGTCTTGTCCTTGCTTAATGGGGAGGTTGCCATCACGATGGTATCGCCCCAGGAGATCGACATGTTTAAGGATAAGCCGGAGTTCGTAATTGAAGAGGTTAAACCGTATCATCATAAATGGCTTTGCTTTAACCTGAATGATCCTATACTTGCGGACATCAAATTCAGACAAGCTATGGCCCATGCCATTGACCGGCAGGAACTGCTTGATCGTATGTTTTCGGGAGTAGGAAATATAGAAGGACAGGGAGGAATTCCCAAGGTTCATCCTTTATACAATCCCGGGATTAAAAACTATGATTACAGCCCGGAGAAATCAAATCAAATATTAGATGAGCTGGGGTATAAAGATGTTGATAACGATGGCATAAGGGAAGATAAAAATGGCAATCCCTTGAAATTTACCATTTTAGTGATGGAAGCTAATGCACGGGGTGCTGAACTTGTTAAAGTGCAGTTACAAAAGGTGGGCATCGATGTCGAAATTAAAACCAATGACAGAAATACAATAGATGACATGACCAGGGCAGGTAAATTTCAAATTGTCTATCAGATGGGAGGGTATGGCGGACTTTCCGGGGATCCTGATTTTTTAGCGCGGAATTTTACGCCGGGGGCCAGCGGTTTTAGTTTTTTCAGTGCTTATGGATATGACAACCCCCGGATAAATGAACTTGCCGCCAAGCAAAGAACAGAGTTTGACCCTAAGGCGCGGGAAAAAATGATTTTTGAAATACAGGAAATTGTTTCTGAAGAGATTCCATTGTATTATCTCTATGCCCAGGGCGGTTACTATGTTTATAATAAAGAAATTTATGACGGATGGTTTTACACTCTTGGTGGTACGCACCTTGATCGTTCCAAGCTGGAATACTGCCGTGGCGGGCTAAAATGAATAAGCGTTTTTTCTAAAATATAAGGGCTTATTATGTACTGGATAAAAAAACTTGGGGAATATGGGGTCGTTCTTTTAATTATTATCAGCATTAATTTTTTGATACCCAGGCTGATGCCGGGCGACCCTTTTTATTTTCTTGATATGGATGATGAAATGTCCTACAGCGATGTCCTTTTAACCGAAGAAACCAGGGAAAGGCTGATGCATTATTATGGCTTGGATAAGCCCCTCGTTGTTCAGTATTGGCATTACGTGAAAAATCTTTTTAGGGGCGAAATGGGTATAAGCATCCGGCACAACATGAAGGTTAGTAAATTAATTTTGCAAAGCCTTCCCTGGACCCTTCTTTTAATGGGCGTGGGATTTTTTTTGGCTACTGTGCTGGGGATATCATTAGGTGCCTTTTCAGCTTGGAAACGCGGGTCCAAAGCAGATCGGATTTTAATGTTTTCCATGGTGGCCTTAAGTAGAATCCCTATTTTTATCATGGCTGTTTTTATGTTAATTTTTCTTGCAGCTAAGCTGCGCTTCTTCCCACTGGGTGGGGCATTCACTCCTTATATGGAATATCCGGGTACTTTGCAAAAATTTTTGGATATAGCTAAACATCTGTTTTTGCCGGCTGTGACTTTGGCTGTAGGTGATATTGCCTATCCTTATCTTTTGACACGAAATACGATGATAAGCGTAATAAAAAAGGACTATATTTGGGCGGCACGGGCGAGGGGCCTTAGGGAAAAACTAATACGTTTTCGTTATGCACTAAGGAACGCCTTGATTCCTGTTATGACAGCCCGCTTTATGCGTTTAGGGCAGCTGATTGGCGGCAGTGTGTTTGTTGAAAATACTTTTGCTTACCCCGGGCTGGGGAAACTGTTGTTTGATTCGGTACGCTTGCACGATTATCCCGTATTGAATGCCATCCTTCTTTTTATGTCGCTTAGCGTGATATCTGCAAATATACTTGCAGATCGGTTTATTTATTATCTGGATAAACGGGTGGAACACCATGCCAAATAATGCTTCTCAACCTTACCTAAAAATTAGCAAATTGAATATAACATATAAAAGTGAAAACCATTTAGTAAGAGCGGTAAAAGATTTATCGTTGGAATTAAAAAGCGGCGAGATATTGGGCCTGGCCGGTGAATCGGGTTCAGGCAAAACCAGCATCTGCAAATCGCTTTTGGGAGTATGTCCCGCACATTTGAGCGGAAAAATTGTTTATAACGGTAAAAATTTACTTGAAAACAAAAAACACGAATGGAAAAAAATCCGCTGGAACAAAATTTCCTACTGTTTCCCAAATTCCAGGGAGATTCTTAACCCTTCCTATTCGGTACTGGAACAAATGATTGAACCAATGCTGGAAAGCGGTTTTCGGCGGAAAAGGGCTATTGAGCATGCCCGGGATTTATTGTTTAAGTGCAAACTACCCATCGAAAAACACGATTCCTATCCGGTTCATCTAAGCGGCGGCGAATTGCAGCGTGTTATGATAGCCCTAACACTGGTAAATGATCCGGAAATGGTGATTTTTGATGAACCGACAAGCGGGATTGACATCAGAAACAGGAATGAAATTGTTGAGCTTTTAAAGGAAATTCTTAAAAATAAAACGTGTATCATTGTAACACATGATCTTTTACTTTTGAGAAAATTGGCTGACAAAATCGGTATTTTATATAAAGGCGTTCTTGTGGAGTTGGCTCCTGCACATTTATTTTTCAGAAACCAACACCATCCCTACAGCCGGGCCCTCTATAATTCATTTACTAGCTTGGAGACATCCCGTGAGATGTCAAGAATCAGGGACAGGCGGAATAACTTGTCACATAGTACCGTAAACGGTTGTGTTTTTGCTGATCGTTGCACCCAGGCGATAGAAAAATGCTTCAAGGATATGCCACGGCTTTTATCTTATTATAGTGATAGGCAGATTGCCTGCCATCGCAAAGGTGTGGTAAGCCTTATAAGGACAACGAATCTTAGCAAGATCTATAGGAAAAGCGGAAGCCTTTGGGGTCCCAAAATACAGGTATTGAAAGATGTCAATGTCAATGTTGAAGCCGGCGAAGTCGTAGCGCTTGTTGGCGAATCAGGTGCCGGCAAGACCACCCTGGGACAAATAATATGCGGATTGATTGATCCCGAAGATGGTGAAATGAATATTGATGAAACTGTACATAGAAACGATGTACAGTATATTTTTCAGGATCCTGAAGAATCTTTATCCCCCCGCTATACAGTTTTAGAGGCAATCCGCGAACCTCTGGATATTAAAAATAAGTTTGATTTGAACACCAAAAATGAAATGGCACGAAAAATGCTGGCTAATGTTGGGTTGTATACCAATGCAGCTTTTTGCGACAGATTTTGTTCACAACTTAGTTCCGGGGAAGCCCAACGGCTGTGTATTGGAAGGGCCTTGATAACATCACCCCGGGTGCTTGTTGCGGATGAACCTGTTTCAAGACTTGATCCAAGTGAGCAGGTAAGGGTTTTGAAGCTTTTATTGGAATTGCAGACAGATTTTGGCATAGGGCTATTTTTTATCACCCATAATTTGTATCTGGCACGGAAAATAAGTCGTCGCATCTATGTTATTCATCAAGGCAGGATTATTGAAGAAGGCTTTACGGAAACTGTACTTGACCAACCCCGTCACCCCCTTACCCGCAATATGGTGAACCTGGCTTTCAGCAAAAAGGCGGAAGTTTACTGAAAGGAAGATCGACTTGATTAAAAAAGAGCTCCATGAACATTTGGTGGAATTAACTGACAACAATTTAAGAGTAAAACAGATAGTCATAAATCCCGGTTTTACCGGAGTAGTGTTGGACAGTGGAGATATGGGGATTGCTATGAATGTCCGTAGCGGACATAATGTAACGGAAAAGATTAACGATTACTTGCAGGGAAAAACTGACGTTAAAGCTTTAACCGCAGCCGAAGGCATTTTAAAAAACATAGATATTTTTAACGATTCCCCTGAAGAAAAGCATCTTATACGTTCAGTGCTTGTAGCTCTTTATAACGCTCTTTCCAGGCCTTTTATGGATAAGGAACATTTAAGCAGTATTGGATGCAAAATCAAGCATGGTACTTCAAATACGCAAGAATCCTCTTCTGCAGGTGTAAAGGCGGGAGAAACTTTAACAATTGTTGGTTTTGGTGGTATGGTGCGTTCCCTGTCCCAAATTGCAAAGAGGACCTATGTAACGGAACTTAAACCGGAATTTTTTAGAGCAACTTCAATTTCCAGCGAGGGAATTGTTCGGGGGTCTGGCAGCTACACCCTGGTTTCCGCTGCTGAGGGGGAAAAATATTTTAAAAAAGCAGATACGATTTACGTAACGGGGTGTACGTTGGTAACAGATACAATGGATGAAATACTTAGACAATGCCGGGGTAAAAAGATAATTGTATATGGCGCAACAGCAAGCTTTTTGCCGCAACCGCTGTTGGAAAGGGATGTTAATACTATACAAACGACTATAGTAAGGGATGCGGATCTTATGGCGGAACTTTTATTGAATTGCGCAGGGGCCGTCGAACGCTTTTTTCCAATGGCCTGCGAAAACGTTTTGATTGTGAAAGATACTGAATAACCCTGTCCAACATGGAAAAATTATCCCAGGTGTTTTATAATGAGAATAAACGGCATATTTTCTTGTTTTTATATGAAGGTGATAAACTGTAATGTTGGAAGTAGAATACAAATTGCAAAACGGCCTGGTTGGAATTATTTCGGATACACACGTGCCAACACGAGCTTCTTCGTTGCCGCCGAAGGTTTTTAAATTCTTTGAAAAAGCGGATCTAATTCTTCATGCCGGAGATCTGGAGGAAGAAAACGTTTTAAGAGAACTTAAGTTGCTGGCCCCTGTGGTCGCAGTGGCAGGCAACATGGATCCGTATGAACTTAAGATCAAGCTCGGCACCAGCAAAATTATCCATTTAGGCAAGGTTTCTTTGGGGCTAAACCATGGAGATGGTCTCCCCCGGGGAAGGCCGGATTTGGTTCTTTCCCGATTTCGGGGTTTCAATATCCAGGCGCTTATTTTTGGGCATAGCCATGTGCCTCTTATAGAACAAAGTGAAAATGTTTTATTTATCAACCCTGGATCTCCTGCGGATCCGCGCCGGGGCAGCAAGCCTTCCTGTGCACGTCTTTGGCTTGAAGGACGGGACTTGCAGGGTGAGATATTGGAACTAGCCTAGAATTAACAAAAACAAAATTCCATGAATTGGACATAAGTTTTGAAAGTACCGTATCCCAAATGCTAGAACTCCGGTATGTTGTTTTTGTCATAAAAAACCTTTCTTATGCAGGTGTATGTAGGAATTTATCCTTATTATGTAGAATAAATCTCTAGACACCTTTTAGGCCTTCTTTATTTAAATAATCCTACTACTAAACAAGAAGTTCATAATAATAAGAGCTACAGTAAAAAATAGTGGCAACAGCTTATTTGCTTGCAAGAAAATAAGGTGATCTTTTCACGGAGGAGTTTTTAAATGAGTAGTATTGTAATTGCAGGTATTTCTCCCCATCCGCCCTTGATCATTCCCGGAGTTGGTGGTAGGGAAATAAACGAGGTTCGCCGGACGGTTGATGCTTTAACGGAACTTTCTGCAGAAGTTGCCGCTGCCCATCCTCAAACCGTGATATTTATAACCCCACATGGCCCTATGCATAGGGAAGCCATCGCCGTTTTGGCAGATGAGGATCTCAAAGGTGATTTTGGCAACTTTCGTGCTCCCGAGGTCAGGCTTTCGGCCAAAAATGATTTGAAGCTCTTACAGGCCTTAATGGAGGAAAGTAACAAAGAAAGGTTCAAGCTGTCTCTGCAAAAAAGGAAAAAACCTTCGCTGTTTCGTGACGAAATGCAGCTGGATCATGGTACGACCGTTCCCCTTTACTACTTGCAGAAGGCCGGTACTGCTGAAAAGATTATGGTGCTAACTTTTGCCATGCTGTCTTACAATGATCTTTTTAGATTTGGGCAGGTGTTGCAAAAAGCTATCGAAACCACTGGCCGCAGGGTTGCTCTCATAGCGAGCGCGGACCTATCACACCGCCTCAAACCAGGGGCACCTGCAGGTTACGACCCTCGGGGGGAAGAATTTGATCAAAAACTGGTTCAACATTTGCATGATTATGATGTAGAAAAAATATTATCCATGGACAGGAAACTTATTGCCGCTGCGGGAGAATGTGGCTTGCGCTCCATTGTCATTCTTTTGGGCGGTCTTTCCGGTCTAAACGTGGCACCGGAGGTTTTATCCTACGAGGGACCCTTTGGTGTTGGCTATCTTGTGGCTACAGTCAAAATATTCGAATGATATGGAGGAAGAATTATTTGGTTAAAACAGGAAGTATTTTTACAGAGATCGCCCGTCAATCCCTGGAAAACCATCTTCGGGGGAAACCGAAGCTTTTTTCCCGGAGCCTTCCCGCCAAACTCAAGCAGCCGGGAGCAGCTTTTGTTACCCTAAAAAAACAAGGCGATCTAAGAGGCTGTATCGGCACGATTTTTCCTACTAAAAAGACTTTGGCGGAAGAAATTGCCGCCAATGCTATCAGCGCCGGGTTGCACGATTCCCGTTTCCCTCCGGTTTCCAAAAACGAACTGGGGGATTTGACTTACAGCGTTGATATCCTGACCAAACCGGAAAAAACAGAAGATTTATCTCAGTTGGATCCCCGGCGCTATGGAGTGATCGTCCGGCACGGCAGCAAAAGCGGTTTGCTGCTGCCGGATTTGGAAGGAATTGATACAGTGGAAGAACAATTGGAAATAGCTAAGCAAAAAGCAGGGATACGGCACGATGAAGACGTGGAAATCTACCGTTTTAAGGTGGAACGTTATTATTAAAACTGACGTGGGGGAATATGGAAAATATGAAAGAGGCACGCTACTATACCCGAAATAATTCCAAAATATCCTGTGAGCTTTGTCCCCAGGGATGTCTGCTTTCAGAGGGCCAAACGGGTATTTGTGGTGTCCGCAAGGTTGAAAAAGGGAAGCTTGTAACTTTAAATTATGCTTTGTGTGCTGCCATGAATATAGATCCCATCGAAAAAAAACCTCTTTACCATTTTTACCCCGGCTGGGAAATTCTTTCCGTTGGAACGATTGGGTGCAACCTGCATTGTTCTTTTTGCCAGAACTGGTCCTTGGCCCGAGGCGATCGTTCCCCAACGATAGAAAAAACTACCCCGGGGGAGTTTTTGGATATTCTCCAAGAGCGCCCCTTACGGCAACAATTGGGTATCGCCTATACCTATAATGAACCTACGATTTGGTACGAATTTGTCCTGGAAACCGCGCAGCTTATGGCTGAAAATGGTTATAAAAACGTTCTTGTATCTAATGGGCTTATCAACAAACAACCCTTGCAGGAACTTTTGCCCTATATCCAGGCCATGAATATCGATGTCAAGTCCTTTAGCGAAGAATTTTACCGGCAACATTGCAAGGGGCGGGGTCTTAAAGAGGTTAAACGTACCGTAGAGCAGGCACATTCGCGCTGCCATGTGGAGCTTACCTATCTTATCGTTACTACATTAAACGACAGCCGTGAAGAAATAGAGGATTTTGTCAATTGGGTAGCCTCCGTGGATAAAGAGATCCCCGTCCATTTTAGTCGCTATTTTCCCAGCTATCGCCTGAAGATACCCCCTACACCGCCGGAAACGATACGGCAAGCCTGGGAAACCGCTAAAGAAAAGCTTTCTTATGTTTATGTCGGTAATGTCATGGATCCCAAAAGGAGTGCCACGTACTGCCCCTTTTGCAACCGGCTTTTGATCGATCGTAGTGGATATCGCGTTAAAAACGAGGGGTTAAAGGGTAAAAAATGCAAAACATGCGGTAATACTATAAGGTTGACGGGGCATATTTATGGAGAAGGATGATGGTTGCGATAGGGAAAACCTAAATCCAAGCTTTTTTACTCCATAATCGGAAAGAGGTTTTGAACATAGAAGCTATCTTGGAATGGTTTCACAATGTGGCCATTGTACTTCCTTTAACCTTTATTATTTTAGTTGTCGGTGTATTCCTAACTTCTAAATTGCGATTGCTGCAGCTTAAACAATTCGCCTATATTCTTTATCACACTTTGGGCAGTCTGCTGCGAAGAGAGAAAATAACTAAACCTTCCAGCGGCGAAATCACTCCTTTCCAGGCTTTAACAACAGCTCTGGCTGCTACTGTGGGAACGGGAAATATTGCCGGCGTGGCGACTGCTATCACCCTAGGAGGGCCGGGGGCAGTTTTCTGGATGTGGGTTTCCGCTTTTTTTGGTATGGCTACCAAATACAGCGAAATAGTTCTTGCCGTGCACTATCGCACCAAAGTGGAGGGTAGTGTCGTTGGAGGACCGATGTATTTCCTGCAAAAAGGACTGCGCATGCCCTTTTTAGCCTCCCTTTTCGCTCTTTTTGGTGCATTGGCCGCCTTTGGTATTGGGAACATGGTGCAGGCTAATTCCGTGGCCGATGCTGTCAAAACAACCTTCGGGTTTCCCGTTCACCTTACAGGTTTGTTCATGGCTCTGTTTGGGGCTCTAATCATTTTGGGAGGCATTAAACGCATTGCCCGGGTGACTACCTCTGTTGTGCCGTTTATGGCATTTTTTTATGTAATCGGAGGTCTTATTATTCTGGTCTTTTTTTACCGCCAAATTCCCCTTGCTTTGGGTCAGATTTTAAGCGGGGCTTTTGGAATCCAGGCAGCGGCAGGCGGTTTTGCCGGTGCCTCGCTCACCCGCGCTTGGCGGTTTGGTATTTCCCGGGGAATATTTACAAATGAAGCCGGGTTGGGAAGTGCGTCTATTGCTCACGCCGTGGCAAGGACCCCCCATCCCGTCAGGCAGGGTTTTTGGGGAGTGATAGAGGTTTTTATTGACACCCATGTCATTTGCACCATGACAGCTTTAATTTTATTAGTAACGGGTGCCTGGCAGACAGGTGTTGACGGTGCTTCCATGACGGTGGAGGCCTTTAGTCGCGGACTTCCAGGAACAGGGCAGTATATAGTGGCCATTGGTTTGATTTTTTTTGCGTTTTCTACGATCTTAAGCTGGGCTTATTATGGAGAGAAATGCGCAGAGTACCTTTTGGGCAGACGGTCTGTACATTTTTACCGTTCCCTCTGGGTAGTTTTTATTTTTATTGGTTCTCTGGGCGGCCTGCGAACTCTGTGGTCACTCTCTGACGTTCTAAACGGGCTGATGGCTTTTCCCAATCTTGTAGGCCTTCTGGGTTTGAGTAATGTAATCGCCACGCTTACCCGGGAATATTTTGCCGGCGGCCTGAAATAGCAATATTCAGGATGATAAAAAGGAATTGACTCATTAAGGTAGAATAAAAACTTAAATGGGCCATTATTTGTGAGGGGTTGAAAATTTTAAAGTGTGGGAACAGATTACTGCCGGTATTACACAATTAAACGTAAGCTGGCGGGATATCATTGATATCGCCATTGTAACTTATATCTTATATCGCCTTATTCTCCTAATCAGAGGTACCAGGGCAGAACAGCTTGTGAAGGGCCTGATTATTTTACTACTCGCCTGGATTGCCAGCGGTCTGCTGGGTTTACGGACAATAAACTGGCTTTTACAGGGATTGATGACCGTGGGACTTATCGCGGTGCCCATTATATTCCAGCCTGAACTTAGAAAAGCGCTGGAACACTTAGGCCGTGGCAAACTATTTCAAAGCGGTCTTTATGAGGAGAGCGGTTTTTATGAGTTGTTGGAGGAACTTCTTAAAGCGATACCCGTTCTTGTTAAGAAAAGAATAGGTGCTTTGATCGTTTTAGAAAGAGAAACAGGCCTAAAGGACATCATTGAAACGGGTATCAAAATTAACGGGGTTGTTACAGCCGAACTTTTAATCAACATTTTTATGCCCCGTAGCCCGTTGCACGATGGGGCCGCTATTATCAGGGGAAATGTTATCGCGGCAGCCGGCTGCTTCCTGCCTTTAACAGAAAATCCCAATCTTAGTAAGGAATTGGGGACAAGACATAGGGCAGGAATGGGTATAACGGAAATATCTGATGCGCTGGTTATTATCATCTCTGAAGAGACGGGAGTTATCTCACTTGCACATAATGGTAAACTTACGCGCTATCTTGACGAGAAAACCTTACGCAGCACGCTTTTAAATTTTTTTTCCACACCGGATATCGGGGAAAAGAAAAAAATGACAATCTCAAACTTTTTTTCTTGGAGGCTTGGCGAACAAGATGAAGATAAACTTTAAACTGTTCTCGGAAAATCCCAACCTACTAAGGATCTTGGCTTTTTTGCTGGCTTTGATACTTTGGTTTTTTGTTGCCGGGGACAGGCAGGATCTTGGATCAGAGGTACGCCAAACTATCGGAAATATACCCTTGTCTTATCGAAACCTGGGTCAGGATTTGGAGGTCGCCGGGGAGGAAGAAAGCGTAACCCTATCCCTGCAAGGTACACCACGGGCTTTCGATGGGTTAACACCCGTGGACCTGGAGGCATATATTGATCTAAGCGGGAAACGGGAAGGACGTTATGATCTGCGTATCAACGCTACTGCCCCGAAAGGTCTCAGTATTGTGGGTATTGAACCTGCCAAATCCAAGGTTGTCCTGGAAGATTTAATTACCAGGCAAATTTCAGTAGAAGATAATTTGCAGGGAGAACCGGGTGGCGGTTTAGTTGTTCAGGAGGTAGAGTTTGCTCCCAAGGAGGTTTTTATTCGGGGCCCGCGGCGTAAAATTGATCTTGTCAGCAAGGTCATTTTTTACCTTGACATCAGTGGTGCAGAAAGCACCATAACCGGCAGTGCCCTGCTTTATGCCCTGGATGACAAAGAAAATCTTATCGAAAATATAACTGTCACTCCTGATACCGCTGAAGTGCGGGTAACCTTTACCCTACCCCGGAAAGATTTGCCGGTTGAAGTTATTTTTGACAGTGATGGCAGGGTTGTAGAAATGGTGAAAGTAGAGCCTTCGACAGTGACAGTGACCGGCCCCAGCCAATTGTTGGAAAACCTTACCGGTATTTTGACAGAAGAAATCAATTTAAAAAATAAGGGGGATATTTTTACTGTAGAAGTCCCATTAATTGTTCCCGAAAATGTTACTTGTAAAAACAAACATGTAACGGTGCAGGTTTTCTTGGCAGGAGAATAGAAGGAACCGATTGCAGGTATCATTCGTTATATTACTGGGAATGTAATGATGATATCTGAAAAAATCTATAGTGCAGATCTATGATTTCTGATAATAAAATTCCAAACAAATTGGACAACAACAGGTGAGCTTATGAAAAAATTATTTGGAACCGATGGGATTCGCGGTATTGCTAACACTGAATTGACACCGGAACTATCCTTTAAAATGGGCCGTATTGTAGCCTCCTTGCTGGGTAACGCGGATGCCTCCTTAAATCCTTTTTTTCTGGTAGGCAGAGATCCCCGGCTTTCCGGGACCATGCTGGAGGGGGCACTTGTGTCCGGGATTAACTCTGCAGGAATGGATGTGCGTTTGTTAGGAATAGTGCCTACACCGGCTGTAGCTTATTTGACAGCCAAACTTGAAGCGGCAGGCGGTGCGATGATCTCTGCTTCCCACAATCCCGTAGAGGATAACGGCATTAAATTTTTTAACGGGCAAGGATTCAAGCTTGATCCGGAACTGGAAACAGAAATGGAAAAACTGTATTTCGCCAAAGAAGATAAACTGGCACGTCCCGTTGGCAAAAACATTGGGCGTACTTATCATTGCGGAGAGGCATTGCAATATTACTTGTCTTTTCTAAAAAACCTGTTTCCTGAACCGGCAGGGATTAAAATTGTTATAGATTGTGCCCATGGCGCACTCTGCGAAATAGCGCCAAAATTTTACGAAGAACTCGGGGCGGAAGTTGTTTCTATAAACAGTAGCCCTGATGGAGAATTAATTAATGTTAATTGCGGTTCAACCAACCCAGCTATGCTGAAAAAAACTGTACTGGAAGAAAAAGCGGATTTGGGATTGGCCTTTGATGGCGATGGCGATCGTCTTATCGCCGTTGATGAACAGGGACAAACAGTAGACGGGGATGTCATTATGGCTGTTTGCGCTGCGTATCTGAAAGAAAAGGGCCGGCTCAGAAGCAGCAAGCTCGTTGCCACTGTTATGAGTAATGGCGGCCTGGAAATAGTCGGTGACAGGCATGGTTTTTCGGTTCTACGTACAAAAGTAGGAGATCGTTACGTCTTGGAAAAGATGCAGCGTGGTCACTATTCCCTAGGTGGCGAACAGTCGGGGCATATTATTTTTTCTGATGTGCTGGCTACAGGCGACGGTCTTTTGACCTCCCTGCAACTTTTAAAGGTGATGCTGCTAAAAGGCGAACCTCTTTCCGAATTGGCGGCAATCATGCCCCGTTTTCCCCAATTATTGATTAACTGCCGTGTCAAAAACAAGGATGCCTGGGAAAATAATCAACGCATTGTTGAAGCTGTAAAGGAAGCGGAAAAAAGATTAACCGGGGGCAGGGTATTAGTGAGGGCCTCCGGCACTGAACCTCTTATCAGGATTATGCTGGAAGGAAAGGATGCTTCCTTACTTAAGACTGTTTCCAGGGAGCTGGCGGAGATCGTTAATCTGGAAATGGGCATCCCGGAATAAATGCCGAAATTAAATGGTTTAAGGTCTAGCGGCAAATAAGTTATGAAAATTGTATAAACGGAGGATGGAATATGTCTGGAATTGTTGGTTACATAGGGAAAATGCAGGCTTATCCATTCCTTATTGAAGGTTTGTATAAACTTGAATATAGGGGTTACGACTCTGCCGGGGTGGCTGTGCAGTGTCCGGATGGGCTGAAAATAATAAAAACAAAAGGAGAAATATCCAACCTGGAAGAAAAAGTTGGGAAAAACTTGCTGGCCGGAAACGCTGGGTTTGGGCATCTCCGGTGGGCAACACATGGGAAGCCCTCCGAAATCAACGCCCATCCTCACAGAGCCTGCTCTGATGATTTTGCTCTTGTTCACAATGGTATCATCGAAAACTACCTTCAACTTCGCCAATGGTTGGAAAGCGAGGGGCATCGGTTTATTTCCGAAACCGATACCGAGGTGCTGGCGCATCTAATTGAACATTACTACCGCGGAGATCTATTGGAAAGCGTACAGGAGGCCATAAAAAAAGTTACCGGGTCTTTTGCCCTTGTTGCTGGTGTCCGGGGAGAAAAAGACAGGTTGATCTGCGCCCGCAAGGATGCGCCCCTGATGATCGGTTTGGGAGAAAACGAAAACTATATCAGTTCCGATTTTGCGGCTCTTTTGCCCCATACCCGCAAAATTCACATTCTGGAGGACATGGAAACAGCCCTTATAACAGCTTCTGCTGTAAAAATATTTAATTCGGATTGTACCGTGTTGCAGAAAAAGGCCCAGCAAATTAATTGGGATGTCACCTCCGCAGAAAAAAGCGGTTACGAGCATTTCATGCTTAAAGAGATCATGGAACAACCACAAGCTTTGCGTGATACAATGCGTGGCCGGCTATTAGATGGCGGCAAAAAAATTGATCTTAGCAGTGAATTAAATTTTACCACACAAGAAATAAAGGATTTCGCCAAGGTATTCATCGTTGCTTGCGGTACAGCTTACCATGCCGGGTTGGTGGGCAAATATCTTATGGAAAAAATCCTGCGTTTGCCGGTTGAGGTCGATGTTGCTTCGGAGTTTCGTTACCGGGATCCTTTGCTGTGTGAAAACACACTTGTCATTGTTATCAGCCAATCCGGGGAAACAGCCGATACCCTGGCAGCACTAAGGTTGGCCCGGGAAAGAGGCCATAAGATACTGGCGATCACCAATGTTGTAGGCAGTTCTGTGGCACGGGAGGCCGGCAGGGTGTTATTTACTTATGCCGGACCGGAGATTGCTGTTGCCTCCACCAAGGCCTATCTTACTCAACTGCTTGCACTTTATATGCTCACCTATTACTTCGCCCAAGAGAGAAATTTATTGGAACAAAAGCAGTTGGAAAAGGCCGGAGAAAGCCTTTTTAATCTCCCGGCACAGGTAGAAACAATTTTGGACCGGGAAAAGGAGATCCCCAAGATGGCAGACTATCTAAGCCGTTGGGAAAATGCTTACTTCATTGGCCGCAACATGGATTTTGCTGTAGCCCTGGAAGGAGCATTGAAGCTAAAGGAAATCTCCTACATCCATGCCGAGGCCTATGCTGCCGGCGAACTGAAACATGGCACCTTAGCTTTGGTTGTCGAAGGGATACCTGTTATGGCTTTGGCTACCCAAAACGCTGTTTTAGATAAATCCCTGAGTAATATCAAGGAAATCAAAGCCCGGGGAGGTTACGTGCACTGTTTTGCCCAGGAAGGTAGTGAGGCCCTACAAAACGAAGTAGACAGCATTTTTTACCTGCCTCCAGCGGAAGATGTTTTCTTGCCTGTTTTAGCTGTGATCCCTTTGCAGCTTCTCGCCTATTATACTGCTGTAGCCCGTGGTTGTCCCATAGATAATCCCCGCAATCTGACCAAAAGTATTACCGTGGAATAAAATTTTTGAAGATGCGCTTTTAGACCATGAAGGCGCTTTTATTGAGGCCCAATTTCAATTAATTCCAAGGGTGATGGTATGAATTCAAGGCAAAAAGTATTGGCAACTCTGCAGGGCTCAGTGCTCGATCCTCCGGCCAAAGGGGAAATCTGGGTTTTTCCTAGGGTGCTGGAAAGCCAGGGGTTTCCAAATAACTATATGGGATTGTGCAAATTTGCTCTAAAAATTGGTTTTGATTTTTGCTTTTTCAGCTGCGGAGGGCCTCAACCCCTGGCATGCGAAAAAAATATTTTAGAAAATGCAGTTAAACTGGCTAAAACAGAAAATCTGGCCTGCGGCGCTGTAGTAGATGGACCCTGGCAAAGGAAGGTACAAAAGGAAGGTCTTTGGCCTTCTTTAAAGGAAATATCATTGGATCCTTCAACTTTTGAAAAAAAGATTAATGCCGAAGCAATCTTTGTGGAGAAGGAACTATCAGCTTGGATAGAGGCAGGTGCCGATCTTATACTGTTAACCGACGACCTTGCCTATACCAAGGGCCCCTATTTTTCTCCCCAACTTTTTCAGCAAGTACTGCTACCGTTGTATAAGGGTTTTTTGCAATCATCCGCACAGGGTAAAGTTCCCCTTGGCTTTCATGCGGATGGAGATGTCAGCTTAATCATGCCTTTTCTTGTTAGCAGTGGTTTTAAGTTTTTTTCTTTGGAGCCAGAGGCAATCGATCTATTGGATGTATGGCAAAAATATGGCAAAAAGACAACGATTGTTTCCGGTATTTATGCTGCCTGGCTTACCGACAGCCGCCTGGTTGTCAAAGAACCCCGCCGCCAAGAAAAGTTGGCCGATCATATTAATAAAGGCAGCCTTATTCTGGCCTCCGCCTGCGGTTTGTATGAACCTTCCTCTGTGGAACTGTTAAGCAGGCTCTATACTCTTTCTTGTAATGTTTCCTCATAAACACTGCTTTGCTGTTTTCAGCTGATTTGTCAACACCAAGAAATGCCGGTTCACACTGGAGTTCCTGGTGTTTTTATTTTGAGGTTGACTTTTATAAAAGGAGGATATAGAATATAATTAGTTTAGATGTATATACATCTGTTTGTAAGGTGGCAAATTAACAATGGCAGATTTAGAAAAAGATTTAAAAAAAATAAGTAAGTCCTCTGTTATCCCCGTTTATTATCAACTGGCCAGGATTTTAGAAAAAAGAATTCGTTTAGGTAAACTAAAACCCGGCGAATCTTTACCATCGGAAAATAAAATTGCATCGATTTGCGGTATCAGCAGAATGACCGTCAGAAGGGCTATTGCGGAGCTGGTTGATTTAAGGCTGCTTTCTCCGCAAAAAGGAAAGGGTACTTTTGTTACTGAGCATGAATTTGCTCATACAGTATTTGAATTCTACGATTTTTTTAAAGAGATGCGCAGAAAAGGAAAAGAACCCAGCTCCAAACTGGTTAATGTTAGAATAATTAAAGCTGATAAGACGATAGCAAAAAAACTTGATATCCCTATTGATACAAAAACATTATCTATTAAATTAATTCTTGCTGCAGATGGCTACCCCATGGTTTATGAAGAAAAATACATCGTTTACACCAAACAAAATCCCATAATTGAATCTGAATTAAGGGATCCCTCCCTACCCAGTCTTGTTTCTTCACATTTACATAAGTTGCCGGTAACCAGTCGCAGAATTCTACAGGTTACCATCATCAATGAAGAAGAAGCTATTTTATTGAACACTAAACCTCATTCACCTGCATTTCTGGTGGAGCAAATTTTATATGACAAGGATAACACACCAATTGGCTGGGGCAAATCAATTTATCGCGGGGATAGTTATAAACTTGTAAGCTATGACGGACTAAATCCCGGCCGGGAAAAAGGGGGCATTATAGATTATGAGTGATTTGATCGAAATGATTGTCAACCTTGATGAACAAAAAACAATCAATTGTATAAAAAAAAGATTAAATAACGGCGAAAGCGCCATGCAAATTTTTGAGGAATGTATGAAAGGTATTGAAAAGGTTGGCCAAAAATATAGTGAGGGATTCTATTTTTTATCCGATCTGATCATGGCCGGGGAAATTTTTAGGGCCATAACGGAGATACTGGAACCGCTTTTACCGGAGGGTGACAATGCTGTCAGCAATGATCTTAAGGTAGTGATCGGTACGGTAAAAGGGGATATCCATGATCTTGGCAAAAATCTGATTGCCTATTACTTAAAATCCAAGGGATTTAAAGTATATGACCTGGGAGTGGATGTCCCTCCGGAAAAGTTTATAAATACTCTTAAGGAGACAGGCGCCTCTATTTTAGGGATATGCACTTTGCTGACCAGTTGTTTTAACAATATAAAAAAAATTGTAGGGCTTTTAGACGAAGCGGGATTGAGAAATGATATTACCGTGATAATCGGAGGTTACCCGGTGGATGAAACAGTCAAAAATTATGTTGGTGCAGATTATTTCAGCAATAATGCAAGGAGCGCTTTTGATTTGTTTAAACATTTAAGCTAACCGGTTATTTTTTTTAAAACAACATGTCTATACATCTGCACCTATAAACAGGAGGTGATCTATGGAAAGTAAAAAATTTGATTTAAGCTGCTTTACTAATCAATTATCAATCAGAAAGGATGAAAAGCATGTACGGTTTTGAAAAGGGGCCCGGTTTTAAAAACGGCTTAAACAGTTTGGCCAAGGATCTTAACTCCAACGCCATAACTGCGGGCATTGTTGCTGCTATTTTCGGCCTGAGTGCAGGGGTGGTCCATATTGGAGCGGGGCAGGCTGCCGGAATGACATCAAGCCAGATCATTGCCTGGGTTGTCAGCCTGTTTATGATAAACGGGTTAGGGGGAATAATAATACCTCTTTACTACAAGCAGCCCATTTCTGTTGCCAATAGTTTGCCTGGGGCTATATTGTTTGCTTCCCTTATACCTGTTTTTTCGTTGCAGGAAGTCCTGGGGGCGGCCTTGGTGTCAGGGGTTATAGTTTTACTGCTGGGGATTACAGGAACAATCAAAAAGGTAATGCAGTTTTTGCCGGTGCCTATCGTTTTAGGGATGACAGGAGGGGTCCTTCTAAAATTCGGTTTAGATATGGTCAGTGCCATCTCTAATGCCGCTCTGCCTGTTTTATTAATGATTGCAGCTTATTTGCTGGTTAGTAATTATAGTAAAAAGTTCCCCGGAGTACTAGCTGCGATTATTGTGGGCATAGTGGTGATGTTATTTCAGGGTGTGGATATGTCGGGCATTGGTGTTGTCGTGGACTACCCCCGTTTTGTGGCACCGGCTTTTTCCTGGGCTTCCATCATTAGTTTTAGTATACCCTTTGCCATAATGGTTGTGGGTGCAGAAAATGCGCAAGCCATTGGCGTCATGATGGGGCAGGGCTATAAAGTTCCTATAAACGGAATGACAATCGCAAGCGGTATCGGCGGCATTGTTTCCCCTTTGTTTGGTTTGCATAATACGAATATTGCCGGGCCAATGACCGCAATCTGTGCCTCCGAAGATGCCGGGGAAAAGGACAAAAGATGGGTTAGCGCCCTTATCGTTGGTATTATATGGGTCATTGCAGCGCCTTTCTATGGTACCGTGGTTGAATTTTTGCAAGTTGTTCCCGGATTCTTTATTTCTGTAATTGTTGGACTGGCGCTTATTAAAGTGCTGGTAAGTTGTATTGGCAGCTCTATTGGGGCGGCCACTCACACAATTGGTGCTTTATTTGCCTTCTTGATTGGGGCCTCAGGAGTGGCATTTTTTAACCTGGGATCTCCTTTCTGGGCATTGGTGGGGGGGTTGGTGGTTTCCTTAATCCTGGAAAGAGAACAGTTTGAATTTGCAGCTGATTCTTAGAAGCAAAGGATGGATATTGCCGGGTATTTTTTAGAGCATACTGTTATTTCAATACTTGAAAGGAGCATGCATGATGAATCAGGAGGAAAAGCAAAAACTTTACGAAGAAAGGTTGGCCCGCTATCAGGCAGCCATATCTCTTGAACCGGTCGATCGGATGCCTGTCGGGGCGACAGCTGCAAATTATTTTGCAGAAGTATATGCCGGATACAGCAATCAAGAGATCGTATATGACGATGAAAAATGGATCGATGCCCAGGTCCAATTCTACAATGATTTTCCTGAAGTGGATGTCTTGCGAGCAGGGAAAATATGGGCGCCTTTGTATGATGCCCTGGGATGTAATTTATACAGGATTCCCGGCCGGGATCTGCCGCCGGGCGGTCAATTTCAATATGTTGAAATGGAACGTATGAAAACAGACGAATATGACTTATTGATTAACAGTCCGGTCGAATTTTTTATGGAACGTTACCTTCCAAGGACTTTTAGTGAATTTAAAGAACGTGGGTCAACGCGCAGTTATATAGCATTTTTAAAGGGCGGCCTGGGTTTTATGATGAGAAGTGCCATCAATAAAAAAATCAGCGAAACCCTGCAAAAAAAATGCGGTATACCTCAGCCTATCTGTGGCGCCTTGTTGACCCCTTTTGATTTTTTGGCCGACGGATTAAGGGGTCTTAAAGGTATCATGCTTGATCTTTACCGTAAGCCGGATAAAGTGCTTGAGGCTTGCGATTCATTGGTTGATCAAATGGTCAGAGGCGCACTTGCCGGCGCGGATCCACAGTGCCGTATCCCTATCTTTCTTCCTCTGCATCGGGGCAACACCCCATTTCTTTCACCAAAACAATTTGAGATATTTTACTGGCCCAGCTTGAAAAAAACATTGGAAAAACTGATTGCAGCCGGATATCAGGTTCGTGCTTACCTGGAAGGCGATTGGAGCCACAATTGGCACCATTTCCGTGAACTTCCCAAAGGTTCTGTGGTGTGTGACATAGACACACAAGGAGATATTTATAAGGCTTGGGAGGATCTTGGCGGGTGGCAGTGCATTGTTGGCGGAATGCCCGATACCACTTTAATACTGGGTTCCCCGGAAGATGTTAAGGCAAGGGTCAAGGAATTATGTGAAAACATTGGTAAAGACGGGGGTTTTATGATTACGGGCGGCTGTTCTTTTCCCTATGATACCAAGCCGGAAAACTTTAGGGCTTACGTAGATGCTGTCCTCGAATACGGTCGTTACAACGACTCCGTAAAAATGGAGGTAAAAACCAGCACCCCGTCAACGGAACAGATATTTGATTCTAAACCAGCGGTTATTACCCCCTGGGAAACAAAAGCTGAGGAACTGGGCGATATAATGGGGGATGAGGAGCTAATCAAACAATCTTGGGAAATGCTTGAGCACCTGGCTTACAATTGGCTCTGGGCCTGGACCTGGTAAAAGATCTAACAGTATTTAAGAAGGGAGAAAATTAACTATGGGCAAATTATCTGAACTGGCGCAAGCTCTTATGGAACTAAATGAATTTAAGTTTTTAGAACTGGTGGATGAGAAGTTAAAGAAAAAAGAAGATCCTTTAGAAATAATCAAAGAGTGCAATGCCGGAATGGTTGAAGTAGGCAATCTTTTTTCGGAAAACAAGTATTTTATCAGTGAACTAATGTTTTCAGCAGAGCTGTTCAAAGAAGCGATGAAAAAGTTGGAGCCGTTTCTTGGTAACAGCAAAACAAAGGAGCAATCCGGTGAAATTGTGATCATAGGAACGGTAGAAGGGGACATCCATGATATTGGTAAAAACATTGCTGCTAACCTCATAGAAGGCAGCGGTTATAGGGTTATCGATTTGGGTGTTGATGTACCTGCAGAAAAGTTTGTGGAGGAATTGAAGAAAACCGGTGCAAAGGTTTTAGGCTTGAGTGCCATGTTAAACTTTGTATTTCCGGAAATGAAAAATGTCGTAGATTCGATCGCTGAAGCAGGCTTGAGGGAACAGGTAAAAATTATCATTGGTGGAGCACCGTGTAACGAGCAGGTCAGAAAATTTTGTGGAGCGGACTATTATGCAAAAGATGCTTCCGCCGGTGTTACAATTTGTCAGGAAATATACAGCAGTGAATAAGGACTGGTCTAGCGAATAGTGAAGTCGTGGAATGCTTTATATTATTAACTAAAAGCCAATCATTGTTAACGTGATTGGCTCCTTTCTTACCATAAAACCGGGGGTATGAACTATGGCAGAAACAAAGGTATCCGGGAAAACAAAGGAAATCATTATCAGCAGCGAAAAACCTACAGTTTTGATTGGCGAACGTATTAATCCTACGGGAAGGAAAAAACTTTCGGCAGAATTACAAAAGGGTAATCTAGACATAATTGAAAAAGAAGCGCTGGAACAAGTTAGCGCCGGTGCCGACATCATAGATGTAAACGTAGGTGCCACAGGGGTGGATGAGGTTGTCCTGTTGCCGGAAGCAATAAGCCGCCTTATGGAAAAAATTGACGTGCCTCTTTGTTTGGACAGCAGTAATCCCAAAGCGTTGGCAAAAGCCCTGGAAATTTACCAAGGTAAGGCACTAGTGAATTCTGTTAAAGGTGAAGAGAGCTCACTAAAGACTATTTTGCCTTTAATAAAGGAGTATAATGCCGCTGTTATTGCTTTGCCTGTTGATGAAGCAGGCATACCTTTTACAGTTGAAAAGCGCTTGGAAATTTCCGCTAAAATATTAAATGCAGCAGAGTTGTTAGGTATTTCCAAAGAAAACATTATTATAGATTGCCTGGCACTGACACTGGGGACAAACGATCAAGCCGGGAAAATTGTTTTAGCAACCATAGAAAATATAAAAGAAAAATTGGATGTAAACATAACAGTTGGGGCAAGCAACATTTCATTTGGATTGCCTGATAGGAATCTGATTAACAATGTGTTTTTGGCCGCTGCAATTTCTAAAGGTCTTACCTGCCCGATAGTCGATGTTGCCGCGGTTATTCAGTCAGTGCTTGCCATTGATTTGGTGCTCGGCAAAGATAGGTTTGCCTTGCGTTATGTTAAAAATTATCGCCGGAAAAAAGCTGAAGGCGGAGGGGGCTGCATTAAGAGTTTAACATAAATGGTGTTTTTTTGCAGGCGCTTTCGGAATATGTTGAATCGGGCAGCCTAACCGGATTTCAAGATCGCTTTTCCCGCACTTGTTTTTTTAAATTTGTATACACATTATTTCAATCTCATAAATATAATACCCTAAAAGGGGGTTGTAAAAATGAGTATACAAAATGATATAGATGCTGCTTTACCGGGGGGAGTTGTCAATATTGTCCCGGGAACCTACAACGAACAGCTGATTATAGATAAACCGTTAACTTTATCCGGGCCGGTTCCATCAGCCGGCGAAGCCATTGTTGATGCTGCCGGCCTGTTAGCGGGAGAGCCGACCATTCATATCCTTTCCAGCGATGTGATCGTGGAAAACCTTACAGTGCAAAATGGTCCCGGGGAGGGGATTCGGGCCGGAAGCATTGCTTTTCCCGGTTTAACAAATATCACTATCCGAAATAATATCATCAAAGACCATGACAATGCCGGTATCTTGACAGTAAATGATGCCTCTATGCTAATTGAGGACAATACTGTTGTTGATAACGGAAAAGCAGTGGGGTTCCAACGGGTAGGTGTTTTTTTGTATCCCCATGGCGAAACCCAAGTTTTACGGAATATCATAAAGAATAATTATGGGGATGGTATATTTGCCCGGGAAAGTAGCTCCGGGTTGCTAATCGAAGAAAATATAATTGAAAATCATAATTTCAGTGGTATTACCTTAGCCTGGGATGAAATAAACGTAACTATACGCAATAACGAAATATCTGCTTGTGGCCAGGGAATTAATGACGAACAGGGAGGAATCGTAATTATCCAATCCATGGCCGAAATTATTACCGGAAACACTATCCAAAATTGTAACCCTTTTGGCATCCACTGGGGGTGGACACCATCTTTTGGGCCCGCGCCTGCTCAGATTTTGATTTCCGGAAACACGATTGTTAATTCCGTTCTGGATGGCATATTTCTTTTTTCACAAGGGCCGGGTGGTTTTATTTCCCCGGATCCCTTTCCTTTAGAACCGGATATTTTGGGTAATCAATTGATGAATAATGGTAGGGTCGGTATTAATGTAAGCAATTTTTATTACTATTCTCCGGGCAATGCCAACCCCAAAATTCACTTTAACAGCATAACAGGAAATGTCGAATTCGGTGTTTTTAATGGTACCACGGAGGAAGTTGATGCTACAAATAACTGGTGGGGTAGTTCCAGCGGGCCGTTTCATCCGGCATTAAACCCGCAAGGAACAGGAGATCCCGTGAGCAACAATGTACTGTTTTCTCCTTGGAAAACCGTTCCTCCTTTGCAAGAAATGGACTGTTTGGTAATGGAAAAAATATTTGATCAGTGTTTCCAGGAAAACATCATAGTAAGAAGTTTTGCAATCCCTGTAAGCTCCGCCGGGTCCTGCGGGAACATAGATTTAACCCGTGTAGATCGCGTAGAATGTGCAATCATTGCTGCAAAATGCAAGGTGGCCGATGTCGGCCCTCCTGCAAATAACAATTTGCGCATTGTTACTGTAAGATATGAATTAGACATGCAAATCAGCCTAATTGCGGAAAGGGTTGGCCCGCCTGAGGTGCTATGTTCTTTTGAAACAACGGTAGAGGATTTCTATAGCCAAGTGCAGCTGTATATTCCCCCTCCGGGTGTTCATTTTGGTCCCGCGGGAGGTCCGTTTCTTTTTTGTGAAATTGTTAGTTCAAGCTGTTTCTGCAGTCCGGAAACCCTTCTTCCCGGTGAACCGATCACAAATGTCTTTTGTACAGCTAAAATATGCACGATTGTGGAGGCCACTGCTTTTGTAAAAGTACTTGTTCCGCACCTGGGCATCTGTACTTTCGGGCCTTGTGAGACCGTTCCCCAGCAAAAGGAAATCGCATGTCCACCGATTGGCGAACTTTTTCCCCCTCAAAATGATCCAAATGATCCCTAAAAGATTCCTGTAAGACATAACACATTGCTTTTGCCGATCGTTTAAAACACTTTTAGGGGGTTTGTGTTTGTTTCCCTTGGGAAATTATATTTTAGGTTTGCTTGCTTCTCCAAAAAATACATCTGACATGTTGCCTTTTCTGCATATATAATAGAAATGTAAGCATTGTTTTGCAAGTACTTCATTTAGAAAACCGGGGGAAGCGATTTGAAAACTTTTGTTATGTTGATCCTTTGCTCTTTTTGGGCAGGTATTGCGATCAGCTATATACCGTTTTACCGCCAGTCAAATCATCGTATGCAGGCCGATTTTCTCAAAGGTGCGCTTGTGGCTTTGGCGGCGCTGTTGTTGGTGGGTACGCCGATGGCCCTGGTGGCAGCCGGTAGTGGGCTGCTGTTTGCAACCCGCTGCTTTCCTTTTCCACGGGATCGTGAAATAAAAATATACGGGATGGCGGCAGGCCTGCTTCTGTTTATGGTCCCGGATCTTTTTTTGCTGGCCTTATTGTGGTGCCTGATTTTAGGTCTTCTACTGCGTGATTTTTCTGAACAGTACCTGGCTTCATTTTTTCTTATCCTCCCTTTATTGATGTTTTTGGCGGACAAAAGCGATGTCTATATCCTTTTTAGCGTAGCGCTTTTTGTCGTTGTCCTTATGGACAATTTTGTGCAATTGGAAACCGGAGCCCGTACATTCATGTTTTCAGGTAAGGCAGTTACGGGAACCTTAACGGGCAAAAATACCGCAAGACATGCTTTTGTAGCCAGTGAATTGAAAAACGGCAATTATGCCGGCATCAATTTTGAAACCCGCTCCGAAACGGGCATTTTATCCCCAATTTGGTCCAGGCGCCTGCGCCGTTCAACTTATGTGCTGGTTATACTGTTATTGGTCTTTGCCTTCTTTTTAAACCGCTATGTTTATAAGGGCTTCGGCATGCAGGTGGAGCTATTTCGCAAAGGCCCACCGGATGCGGATGTTGTGGCCATAACCTTCGATGATGGCCCGGATCCTCGTTTTACCCCGGCTATCCTCAAGATTTTGCAAGAAGAAGATGTTAAAGCCACTTTTTTTATGGTGGGCAAACATGCCGAAAAATATCCGGATCTGGCGCGCCAGGTGGCAGCAGCCGGGCATGAAATCGGCAATCATACCTATGCCCATACAAACCTACTGCGTGCTCCTCGGTGGCGTATTGCGGCGGAAATTAAGCGTGGTGAAGAGGCTATCTACGAGGCTACCGGCCTGCGTCCGTCCCTGTTTCGTCCCCCCCGGGGTCTTTATGAAGCCAAGTTAATGGAAGAAACAAAGGAAAGGGGTTATACAGTGGTCTTATGGTCACTGTCTTCCAATGACTGGCTGGAAATGCGCCCGGTAGATATTTCACGGACAATTTTGCAAAATATTACCCCCGGGGATATTCTCCTTTTTCATGACAGCGGCGATATAATCCGCTCCGAAGGAGGAGAGCGTCTGCCTACGGTTCGTTCCCTGAAAACGGTTATCGCAGGCTTGAAAAAGCAAGGCTATGATTTTGTTACTGTTACCGAACTGCTCATTCTTTCCGGGCTTAGCGGGGATCTGTAGTTTAACATCCCAGCTAAAATTATGTTATAATGCACGGAAGGAGGGGTGATTATTTTTGGAGGATATGCCAATTATTAAGGGGTTAAACGAAGCCCAACTTGAAGCCGTAACCAATACCGAAGGCCCGCTTTTAATTATTGCCGGCGCCGGTTCGGGAAAAACAAGAGTTCTTACTCATAGAATTGCCTACTTGCTGGAAATAAAAAAGATCCCGCCCTGGCAGGTGCTGGCTATTACCTTTACGAATAAGGCTGCCAACGAAATGAAAGAGCGGCTGCAAAATCTTGTTGGCCCTGCGGCAGATGACATGTGGGTCAGTACTTTTCACTCCGCTTGCGTACGTATTTTGCGAAGCCACGCGGAAAAAATCGGCTTTAACAGCAATTTTGTCATATACGATATGGCAGATAAAGAAACCTTGATCAAACAATGTTTGCAATTGCAGGATCTGGATCCCAAACGGTTTTCTCCCAAAGCAATCGGGGCCGCCATCAGCAATGCCAAAAATGAATTAAAAGATGCCCGGAAATTTTCCAAGGAAGCAAACAATTATTTTATGGATGTTGTTTCCGGCATTTATACAATGCTTGAAGAAAAAATGGCGGCAAATAACGCTTTTGATTTCGATGATCTTTTAATGAAGACGGTGGAGCTGTTTCAATCAGATAAGGAAGTGCTCCGGTTTTATCAAAACAGATTTACCAATATTTTGGTTGACGAATACCAAGATACAAACCATGCCCAGTATATTTTGGTCAACCTTTTAGCGAAAAAACATCGCCATCTATGTGTGGTGGGCGATCCGGATCAGTCCATATATCGCTGGCGCGGAGCCGATATCAAAAATATTTTGAATTTCGAAAGGGATTATCCGGAAGCAAAAGTGATAAAGCTGGAACAAAACTACCGTTCTACCGCCAGTATTTTGCATGCGGCCAATGCAGTTATTGAATACAATCCCGGGCGAAAGAAAAAGAATCTTTGGACGGACAACCCTTCCGGGGAAAAAGTTTGTTTGATTCATGCCGAAAACGAACGTGATGAGGCCGCGCGGATCATATCAGAAATTATTACCTTAAAGTCTTCCGGAAATATTCTTTACGGCGATATGGCCGTGTTATACAGAGCGCATGCTCAATCAAGGGCCTTGGAGGAAGAATTGGTCAGGAATAACATCAGCTATCAGATATTTGGTGGAACCAAATTCTACGACAGAAAAGAGATCAAGGATATTTTGGCTTATCTTAAAATTCTGGTAAATAAGGATGATGATATAGGTTTTGCACGCATCATCAACGTTCCTAAAAGAGGTATTGGTGCTGTAAGCCAGGCTAGGATTGAAAGTTTTGCACTGGAAAAGGGAATATCCCTTTATGATGTTTTACCTTATGTTCATGAAGTGCCCGGCCTTACGGGCAGGGCTCTGAAACAGTTACAGCGTTTTAGGGAACTGCTGGAAAAGTTCCAGGAAGAGCGGCTGGTTTCTTCCGTGACAGAGATAACTTCATCTGTTTTGCATGAGACCGGCTACCTGGATGCTTTGATACGGGATAATACTGTAGAGGCGGAAACAAGACGCGACAATCTAAGGGAATTTTTAAATGTTACCACAAGCTATGATCAAAATAACCCTGCGGGATCACTGGAAGACTTTTTGGCGGAAATTTCCCTGGTTACAGATATCGACAACTATGTTGATGAGGCGGACAAGTTGGTATTAATGACGCTTCATACGGCAAAAGGCTTGGAGTTTCCCGTGGTTTTTATTATGGGGATGGAGGAGGGAACCTTTCCCCATTTTCGTTCGTTAGAAAATGAATATGAAATGGAGGAAGAACGCAGGCTTTGCTATGTTGGCATGACCAGGGCAGAAAAAAAACTGTATCTGTCTTTGGCCGGAAGAAGACTTATTTATGGCATTACACATTCTAAGGTACCTTCGCGTTTTCTGGATGAAATCCCTAGGGAATACCTTGAATATATGGACCGTAAAAAAGAACCGGCGAAAGTTAATTATTTTACAAGCGGGCCTTTTCCACAGAAGCCCGTAAATACCTATAGGTTGGGTGACAAAGTATTCCATAAAAAATTTGGCGAAGGGGTAGTTATAGAAACCAAGCCCGATGATACTGAAATTAAGGTAGCTTTCCCCGGGCAGGGTATTAAAAATTTAGACATTTGTTTTGCCCCACTTAAGGTGTTACCGGAAGAATAAGATTTTGGCTATACAGCAATATATTTATTGTATCAATTTGTCAAACTAACCAATTTTATTTAAAATAAGGGCTTTTTCAACGATTATTGCAGGAATTACCTTTTTAATGTCGAAATAAAATTATAAGGCACATACAATGTAAAAGGGGCGATAAACGTTGAAGACCCGGAATGTACTCGGCAGCCGCATCAGAGCACTAAGAAGGTTGAAAAGAGTAACCCAGCAGCAGCTTGCGGATAAACTAGACCTTTCTGCCAGCCAGCTAAGCAATATAGAAAGAGGTGTAAAAGAGGCAAGGCCGGAACTTTTAGAAAAAATAGCCGCCATATTGGATATACCCAGAGAAGAGTTGTTTTTGATTTCTGAAAAGACTAGGGAATATTCCTTATTTTAGGCACGGATGAACGTTCATTTATAATCGTTTAGACATAAATGGAACCTTGGAAAATGATTTGCCATTCATGATTTTTCGCTAACATTACATTGAGGATGATGATCCGGAAAACCGGTGCACAGCCAAACTATGTGTTGTTAACCGGTAACAATTCCAATTAAAAACTTTTCTACTACGTACCCTGGACTATCGGTGGGACTGCCGATAGTTTTTTATTTGCAAAAATAATTTGTTTTTTGGACGGTTTTTTGTTAAAATACACTTGTATACAATTTTGTGCACAGATCTTTGCCGGCGAAGGAGTGAAATTTTGGCAGAAAAACTGATCCGTATCGGCGAAAAAATCATCAGTTTGCGTAAAGTGCGGGAAAACATTCGTAAAATTTTAAAGCTGCGCTCAAACGGTTTGTCGCAACAAGAAGTTGCCAATGAGTTAAACCTTGATCGCACTTTTATTTCCCGTTTGGAAAGCATAGGAGAGGTGCGAAAAGGGAAAAAAATAGCTGTCTTTGGTTTTCCTTTGCAAAATAAAGAAGAGATAGCAAAAATTGCCCGGGCAAAGGGAGTGGATTATGTCTGGTTGATGAATGAAAAAGAAAGATGGCAGCTGGTGAAGGGGAAAAGCGCTTTAAGTTTTTTTAATGAAATAATGGAGCTTGTCAGTGCGCTGCAGGATTATGATATTGTTATCATCATCTCTTCGCCAAGGTGGCTGAAGGTTGCCAAAGCTTTGTTGACCAATGAAATTATTTTTATAGAATTAGGCACTTCACCGATAACAGAGGATCGTATTTTGGATATTCAAGTCTTTGAAGACATTTTGAATACTGTTCTTTTAAAGTAAATTACGCGTGCGGAAAAAAAGGGGGCTCTGGAAAATGAAGCAAGTGGTAAGTATCAGTTTAGGTTCTTCAGAGAGAAATCATGCCGCAGAGGTTGAACTGCTGGGGCAATCTTTTTCGGTAAGACGGGTTGGTACCGATGGTGACTTAGGAAAAATGATTAGCTTTATCAGGGAAAATGATGGGAAGGTGGATGCTTTTGGGCTGGGGGGCATAGATCTGTATATCCAGGCTGTTGATCGACGTTACACCCTGCGGGATGCCGAAAAAGTGGCGAATGCTGCCCGAATATCGCCTGTAGTGGATGGTTCGGGCTTGAAAAATACCTTGGAAAAGCGTGTTATAGAATATCTGGCCAGCGAAACGGATATTTTTTCAGAAAGAAAGAAAGCTCTTGTTGTATGCGCCATGGATCGTTTTGGTTTGGCTCAAAGCCTGGAAGCAGCTGGTTGCGATATGCGTTTCGGGGATCTGGTTTTTATTTTGAACCTGCCCATACCTTTAAGATCATTGCGCTCCTTGGCTATGGTTGCCCGTGTGGCCGTACCTATCATTCGTTTGCTGCCCTTTACAATGATATATCCTACCGGGGAAAAGCAGAAGTCCAACAAGCCGCGTTATCCCAAGTATTTTCTTGACGCAGATATTATTGCCGGTGATTTCCATTTTATAAAGCGCTATATGCCGCCGGAGTTGCCCGGTAAAATTATTATTACCAATACTGTAACCTTGGATGATCTGGAAATGTTGCGCCAAAAAGGAGTACACATGCTGATCACTACCACGCCGGAAATTGAAGGGCGTTCTTTTGGAACGAATGTCATGGAAGCTTTGTTAGTGGCCTTAACCGGAAGCAAAAATGAATTGGGGCCGGAGGAATATCAACTTTTGCTGGAAGATTTGCGGTTCAAGCCGCGTATAGTAGAATTGTAGACTAAAACTTGTACAAGGGGGGTAACGGTATATTTTTTATACCGGAAAAATCCTATGAAGGAAATAGAATTTGCTTTTATTGTACACCCGCTTAATACCAGTGATATTTTACAGAAATTCAGATTTATGAAAAGTTTACCCGAATCCTGGGCAAAAATGATTGTCCGGGCCTTTCCTCCGGCAATAATATCGCGAATTTCAGGTGTATCTTCCCCCTATGGCAACATAAATGGTTGTTTTGTCGGCGTTTTTCTTACTTCCCAGCAGATGCTGGAACTTCCCCTTAAGATTGCTCTGCATAAAATTATCGCAGCCGGCAAAAAAGCAGCCAGGGCCGGAGCAAAAATTGTAGGGTTGGGTGCGATGGCAGCTGTTATAGGGGATGCCGGAATAACGGTAGCACGCAACCTTGATATTGCTGTAACTACCGGAAACAGCTATACAGTTGCCACTGCCCTGGAAGGAACTAAAAAAGCAGCCCATCTTATGGATATAGATATCAGAAAAGCGGAGGTGGCTGTTCTTGGCGCTACGGGTTCGATTGGGGCCGTGTGTGCCCGCATTTTGGCCCGGGAGGTAAACTTTCTTACAATGATAGCGCGCAATGTGCCACGACTGGAAAGGCTTGCCGAAGAAATCCTTGCGGAAACGGGCCTGGCTGTTAAAGTTACCTCTAATGTAAAAGAAGCTATAAAAAAAGCGGATATTATCATGGCTGTATCCGGTTCCGCGGAAAGCCTGATCGATCCGGAGGATCTCAAACCGGGGGCCATAATATGCGACGTGGCCAGGCCCCGGGATGTTTCACTGGAAGTAGCTGAAAAAAGAGATGATGTATTGGTCATAGAAGGAGGTCTGGTCGAAATTCCCGGAGACGCAGCACTTAACCTTGGTTTTGGTTTTCCCCCTAAAACAGCCTATGCCTGTATGGCGGAAACGATGATTTTGGCTTTAGAAAAAAGGTATGAAAATTTTACACTGGGGCGAAAGTTGGATGTCATGCAAGTTGACGAAATCAACGCTATGGCAGCCAAACATGGATTTAAACTAAGCAGCCTTCGCAGTTTTGAACGTCCCTTAAACCCCGAAGCTATTGAAAAAATCAAAGAAAAAGCCCGTTTAAATAAGCAAAAACACAATTTCTAAAATATTGTCTGAAAAACCAAGAAAACAAGAGAAAAAGATTGTTTGAAGAACCGTGGGGAGAGTTGTATATATTATTTGACAAATTATTAATAAATGTCTATAATAAGTTAGTATTTAGTGGGCATGATCTTTAAAAAGGCATTTAATTAAGTGGTTTTCCGGTAGTGCGGTAAGCGGTACCGCCTCTTATGGCATGCCCAAAAACCTGCCCGCTTTCTTTTTTGATCAGCCTGAAGTGTCAAGTCGACTTGACACTTATTCTTACTTACAGAGCGTCTCGTGGAATAATTCCATAAGGGCAAACATATAATTTCCTCTAAGATTTGTTTTCCTTATTTCACTAATTAATTAAAGGAGAGAGGTAAATGTCGCCTAAAGAGGTAGTTCTGACTCAGGATGGTTTAAAAAAACTGGAGGAGGAGCTCTCCCACCTGAAATCGGTTAAAAGACGGGAAATAGCTTTACGTATTAAGTCCGCAATATCTTTTGGGGATTTAAGCGACAACTCGGAGTATGAAGACGCTAAAAATGAACAAGCTTTTATTGAAGGAAGGATTATCACTCTTGAAAAAATGCTACGTAATGCACGTTTGATAGAACATGACGAAAAAAACAAAGATGTGGTGGGTTTTGGTTCCCAGGTTTTGCTAAAGGATCTGAGCAGTGGGGAGGAACTGGAATTTGTAATCGTGGGATCCGCAGAATCCGATCCTTTAAACAATAAGATATCCAACGAATCACCTGTCGGCCGTTCTATTTTTGGTTCCCGTGCGGGTTCGGTAGTAGAAGTTAAAACGCCGTCAGGAACTATTAAATACAAAATATTGGGCATTAAATAAGTTTATGGGGGTTAATATTTCCTATGTCAATTGAATACCACAGCGATCAGGAATTTTATCGACACAAAAAAATTGAAGAATTGATCAAGCAAGGTGTGCAACCCTACGGAGATAAATATAAGGTTACACATTCCTCCCAGGAGATCAGCACGGAATTTGCCGCATTAGAGGGAAAACAAACAAGCACCGCCGGAAGGATAATGACTAAAAGGGGGCATGGCAAAGCCGGTTTTGCTCATATTCAGGACAGTCAGGGAAGGATCCAGGTTTATGCGCGACAGGATAATATCGGCGAAAATGATTACAAGTTTTTCCAAAGCCTGGATATTGGTGATATAATTGGTGTTACGGGCGAAGTATTTAAAACCAGAACCGGTGAAATTACCATCAATATTTCTTCCTTTAGGCTCCTGTCCAAGGCCCTGCGGCCCCTTCCGGAAAAGTGGCATGGTTTAAAAGATACGGAACTGCGTTACCGCCAAAGATATTTAGATCTCATTGTAAATCCTGAAGTACGTAAGGTTTTTATCATCCGTAGTAAAGTGATTCAATATATAAGGGAATATCTAACTAAAAAGGGTTTTTTGGAGGTTGAAACGCCGGTAATGCACAATATAGCCGGCGGGGCAACAGCGCGGCCTTTTATTACCCACCATAATGCATTGGATATCGATCTTTATATGCGCATTGCCACGGAATTGCATCTTAAAAGGTTGGTAGTGGGCGGAATGGAAAAAGTCTTCGAGTTGGGGCGAATTTTTAGAAATGAAGGGATTTCTACCAACCATAATCCTGAATTTACTACTGTAGAGGTCTATCAGACTAACGCTGACTATGAAGACATGATGAAACTTACCGAGGAGCTTATTGCCTCCGCAGCACAAGAAATTTTAGGTACGACAAAAATTAGTTATCAGGGAAGGAAGCTCGATCTTTCTCTTCCTTGGCGGCGCAAAAGCCTTCTGGAAATCGTCAAAGAAATTACGGGTGTCGACTTTTCAAATATTGCCAATGACGCCGAAGCCAGAAAAATAGCTTTGCAGCATGGTTTGGAGATCGAAGGAAATGAAAAAAAAGGCGAAATAACCTTCACCTTTTTTGAAAAATATTGTGAAGACAAGCTATGGGATCCTACGTTTATCAAAGACTATCCCGTGGAAGTTTCCCCCCTTGCCCGGCGTTCCCGCGACAACCCCCAATTTACCGATCGGTTTGAAACTTTCATAGCCGGAAAAGAAGTGGCCAATGCTTTCACGGAACTAATTGATCCTTTGGACCAGCGTGAGCGCTTTGAACAACAAGTTAAAAAAAGAACTGCCGGGGACGAAGAAGCACACATGATGGATGAAGATTTTCTTACCGCGCTGGAATACGGGATGCCTCCAACCGGAGGGCTGGGGATTGGTATAGACAGGGTCATCATGGTTTTAACGGATTCACCTTCCATCCGGGATGTAATCCTTTTTCCCACGATGAGACCTCTTTAGTGATTTCTTCCTGACAGCAGGGTAGATTTGTAAGCCTACCTGCCTTTTGCCAAGCTTTATTAAACCGCCGGGCCGCCAAGTATTAAGCGTTGCTGCCGGGGCGGTGAAGTATAGTTCGTCTTACAACATTCATACTGTTTAACAATTTCATTATAGGATCCTTCATTTTATCTTTTCAGAAACCAAACAGCCGGAATTTGGTAAATGCTAACCTTTTAAAAAGGCTATTCCCTGCATCGCGCAGGAGATTTACCATTTCCGGCTGTATTAATAATATCTGCTTTTTTGCAAAAATTATTCATATCATCAAAGGTTATTTATTAGTTGGCCTAATTAAGGAAACACTTAATATGAGCTGTATTTGTACAAAAAAGCTGCTCCATAATTTTGCTGTCTTGAAAAAACAAAAAGATTTGAAGAGGTGGACGATGAGTTATAAATTGGGCATTGACCTAGGAGGAACAAAAATACTGATAGCCCTGGAAAAAGAAGGGGGAGGGATAATCAGCAGCGGCAAATTTCCCACCGGAGCAACAAGGGGTGTGGACAGTGTTCTGGACAACCTGGCAAGCCGCACAAGTGAGGTTCTTTCCCACGCTGGCGTTTCCCGGCATGAACTGGTAGGCCTGGGCATCTGTGTAGCGGGTTTTTATGATATTCGCACCAGGACAATAGTTAGTTCACCAAACCTTCCGGGATGGGAGCAGTTCCCATTGGAACAGGAACTCAAAAAAAGATTTAAGGTGCCGGTTCTTGTGGAAAACGATGCTAATGCCGCTGCCTATGGTGAGTACCTCTACGGCGCGGGTAGAGGGAAAAAAAACATGGTGAATATAACTTTGGGAACGGGTATCGGCGGCGGAATCATAACGGAAGGCCATATTTACAGAGGTGGGGGCGGTTTCGCCGGTGAGGTAGGACATATCAATGTTCTACCCGGAGGGCCCCTTTGTGGCTGTGGACGGCGGGGTTGCTTGGAAAGTGTTTCATCCGGATTGGCTATTGCCAGGGAAGGACGCCTTCTTTTGGAGTCCGGAGGCGGGGATCTTTTGCGAAAAATAACTGGAGAAAAAGGGCAGCTGACGGCAGGCCACGTATTTGAAGCGGCAAGAAACGGTGATGCGGGAGCTGCAAGAATTATTAGGGAGGCAGCTCGTTTTCTGGGGCTTGCTCTTTCTTTTGTTGTAAATATTTTAAACCCCGAAGTTATTACAATGAGTGGGGGTATGGCTCAAGCTGGGGAACAACTTTTTGTTCCGGTACGCCACTATCTGAAGGAAGCGGCAATTCCGCCTTCCGGAGATATGGTATCTGTAGTTCCTGCTGTTTTAGGTGAAGAAGCAGGGGTTAGAGGGGTTCTCTCCCTATTAGAACAATATTTAAAGAAACTGTAGACCATGTTCCTTAATGCACAAAGTTACTGTTCAGTTTTGAAAAGCCCCCGATTTGTTCGGAGGCAGTACCGTTTTTACTTTGCCCTAATTTTTTACAGTAACCTTTTCCGATAAGATTCGTTATACACTATGAAAAGGGAAATACCATTCCTACCAGGTAATTTCTGGATCTTTCAGATTTTTTCCAGGCAAGGCCATCAAAGGTATTATGTGGTTTTGCAGTGATGAGCAGGAGATAGGATGGCGGGAGTAGAATTGATTTATGACAAAATTCTAGGGTACGCCCCAAAACCCCTGAGGTTCTTGCGTCGTGAAGGAAGGGTGTGAGCCCAGCTCTTGCCATGCTACCTTTTTTGTCAAAGGGCATCCAGCTCCGGGGTAAAGGAGGGTGTGCTTTATTATGCAATAAAGTGCCTAGATCCTTTAAGGAGAGATCCAGTTGTCAATCGAAAAAAACGAGCAGGAGATAATCTCCAGGGCACAAGATAACCCCGGTTCTTTTGCTCCAATTTACGATCATTACTTTCCTAAAATATATAATTATATTTACCAGAGAGTCCAGAATACGCAGCTGACCGAAGATTTGGTATCGGAGACTTTTTACAAAGCGCTGGCCAATATTAACCAATTTAAATGGCAGGGACGTTCTTTCGCCAGCTGGCTTTATACGATCGCCCGCAACCAAGTTATCGATCAATATCGCCGGAAAGAACCTTTGATATTGGATGAAAGTAAAAATGAATTGATGGCGCCTGAAACCAGTAATCCCGAAAACAAGGCTCTTGATAAGGTTACCCAGGAAGAAATTTTTAAAACCATAAAAATGCTAACTCCGGATCAACAAGATGCCTTGCTGTTGCGTTTCCAAGAAGATTTAAAAATCAGGGAAATAGCTGAAGTTTTAGGAAAAAACGAAGGTGCTGTAAAGGCGCTTTTGTTCAGAGGATTAAAAAGTCTTCGTAAAAAATTGAAAGAAGGGGGTTACAATGAAGCGGTCTGAACAGGATAGAATCTTTGAAGGCTTCGGTTCTTCACAGGAAGAAGTGCAAGAACTTAAAAAAATTGCCTCCTTCATCAAAGACTTACCAAAGGCTCAACCCTCCTCAGTTTTTCGGGCTGGGCTCAGAGAGCGACTGGCGGATAAAGCCCACTCCAAGGTAAAAACTTTTTCCGGAAAAAACAAAGTTTTTCGCTTGGTTGACAAAGGGTATGAATATGGCCGGAGGATGCTTAAAGCCAGCCATTTGCTTGCAGCCGCTGCGGCCGTATTCCTGATCATTTCCCTGGCTGTATTTTACAGCCAAGGAAAGGCCGGTTTTGTTCCTCCTTATGTTATTTCCACGGAGAAAACACCGGGTACGGTAGTTTCTGAAGATCATGACCTTGATGGCATGGAAACAGAGAAGTATGCGCCCATCGCGGAGCAGGAACCTGAAATCAAGCCTTCGGAAGGGGAAAACAGTGACACCCCGGAGGCCGAAGAGACTGTTCCGGATAATACAACAAATACAACAATACCGGAAGAAAATGATGCACCGGAAATTGACAAACCCGGTGAACCCAAGGTTGAAGAAGAACCAACCAAAGATGATCCCGAATTTGAAGCCTGGAAGAACCGGCAAAATTTTGTGTTGGCAAAAGGGTCGATTAACCTGCCGCCGGTGTATTACAATGCGGAACATGATGCTGCGGTGCCTGCGGATAACATAAGGTATTCGTGGAACCCCAGAAAAATTGTTGCTTTAACCAGTCCCGGCAAATCCGGGGAATTTGGAACGGAAGCCTGGGCTAAAGAAAACCTTTCCAACAATGGATTTGTCGTGAAAAAAGGAGATTACTTAAAGATCGATCTTCACGAAACGCCAAAGGGATTATTTGCAGAGGTATTTTACAAACCGCTAAAAAGTGCTGACAGCGCACCGACTCTTGTTTTGCATTACCAGGATGAGGTTGGTATTCTTTCCTATTATTATGAGGAAAAAGGGGCAGTGGGACAGCCTGGTTTCTATCCCATTCTGTCGCCAGCCGAAGCCTTTAAACAGGTAGGCAATCTTGAGTGGTACGCTCCTTCGCAAAGACTGGATTTTTCTTTTCAAGAAGTCAGTCTGGTTTACCATGATTTTTCCTTAAAGGAAAGCAACGGACAAAAAACGGTTAAATTGCCGTCATATCGTTTTTTAGGTAGAGAAACACTTGACAAAGGCGGAGAACTTATAATATGTCTTCCGGCTGTTAAGTAATAATTAAAGTATAATTAAATAGTAAAAAGCCATATAAAAACCTGCATATTAACTTAATATGCAGGTTTTTTATATGTTGAAAACGTTACAGCTTTTGTCATGTTATGTTAGTCAATTTGTCTTTTTCCACAGGTATTGTTTCTTTGAAGTTTTGGAATAAACGATAGTCTAAATGTGGAAAAAGATTGTCGCTTGCCTCCAGATGACGCAGCCATGGTAGATCGATATTGTCTTCCCAGATCTGTTTTTCAAGTTTTAAAAATCGGGTTAAATGGCTTTTGATCCTTGACACTGCATAAAGATCCATAGTGCCGGATGTTATGATAAAAGGCCAGTCGCTGCTTTGGGCTAACAGCAGCTCCCTTGCGGCTTGGTTAAGGGCATCCTTTAACGTATTTTCGGCCCTGGGAAAATTGGTGGCCAAGCCAATCATTTTTTCTGCAGCCCGATGAAGGTGTCTGTACAGCCAATCGTTTTTTCCATTAAGCCAAACTTCGTGATAGCCTTTGTCTCCCCAACTGGAAGGGTTGGGTTCGGAAACCTGTAAAGGGTAACCCCGGTCGAGGTATTTCCCGGGGGTAATCATTTCAATTCGTTTGTTTTTGGAAATTAAACGACAAAGATTATCTATCCACATAGGCCCCTCAAACCACCAATGACCAAACAGTTCCGAATCGTAGGGTGCTACCACCAGCGGGGGGCGATCCATAATTTCTCCGTAATATTCTGCTTGTTTTTCCCGATTAAACATGAAATTTGCGGCATGTTCGAAGGCTTTATCTGCAGCCCATTGTATATTATACGGTTCTTTGTGGTCGGTGGGGCCTGTAATGCGATAATATTTAAAACCTGTGTTGCTTCTCATTCCCATGGGATGCAGAAATTCTCCGATATAGTCCAGGTCTAGATCATATCCTATATCCCGATAAAATTCCCTATAGTTGTAATCCCCGGGATAGCCTTCCTTGGAACTCCATACCTGATGCGATGTTTCGGGATCCCGGCCAAAGGCTGCCAAACCGGCCGGCGTAAGTATAGGGCTATAAACACCGTATTTTGGACGGGGGGAAGCATAAAGGACTCCATGTGTGGCTGTGATAAAGTAGTAAAAACCTAACTCTTTTATGATATCTTCCAGCTTCGGATCATAGCCGCATTCCGGAAGCCAGATTCCCTTTGGTGCTTGGCCAAAGATCATATTGTAATATTCCCAGCCGGCAGCAATTTGGGCATAAAGGGCCTCTTTCTGTACGCCTAACAGGGGTAAATAGCCGTGAGTTGCCGCTGAGGTTATCAGTTCGACTTTTCCGCTGTTTTGAAGATCCTTGAAAGCTTCAAGCAGCTGCCTTTGGTATTTTTCGTTAAAAAAATAGGAGGCAAAATCCAGCCTTTCACGATATAAGCCAGCTAAAGGAGAAAAAACAGGATCGGATGCTATTCTTTCTTCCTCTTTATGAGCCAGTTGCTGTAACCGGGCCAGGTATGCTGCGTAGCGTTCCTGCAAAAAGGGATCCGCCATCATAGCCATAAGGGTAGGCGAAAGGGAAACAGTAATTGAATAATCGATGTTGTCCCTGTTTAAACCCTGAAAAACCCTAAGCAATGGTATATAGCATTCGGTTATCGCTTCGAAAAACCATTTTTCTTCGAGAGATTGTTCATGTTCGGGATGACGCACATAGGGCAAATGGGAATGTAAAATGAAAGCCAAGTAACCTTTAGCCATTTTGTTAACCTACCTTTCCAAAAAAAGAACAAGGTCTTATAGGATGCCACGTTTTACCATTTCCATGGAACTTAAATTGTTTCGTGCAATCCGCCAGTAAAAATGGCGTTCTTGCCAGTCTGGCAAACGCCAACTTTCGTCAATGACTTCGCTTAAGGTGTCCCGGGGTGTAGTTACTATATTAGAAGCCATGATCGTTTTAAAACCTTTTTCCGGTAGCATACACCCTAGATCCACACGGTATTTTTTATTGGGAACCCCTGCTTTTATGTACCAGTTATTGGCAGAAAGCGGAACTTTAATATCGAAATGGCTTTCCTCCTCTGTATTTTCCCGGTTAAAACGGTAGACCCTAAGAGCAAGATCAAGCAAATCCCAATCGCTGTTTATTTCAGATTCTAACCAGTTTTTTGTAGCAGTACTGACTTCCCAGTATGTGAACAACCAGTAGGGATCCCGCGGGAGAAGCACAAGATAATCCTCTCCATAATAAAGTGGTAATATTTCTTCCCCCTCAAAATACTCCTTTCCGGAAAGGTGCATTATTGTTTTCACCTCTTTCTTTTGAAGCTATTATACCCTGTACATAAATTATTATAGCCCGAAAAAGCAGTTTGTATAAAAAGAAAAATGACAGGGAAACCTAAATTTGTTTAAATAAAAAGGGAGAAAGGAAGGTTGTAATAATGCTTATAAGTATGGCCACTTTTGAACATTTACCGGTTAGAATCGGTGGCCTGGCGGAAGCTGTCACTTCTTTAGGAGAATCCTTGAGTAAAAGTGAAAAAGTAATGATCTTTATGCCGGCTCATGGTCTTCTTCATGATGAGGAAACCAATTTTTCCTACAAACCGGAAAAATACTGTGACTTCCGAATTATGGTCGGGGACAGGATTTATCCTGTCACAGTTTACCAGACGGAAAGAAAGGGCGTTCGTATTTTTCTTTTCAGCAGCGAGGTGATGGATAATCCAAGCGTATATGAACCGCGAGAGATGTTCATCTCCAAAATGGTCCATTTTACCAAAGCTGTTCCCGGCTTTATTAACATGATGTTGAAAAAAGAACGTCAAAAACCCGATGTGATTCATATTAATGATTGGCACTGTGTCTTTGCCGGCAGCCTTGTAAAAAAATATTTCAAGATACCTTTTGTTTTTACAATACATAGGTTATGCCATGAACGTATCTCTGTTCATGAGCTTAATGAAGTTAATTTAAGCGAGCTGGTCGATCCCCGTTACCTGGAAGGGGATATGTTTAACATTGAAAAATTTGGCGGGCATCACTGCGATCATTTAACCACTGTTAGCTATTCATATTTAAATGAGGAATGGAGGACTTTCTTCAGCACCTTTGAAGGCAAAACCACCTATGTTTGGAATGGTACCGATTTTACATTTTGGAATCCCGAATTTTTGGAAAATGCTTCTCTTCCCAGACCTGAGCGAAGAAAATTATTGCTAAAGGATAATGGTTTCGAAGACGGGGTGCTGTTTTTTAATGTGGGACGCCTGGATACCGAACAAAAAGGTATCGACAGCTTGTTGGAAGCCTTCGAAATGATCATGAATAAAAAGGTGCCCGGATCTGAACAGATTAGAGATAAAATGCGTTTTGTGCTATTGGGATCAGGTGATCAATTTTTAGAAAATGAAGCTAAAAGGTTAGAACAACAGTTTCCCAAGAATATGAAAAGTATCATAGCCTACCTCGGCCGGGAAGCTACCAGGGAATACTACGGGTCTGCAGATTTTTGCCTTATTCCCTCAAACTTTGAACCTTTTGGGCTGGTACAGCTTGAGGCAATGTGCATGGGCTGCATTCCCATTGGTTCACGTGTCGGTGGAATCAATGACACCATTTTGGATTTGCATGATTTTCCGGAAGAGTGCACCGGAAGGCTCGTTCCGCCCCGCAATCCTACGGCTTTGGCCCGGGCCATGGTTGAAATGGCACAGATGTCGCTTCAAGATAATAAAACCCAAGAGCTCAATAAAATGCGGTTACGCGGCAGGGAACATGTAATAAAAAATTTCAACTGGGATAAGGCTGCAGAAAGATATATCCAAGTTTATAAAAATATGGCCACAATCAAACTGCCTTTTATCAGCTATGCCGAACCTTACTAGAAAACAAGAAAAAGGTGTGAGGAAATGCCTATTTTACGGCAAGAACCGTTGACAGGAGAATGGGTTATCATCGCCACTGAACGAGCCCGGCGTCCTGAAACTTTTGCCCCCCCAAAAAAAGAAAAAAAAGAACCTTTGCCTGCAAGGGTTGAAAATTGTCCTTTTTGCATCGGAAATGAACATATGACGCCCCCGGAGGTTCTGGCTTATCGCGATAAAACATCTTCACCGGATACACCGGGATGGCAGCTACGTGTTATACCCAATAAATTTCCAGCTTTGGAACAAAAAAATGTTCAAGGGGGAACTGCTTTTGATCCAGCAAGCAAATGGAACTTCCTGGAAAGCTTTCCGGGCTACGGTGTGCATGAAGTGATCATCGAAACTCCCGATCACAATCGCCACCTGGCTGATCTGAAAAACAGCGAACTGGCTCTGGTACTCAGATCATTTAAAGAGCGCCTTATCGCCCTTGCCAAAGATCAGCGGTTGAAATATGTGCAGATATTTCGCAATCACCTACGTGAAGCGGGTGCCTCCATAGAACATCCTCACTTCCAGCTTTTGGCTTTCCCTTTTATACCTCCTCTTTTGGAAACGGAGTACAGGCGCAGTAAGGAATATTATGAAGAAGAAAAAAGATGTCTTATCTGTAACATCCTGGAAAAAGAAAAAAAAATTAAGGAAAGAATTGTACTCGAAAATGATTCTTTTATCGCCTTCATACCTTTTGCCGCCCCCCTTCCTTTCACTACCTGGATCGTACCGCGGGAGCACGCCTCTTCTTTGGAAGTAACCAAAGACGGTTGGGAGGAAGAATTGGCGCCTGTTCTCAGAGGTTTTCTGGAAAGGATTTCTCAAAAGCTGGGGGATCCCCCTTACAATCTTTATTTGCACTTAGCTCCTTTGCAAAGCGATTCTCTGCCTTATTACCATTGGCATATTGAAATTATCCCCAAACTAACGATTGTGGCAGGCTTGGAGATGGCCACGGGCACATTTATCAACGTTTCTAAACCGGAAGAAGCAGCCCAATTTTTAAGAAAACAAGAAGCAAGTGTGGGAAACCATTAACGAAAAAGAGGAGGAGATAATATGTCGCCAGATCAAAGTACAGTCCAGGTAATTGAACAGGTAAAAGAAAAAGAAACACATAGTAAACAAACAGTCTCTTTTATTTTAGCTTTGCACAATCATCAACCTGTAGGCAATTTGCCGGAGGTTTTTAGCAAAGCTTTTGAAGAGGCTTATGCTCCTTTTGTGGATGTTCTTTACCGCTATCCCTCTGTCAAGGCAGTTCTTCATTATTCAGGCATTTTGTTGGAGTGGATAGAAAAGAATAACCCCTCTTTCCTTTCTATTTTACGCGAAATGGTAGAAAGAGGTCAGGTCGAGATAATGGGCGGGGGCTATTATGAACCTATTTTGCCCATTATCCCGGACAGTGATAAAAAAGGCCAAATTTCTAAGCTGAGCCATTTTTTACAAGAAAAAATAGGTGCCGAAGTGGAGGGGATGTGGCTTACAGAACGCATCTGGGAGCCTTATTTGGCACTGCCTCTTTCACAGGCCGGAATACAATATGTCGTTGTTGATGATGCACATTTCCAAGAACTTGGTCTTAAAAGTGAGGAACTCACGGGTTACTATCTGACCGAGGAACAAGGCTATCCTCTGAAAGTGTTCCCGATTAGTGAAAAACTACGCTACCTTATTCCCTTTGAAAAAGCGGACAAAACAATGGAATTTCTTTCCCGTCTGGCGGCACGAGATGAAGACACCGTGGCTATTTTGGCTGATGACGGGGAAAAGTTTGGTGTGTGGCCCGGTACAAAAGAGCATGTTTATGACGAGGGGTGGCTGGAGGATTTTTTCCGCCTGCTGACAAAAAACGAGGATTGGATCCATACAACAACATTTAAAGAATATCTGGAAAACCATCCTCCAAAAGGCCGGATTTACCTTCCGGCAGCTTCTTACCGGGAAATGAAAAAATGGGCCGGCGGGTTTTGGCGGAATTTCCTGGTCCGTTATTCCGAAAGCAATCGCATGCACAAAAAAATGTTGGCCGTCAGAAAGAGGCTGGAAACAGTTCCTCGTGGTGAAGCATACCAAAGGGCGCAAAATTTGATCTGGGCTTCCCAATGCAATTGTGCTTACTGGCACGGTGTGTTCGGTGGTCTATACCTGAACTTTTTGAGGGCAGCAATTTATGAAAACCTTATTAAAGCGGAAAATATTATTGTCAGGGAAAACCATGCGCATGACAATTGGTTGGAAGTAAAAATTGAAGATCAGGATTATGATGGTTTTCAGGAAATTGTCCTTAACAACGAATATTTTGGCTTGCTTTTATCCCCTGACAAAGGCGGCAGCCTCTGGGAACTTTCTTACCGCCCTGCAGCGGTTAACCTGCTTGACACTTTAACCAGAAGACAGGAACCCTACCATGACGATCTATTGAAACAAGACGTGGAACTGGAAAACGAAGGTAAAGAGGTTACTACAATACATGACAAATTTGCCGTCAAGGAAGAAGGGCTAAAGGAATATCTTATTTATGACCGTTATCCCCGGGGAGCCTTCATGGATCATATCTTACCCCTCGATTTAGAGTTGGAGGCTTTCAGCAGGGGGGATTATGAGGAAATTGGTGATTTTTTGCTAAAACCCTATGAGGCTTCCGTTGAACATGAACACGGCCGGGCCACAGTGGTTTTTAATCGTAGGGGGAAAATCGAGGGGCAGGGGGAACTGTCTATACAAAAAATAGTTTCCTTGGAAGCTTCTTCACATGATATTATGGTACGTTACAATATAAAAAATGAAGGGAATAAATCTTTATCTTTCCGTTTTGGCGTAGAATCTAATTTTGCCTTTCTTGCCGGCTATGCTTCCGATCGCTATTACCATATTCCCGATAGGAAAATAGAGGAACCGCACTTGGCCGGCAAAGGGCAGGAAGAAGAAGTAACGGAGATATCCATTTTCGATGAATGGAGAAATTTTAACATGTCTTTGCGCTTTTCACTTCCGGCGCGGCTATGGCGTTTTCCGGTGGAGACGATCTCCCAGTCTGAAGCAGGGCTGGAACGTGTTTATCAACAGTCTGTGCTTGTTCCCAACTGGGAAGTAGATTTACAACCACAAGCAAGCAGTTCTTTAGAGATCAAACTGTCCATAAATTCCTGAGGGGGAAAAACATTTGACATCTAGAGTTCTTTATATAGCGTTTGTCTGGAACCAACACCAGCCTTACTATCTGGATGCGGAGCGGAAAGAATATATTATGCCGTGGGTAAGGCTTCATGCGTCCAAGGATTACTATCAGATGGCGGCAATTTTGGAAGACCATCCGGCTATTAAGCAGACTTTCAGCTTGAGCCCTTCTTTGCTGGAACAAATAGAAGGCTATACCAAACACGATAACGTAGATTATTATCTCAAAGTCATGAAAAAAGTTAGCGAACTTGATGAGGCGGAGAAAATATTCCTTTTGCAGCATTATTTTGATATTCAATGGGATAAAGTAATAGGCCGCCACCAGTTTTACCATCAACTTTTGGAGAGGCAGGGCAGGATTTCCGAACCGGGTGAAGCGGCAAAGGCCATGGACAAATTTGCCATTCAGGATTACCTCGATCTGCAAGTTTGGTTTAATCTTGTTTGGATAGACCCGGAGATACGACAAAAGAGCCCTTTTTTAACTGAACTGATCGACAAAGGGCGTAATTTTACCGAAGCCGAAAAGGAAGAATTGATGCGCCAACAGTTTACCATTTTGGAAAAAATTATTCCTGTACACCATGATTTACAGCAAAAAGGCCAGATAGAGATTATCACCACAGCATTTTACCATCCCATAGTGCCTCTTTTGGTGGATACACATTCGGCGTTGCGCGCAACGCCGGGCTTATTTCTTCCCAATCGTTTCAGGTTTAAAGATGATGCTAGAAATCAAATAAAGATGGCAGTAAACCAGTATAGGGATCTGTTTGGCATAAACCCGCAAGGTTTTTGGCCTCCGGAACAAGCTGTAAGCCCAGAGACAATCTCTCTTATTTCCGATGAGGGTTTTACTTGGACGATATCTGATGAACAAATCCTGGCTAAATCCATGGACGTGGAAATTTACAGGGATGGTTATGGGCATGTTCTCAACCCCGATGTTCTTTACAGACCCTATTTAGTGAGCGCGGAAGGTGCCGAAATCCCGATCGTGTTTCGTGATCATCACCTTTCCGACCGTATTGGTTTTGTATATCAACACATGTCCGGCAAAGATGCTGCAGATGACTTGATACACCGCCTGCACAAAATCCGGGAACACCTGGGCAAAAATCCGGACAATTTTTTAGTCACTATTGCACTTGATGGAGAAAATGCCTGGGAATGGTACCCTGAAGATAAAACTGATTTTTTACATAGCCTTTACCGGGGAATTTCCAGCGATCCCTATCTCAAAACTGTAACCGTCAGCGAATTTTTGGAAGATAATCCTCCTGACAGGCGTATTACGCATTTGGCAACCGGGTCCTGGGTGGATCACAGTCTTACGCGATGGATTGGGACAGAAAATAAAAATATCTTGTGGAATTTTCTTTTAGAGGCCAGAAAAGTAGTACAAAAATATGAAGAAGATGAACTCATAGCCGATCGGGAAAAAGTTGATAGAGCCTTGAAAAGCATTTACAAGGCAGAAGGAAGCGATTTTACCTGGTGGGTTGACAGCATGCCCTACTATTTGACAGCACCCTTTGAAGCTCTTTTCCGCAAACATCTGCTTGCTTCCTATGCATCCTTGGGGATAGAAGCCCCCGGTTATCTTTATGAACCTGTAGTCAAACCTGCCCCGGGTGAAAAAAAATGGGAAGAGCATCCTCTCTCCGGCCCGGTCTGTATAGTGCCCGGTTGGCAAACCAGTTGAAAAGAAAGAATTAGGGCAAGGCCAAACATGATCCGTAAACAGTTAGATTTACACAAGGTGGCAATTTCCAAAATCCTCCGCCGGCGTCAGGTTGATAGTTTTGCTTGCTAAGAAGTTTATTCTGGAATAGTATTGTAAGGGGGATAGTTTTAAGAAAGGAAGAATTAAGATGGACTACCGCCAGGCTGTTATGCGGCTGGAAAGGGAAGGCCTTGTCCAGCCCGTTTACCTTTTAAGAGGCCCCGAGGATCATCTTAAAGAAGAATTTGTGCAGGAGATTTTAAAAAACTTGACCAAGCAAGGAAAATCTTTTAGCCTGGAACGTTTAAACGGGCAAAAGATCACCTTGGAAGAACTCATGGCTGACATAGAACAAACCACACTTTTTTCCGGGGGGAGGCTGATATGGGTCCTGGATCCCCCTTATTTTTCCGCCTCCAAAAGAAAAGAAGGCCCAGCTATAAAAAATGAAAAAACGTCTGCTTCGCGGCGTTCAAAAAACAAACAAACAGGCGAAAAAGATCTGCTTTCCTATCTACAAAGGAAAAACGATATCATAATTGTTTTTTCTGTACAAGATGTGGACAGGCGTAAAAAACTGGTAAAAGCTATAGAGGGAGCGGGAATGTTAATAAATTTCCCTTCTTTAAGAGGAACTGCCTTAAAAAAATGGCTTGAACTACAGTTTTTGCGTGAAAAAAAGAAGGTAGAAGAAGGAGCCTTAGATGAACTGATGGAGCGGTTGGGAGATAACCTATCCCTGTTAAAAAGGGAATCTGAAAAAATTGCTACATATATGGCCGAAAAAAAAGTGGTGACTCCTGAACTGGTCCGGTATATGGTTCCCGAAAGCAGCGAGGGGAACATTTTCAACCTAGTAGAGGCTATCGGACAAAAAAATACGGAAGAAGCTCTTTTTCATCTCCACAAAATGCTCCGGCAAAATGAACCCCCCTTAATAATTATGGCCATGATTTCCCGGCAGTTTAGACTTTTATATCAGTTTCTTACCCTACAAGAAAAAGGTTTAACGCAGCGGGAAATGCCTGCCCTTCTTAAAGTACAGCCTTTCGTGGTTAAAAAACTGGCCGGTCAGGCTGGAAGGTACAACGTGCATGCTATTGTTACCGCTATTGCCTACTTGCAGGAAATAGATTTGCAGGTAAAAACAGGCCGCTTAGAAGCAAGCGAAGCCCTGGAACAACTTATTTTAAACATTACCATTGGGTTATAGCTGTCGAGGGGTTAATATTGAAAAAGCGAGCCTTTTCAGGCCCGCCTGCCTTAGCTAACCATTTCATTAATTTTTTTAGCCAGTCTTGATTTTTTTCGAGCAGCGTTTCTTTTGTGGATAACTCCTTTGGATGCCGCTTTATCGATGACGCTGCTGGCCATAGAGTAGGTTTTGCGGATTTCATCCGGGTCTTCCCCATGTAAAGAATTATAAAATGCTTTTATAGCATTTTTTACATTGGATTTTACGCCGCGATTTTGTTGGCGCCTGGTTACAGACTGCTTCATGCGTTTGAAGGCAGATCTGATGTTGGGCATTGTGCCACCTCCTATTTTGGAAATACCAAACTCAATTCTACCATGCAATTCCGTAAAAAGCAACAGCCTAAAAAGCAGCCGAATATATACTTTGTATTTGGTTAAAATATGATCATGCAATTGCTTGCTGTTAAAACCGTCTTTCGTAAAGGCCGGTATATGCGGTGCCTTTTCAAAGCAGTGCAGGGAATTTTATGTTCTACTGGAGGTGAAACGATTGACTGCGTCAAACTTGATTGGGTTGATAGTACGTTTTATAGTGTCGGCACTGGTTTTAATGCTGGTGAGTTTTCTATTACCGGGGTTTGCTCTTTTAACATTCGGCCAGGCCCTTATCGCAGCAGTTGTAATAGCTGTTCTGGGATTTATTGCGGAAAGTCTTTTCGGTAAAAAAATCTCTCCCCAAAACCGGGGGATAGTTGGTTTTATTACAGCCGCTGTGGTGATCTATATCGCCCAGTTTATCGTTCCCGGTATGTCAATTACCGTTTTGGGGGCATTGTTGGCGGCCATTATCATTGGTGTAGTAGATTTGTTTGTTCCCACAGAATTACGCTGACAGGAAAAAGGTAAAACAAGGGACCAAGACCACTGAAAAAGTCTTGAACCCTGTCAATGGTTTCAGGCAATCCAAAACGACAGTTTTTTAAACTGTCGTTTTATATTCTCAAGAACAAACAGTAATTTTTTTGTGTTGTTTGCAGGGCATGGTTTATTGAAGGCCGAGCCGCAAAATGATCTCGCTTAGCGATGTCACCGTGCAAGTGGGTTTAGGGCCATTTTGCCATTTCCTACCTTTACGGTTCAGCCAGCAGGCCTTCAGACCGGCTCGTTTTGCTCCCAAAACATCATGTTTGGAGTCTCCAATATGTAGAATTTTATGTGGTGCAACGCCATAATGGTCAATTACAGCATGGAAGATTTTGCTGCCCGGACTGCCTTTATAGGCTTGATACTGTTCAGAGGTAAAAAGTTTATCAAACCGGTACAGTCCCATCAAAGGAAGAATCATATCATCATCAGCATCGCTTACCACACAGATTGGAAAATGTTCCCCCACAGTGTTTAAAAATTCTTCCGTATCTTCATAGGGGGAGGACAAACCATGTTCCTCTATTAAAATCTGGGCAGCCTCTCGTGGCTGAAAATCCAGCCCGGTTTGTAGGGACAACTGTTTAAAAGAATTTTCCATAATCGTCCTGGAGCTGATAAACTCTTGTTCCCGGCGGAAAAGTTCATCATAACTTTTAAAAATCAGTTCTGCAGTTAAGGACCAGTACTTCTCAGCCAAATCCTTCGTTAAACCGCGGAGGGGAAACCTTTTCCAAAAATGCTCGCGCCTGCTGTTTATATTCACCAAAGTCTGAAACATATCTACGCTGATAACTGCAAGATTTTTCATGGCAAAACACCCTTGTCCAGTTATTCTAATCTTATAATTTAGTGTTCTTCAAAAAACATATTCTGCATCCTCCCGGCAGATACCTTTTTTTACATACGGATGTAATAATATTGTTCTTGGGAAAGCCTTACTTTTATAGTACCATAGTGGTTTTGGATCATCCCTTCTAGCTTTCAAGCTTTGGTATAGCCTCCTTGTTTTTGGTTAACCTAAAAGGGATCACATTTAAAAAGGGGGGAGGCCCGGTCTATTTCCGGGCAAAACATGCCTTTTAGTTCTTCGCAGTCAAATTCCTTGGAAAGCTTAGGATATGTACCAGGTTTTAATGTACGCACTGATCTAGCTCTGGAAGCCCATGAAATTATTACTGAGGCCGAAGAAATCCCCGGTGTCAATGTAGAAAGAGAAGGGGATCAGGATATCATTATAAACAGGGTTTCCATAACAACAGAGCAGGCCGCGGCGCGCATGGGTAAACAAGTAGGAAACTATCTGACCCTGGAGGTTCCCGGGTTGCGCAAAAAAAACACTGCCTTGCAGGATAAGGTCATCAGGGTGTTTTATAAAGAACTGCGGCGTATGTTCAACCTAAACGGTCAACAAAACATAATGGTTATCGGACTGGGCAACTGGAATGTTACACCGGATGCTTTGGGCCCGCGTGTGGTTCGTGAACTTTTTGTGACACGGCATATATTGGAAATGAAGCCCGATATTCTGGGGGATGGTTTCGGTTCAGTTTGTGCCATTTCTCCGGGTGTTCTAGGTATTACAGGGGTAGAGACCAGTGAAATTATCCGTGGGGTGGTAAATCAGGTCCGCCCGGATATGATTGTAGCCATTGATGCCTTGGCCGCCCAGCGGCTGGAACGTCTCCATACGACCATACAGGTTGCTGATACCGGGATCGTTCCCGGATCGGGCGTAGGCAACCGGCGACTGGGAATCAACAGGCAGACCATTGGTGTTCCCGTTTATGCCATTGGTGTACCCACAGTGGTTGATGCGGTAACTATTGTTGGAGATAGCATGAATAAGATGGCGGAGGCATTGAAAAGGGAATCGGCCCAGGGTAATATGTTTGCTAATATAGTGCAAAAAATGAACTGGGAAGAAAAAAGAAACATTATCAGGGAGGTTATGCAGCCTTTCGCCGGCGATTTGATTGTAACTCCTAAAGAAATAGATACGCTCGTTGACGATATTTCATTAGTTATCTCTGCCAGCCTCGATGCTGCTTTCCACGAGAAAATTGCCCAAGAAGAAGAAAGCCGGGCCGCTATGGTGCATTAAAACGCAAAACTGTCCAACTTACTTTAAAAGATTCTTCAATATTTTTTTAAATCCATTAAAATCCGAGTGTTATGCAAGCTAGTCTGGATAAAATCGAGCCTTCTTTTCCCCCAGGGCCGGTTCGTTTAAAAAATTGCTGTGCGATTTGGGGGCAGTTACATATCGTGGATCTCCATCGCTTACATAACGCTTGTCAGGATGCCGCTGGAAATAATCCAACCAGTCGTATAAACCTACTCCTTCAGTTTTCATTTCACTGGCCCGAATGCGTGGTAATCTGGAAACATTAAATTTTTCATGGAAGGGCGAAACGCTGGGATTGGCCCCCACCAAAAGAACCGCTTCGTTTTTATAGGCGGTTCCATCGAAAGATCCTTCCAGTAAAAAGTTGGAGCTTTTCTTAGGATAACTCCCATAGGGCAGGGCCAGGGAGTTGATCTCGCATTTGGCGACATATTCTTGTGTTTTTTGGACATGCAGGGCCAACTCACGTTGGATTTCGTTGGAATTTAGCCTGGAAAGATCGGCATGTCCATGAGTGTGGTTGCCTATTTCAAAACCTTTGGATACCAAGTAGTTAAGTTTTTTTTCAATGTGCTGTGATTCCCGAAAAGGGTTAGGGTAATAAATGAAGAAGGTGGCAGCCAGCCCAAAATCCGGTTTTTCTTGGTAAAAATCCTCCATAATGCCCACTGCGCAATCCGAAGCCGGTTTGAGTTCGCTTTCATTTTCTTCGTAATAAAAATTTCCTTTGTTGCCATCATCAAAAGTAAACACTACCGGCGATGTTCCGGCCGGAATGTCGATGTTGCCCTTGACGAAATCCATAAGGGGCACGGCTCTATATCCTTGTTCGTAGAGCGTTTCCAGATCGCGCCGGAAATTTTCCGGGGTTCTTGTCCACTCAGCTTCCAGATAGCCGATTTCGTGGTACATTAAGATCATAATTTCCCCCAACTCGTTGGGTTTTTGATCCAGTAGCTCCGCAGTCATTACCCCCGGTTTTTCTTCGGATACCGGTTTTTCTGTTTTAACTGTACCATCCTCATTACTTTTTTTGCTTTCACTGTGATTGTTACCCGGTTCTTGAGTTTGTACAGTCTTGCCCAGCCCGGAAAGATCCTTGTTTTCCTGAAGTTCAGGCGCGTGACAGGATACAGACGTACAAAGTAGCAAGAGGCCAAAATAAAGGCATAGTATATGCAGTTTATGTTGCAATATCCTTTTCATATTATAGTTTGATCACCTCTTGGTTATTGGTAAACTACCATTTGATTGCCAGCGAGCCGCCACCTTGATCCTTGGCGGTTGTCATCCTAAGTGCTGGCGAAGGATCTTAAGATCATGCACTATGTCTAGGTGACAAACCACCTTTAATGCCGTGGTTTTTCGGCAAAAGATGGCACTTGCCAGGTCCCTGTTTATATTTGTCCTAAGCATTTACCTTATTTTATCCTATCAGATTATTTTGCAAAATAAAAGGCCAATCTTTTAAAGGAAAAATATGCTATGGTATAATCAAAATATGAAGAAGCAACCAGCAGGACAATATTTTAAGGGGAGTGTTTTAAGTGAAAATAGTCTCTGGAACAAAAATGGGCGAAATAGATAGACTGGCCATGACCCAATTTGGCATACCCGGCCTTATTTTGATGGAAAATGCCGGATTGCGCGTGGTGAAATTGGCAAAAAAAATACTTTCTGATCAGAAACAGGGAAAAATAGCTATTTTTTGCGGGAAAGGTAACAACGGGGGCGATGGTTTTGTCATTGCCCGCCATTTGCGCCGGCAGGGGTATGATGTGGAAACCTGGGCCATGGGTCCTCTTTCGGGATATAAGGGTGATGCAGAGGTTAATTATGATATTTTGCTCAAAAGTGGCGATGAAATCAAAGAATTTGAAAAGGGCGATCCTCTTGGTTTTATTGAAAGCTTAAAGCCTCATGATTTAATCATCGATGCTCTTTTGGGCACTGGCCTCCAGCGCCCTGTCCGCGGCCTATTAGCTGAAATTATTACCGCTGTCAACAACAGCCCGGCCACAAAAATAGCAGTAGATATACCCTCCGGTATTTCAGCAAACAGCGGAGAAGTAATGGGGGTAGCAGTTAAGGCCCATTACACCGTGACTTTTGCTTTACCCAAAAGGGGGTTGCTACTTTTTCCCGGCGCGGAACATACCGGGGTTTTGTATGTGGCGGATATAGGCATACCGCAGGTACTAATTTCCCGGGAAGATATTAAGGAAAACCTGATAACAGGAAGTTTTGTTCAATCCCTTCTTCCCACCCGAAGTAGAGATGGCCATAAAGGCTCTCATGGGCGGGTGCTTATTCTGGCGGGATCGCCGGGGATGACCGGTGCGGCGGCGCTGGCTGGCGAAGCGGCATTAAGGGGTGGTGCAGGCCTGGTATATTTGGGTACGGCCGAAGAACTCCGTCCGCTTTTGGAAGCAAAGCTAAAAGAAGTTATTGTTATGGGTTTTCCCGGAGACGGTGCCGGAAATATGATTTCTAGCGGAAGTACCAAAATTTTTGAACAAGCCCAGGGTTGCCAGGCCCTTGCGTTTGGTCCCGGACTTAAAGCCGAACAAAAGACATTGGATTTGCTTAAAAGCCTGGCCGGGCAGATCTCCGTACCTTTTGTGGTAGATGCCGGAGGTCTGGGGGCTTTATCCCTGGAACCGGAATTTCTTAATAATACAGAAGCCCCGTTTATTTTGACGCCCCATCCCGGTGAGATGGCCCGGCTCATAGGAAGTGATACCAAAAGCGTGCAAAAAGACAGATGGGCCCTTGCGGCCGGGAAGGCCAAAAAATGGCAGAAAATTGTGGTTCTCAAGGGCGCTCATACCGTTGTGGCCCTGCCTGAAGGGGAGATCTTTGTAAATCCCACTGGAAATCCCGTCCTTTCAACTGCCGGAACAGGTGACCTGCTAACCGGCCTCATTGCCTCTTTTGCAGCCCAAGGTTTGGAATCGGAAGAAGCCTCCGTTTGCGGGGTTTACCTGCATGGGTTGGCAGCAGATCTGCTTGCGGCCAGCTCCGGGCAAAAAGGTAATATAGCAGGGGACGTGCTAGACTTTTTTCCTGAAGCTTTAAACATGGCAACTGATCTTACCCCTGTCGATCCTGAGCTTTATCCTGTCAAACCATTGGAAATATCGTTTACCTTAGGCGGTAGTAATTTTAAAAAATAATTTTTTTAAGCAGGTTGGCAGGATAAATAAGTGTGTGTACAGAATGATTATAAAATAGTGCTGTGTTACTATGTTTAAATTAGTAACACGTAAATAGGTGGGGCCGGGCATTCAACCCTTAATATAATCGTGTACGCTTAATACAATGAAATAGACAGTGGCCAGGATTTACCTTGGCCGGTGCATATTGAAGGGAGCATAATGTTTTGCTGAGACATTTTTTCAAATATTACCGCCCGCATCTTCCCCTTTTTTTCCTTGACTTTGCTTCTGCTTTTACCATGGCCGGGTTGGATCTTGTTTTCCCAGTTGCAGTTCAGTTGATCCCAACCTGATCAGCCTTATCGTCATTTTTTTCGGCGGATATTTTATTTCACGGGGACAGGTTACCTTAGGGACTTTGGTTGGCTTTCTGCTTTACGTAAATATGTTTCTGCAGCCCGCCTATTTTGATTCTGGATGAAGCCACTTCGGCACTGGACAATGAAACCGAAGCCATGATCCAAGAGGCTCTCTTTCAACTTTCCCAGAACCGCAGCACTCTGGTGATAGCCCATCGTTTGACCACAGTGCGGCGAGCGGATCGTATCCTTGTTCTTACCGATGATGGCATAGTGGAAGAAGGCACTCACGATCAGTTGTTGGAAAGAGACAGCCACTATGCTGGACTGTATCATGCCCAATTCGATGGTTATATTCCTGATACGGCCTGAATCATCCATCCTAAGAAAATAAATTTTTTACTTAGCAGGATAAATCAGCATGCATATAGAACAATAGAAATCAGCAGCGTGCTACTATGTTTAAATAAGTAACACGTAAGCAGTTGGGATCGCTTCTAGTTCCCTTTTATTTTTACTCATCCGGTAACATCTTTGTTAATTTAGTAGCACCCATATTTTGTTCCACTATTTCGTCGTTGATGCTTATTATGCCGGAAAGGTGATTTTTCCGGAAAAATTTGAGGATATTGATCCCATTAAAAAAGCAGATGAGATCTATGAATTTATGTTAGGAAAAAAATTGTACGATGAAATGGCCAAAGATTTTATTGGTTTTAAACAGTTATCTTTAGAATAAATTTGACTCCAATTTATAAAAGTTATTTCCTTGCGCAGAATCAAATTTAAAATTAATTTCTAAATCGGCAACATTCATTCCAAACTACATTTTTCAGGCGGTGGATTAAGTGGAAGGGATACATATTGATAGATTAAAAGAGCCTTTATTTTGGGAAAAAGCCTGGTCAGTGGATCGTGAAAAATCACTCTTTCGTCGCGGCAAAAAAACGCTGAAAGATAAAGTAAATTATTGGAACAAACGCGCTAATAATTTTCAGAAACATGTGATGGGCAAAAGAGGCAACAGGAGAGTAAACAGGGTGTTGGATTGGCTGGAAAGGCAAGGTCTGGAGCTCACCGGGAAGAAAGTTTTGGATATTGGAGCAGGTCCCGGTGCCTTTGCTCTGGCTATGGCACAACGTTGCCAAAAAGTAGTAGCCCTTGAACCTGCAGAAGGGATGGCAAGGTTTATTCAGTCAGAAATTGTTGCCGGCGGTTTTAATAATGTAAAGGTCATACAAAATACTTGGGAAGATGTAGATTTGGAAAAAGAGGGTTTTTCGGGCAATTTTGACCTTGTTTTTGCTTCTATGAGTCCGGGTATCAACAACCTTGAAACCATCCAAAAAGCACTCGATTGTACCAAAGAATATTTCTACTATAGTAGCTTTGCCGGGTTGCGGGAAAGCAACATATTAATGAAGCTTTGGCTGCTTCTATATGGCGAAACTTTACCGGCCTGGCCGGATCAAGTACTGTTTGTATTAAATATTCTCTATACCCTGGGACTTCAAGTAAATGTTGAGGTGTGGGAAGAGTGCCGACGTGAAGAGTTGTCGATGACGGAAGCTGTTGATTCAATTACGGACCAGTTGCACAGTTACAATAAAGAATTTCCCAATTCTGAGGTAAAGCTGCGCGAATTTGTGCAAACAAACATGGAAAACGGGGTTTTGCTGCAGCAAAACAGGACCCGGTTAGGCCAAATTTTAGCCAAAAAAGTCTGACGATTTCCGCTGCAGCTTTCTTTTCCTGGTTCAGCAGACCCCTTTGGGTTTTCAATGGCGCGGAAGGCATTACGAGGTATTAAAAATGCTGCATGTTTCAAAAAACACTGACGGACATCTACAATACCTGCTTTTTACTGATGGAGGGGTGTTTGCTCTTACCTTGCAGGACGAGAAAAGTAACCAGGCTTTACGCCGGAGCAGGTGGGTATTAAATTACCGTGTAAGGGATGAACAGGATCAAGATGGCAGCATTTCTTCCCTTTCAGACTGTAATGTCGGAAAAGGAGATCTGTCTTTTCCGTTGGGGACAGCCAGCCTTTTTTTGCACCCCTGCTATTGGCTAATGTTGTGCATTATCATGGCCATCTTTGTCCTGAACTGGCAATTGGATACAGGGCTGCACTGATAGCCCAGGAGGAACTGGGAATATCACGGGAAAATGCCCATCAATTTTTTATACTGGCGGAAAACATGAGCTCCGCCATTGAGTCATTGCAGTTAATTACAGGCTGTACCATCGGTAACCAGAACTTTTTTGCCTATGATTTGGGGAAACATGTTTATTACTTTGGCAGCTATGCTGATGTTTCAAAGCCAGGAAAAGCTTTGCGTTTAGCTTTGATAAATCCAGTTGTTGACCTTAGCCATAAACGGAAAGAAATATGGTTTTGCAAGCTATAAAAAGATTTGCGCCACCGGAAAGAATGTGCAGAGGATGTTTACATCATAAAGGAAAAGGCGGTTTTCTTGTAACACTTTGCGAGGCTGTTCATAAAATAAAGCATAGGAAACAGGAAAAGGGGGGATGTAGTTTGGTCCGGATTGTTAAAAGTTTTGAACAAAAAATGATGGGTAGATTATTTCGCCGCGGCTATAGTGAAGAAGAATGCGAGAAAATTTTAGCCGGCAAAAGCCGCATTGGTGATGTTACCGTTCTCAACAAAAGAAGTTTTGGACAGCATAGCCTGAGGGATTTTGTAAAAATAAATAGCTGTTGAGGCTAAAATTTAAGCTGACCGGGTGTCGCTTTACAAAACAGGCTTAGAGGATCTCTAAAGCCTGTTTTAATATGAA
>JAAZMP010000038.1 GCA_012798755.1 Bacillota bacterium
CGCCCGTGGAGCGCTGAAAGAAAGTGAAAAATGTAAAAAAATAATATGTGTTGGGAAGTGTTGTCTTGGGCAAAAAATTAAGGGTTACTGTTTTAGTTGAAAACAGTGTTGCTTTTCCTTTTTTGAACAAAAATATGGTGTTACAGTGGGATTATCAACACTATTGAATTTGCCATAGATTGTTTTGGCCCACGGAGGATTTTGGCTGTGATTGGAGGCCTTCATCTATCAGGTGCATCGCCGGAACGGATTAAATTGACAGTAAAGTATTTAAAAGAATTTGCTGTAGAAAAACTATATATAGGCCATTGTACGGGTTTTGAGGCCATGTGTGATCTGCGACAAGAGTTTGGTAGCAGAGTTATCCCACTAAATGTAGGGAAGCAGATAGAAATTTGATGGCAATTTTAAACTGGGGAATTAATGAAAGCGGAGGTGTCCTAATATGAAAATGTTTGATTTCACCTGTCCAAAATGTGGGAAGTTTTTCTATGGTGATCTAACACTGATCGAGTTAAAGGTTCCAATTCACTGTCCAGGTTGCGATCGTTATTTCAATTACGATGAATACATCAAAATTTTAGCAGGTAAAAAGGATGTTACATTAGCCCGCCTGAACAAACCTTTAACTGAGGAAAATATGTTTGAGATTATCTATATTCCTGAAAAATAAAATAATAGGGGGTAAAGAAAATATGAAAGATCTTCGCTCTTTTTTAAAGGAATTGGAAAAAATCTATCCCGACGAAATTAAATACTGCAATGATAAAATAAACCCTTATAAATATGAAGCTTCTGCTGTAATGGAATCATTTGATCGGGAAAATCTTTACCCGTTAGTGTCGTTTACTAACATCGTCAACCTAAAAGGGGAAGAAACTGATTTTAACCTGCTTTTCAACGCTTTTTCTACAATGGAAAAACTGGCTGTTGCTGTAAATGTAGATCAGCCCAGAAGACCGTTAATTATGGAAAAATATTATCAGGGATCTTTACATCCGAAACCTGTAAAGCGAATTAGTTCGGGCGCTGCGCCTGTTAAAGAAATAGTCTGGAGCGGCGAAGGCAATGTAGATATGAATAGGCTTCCTTTGCCCAGAATAAATGAAATGGACGGTGGGCCCTATCTAACACCAATAATCGCGACCAGGGATGCTGATAATGACAGGTATAATATCTCATGGAACAGGGCAATGATGATTGATAAAAACCATCTGGGGTTGTGGATGTCGCCACGCCATCTTTGGAGCATTTTTTCAAAGTACGAACAAAGGGGAACCCCTCTGCCCATCGCCGTAGTTTTAGGCCATCATCCAGCCTTTTTCCTTGCCGGAGCAGGATTAACTAAGATCTCCCAAGATGAATATGAAGTTGCCGGGGGCGTATTGGGGGAAAATCTCCGCGTGGTAGAATCAGAAACATTTGGCGAAGAGTTATTGGTCCCTGCGGATGCAGAGATCATATTGGAAGGATTGATCTTGCCCGATCAAAGATCTGTAGAAGGTCCTTTTGGTGAATTTACCGGTTATTCAGGGCCTCAACGTATATCGTGGTTAGTTGAGATCAAGGCGATCACTGCTCGCAAGGGGGGCAGCATAATTAGCGTTTTCGGTGCCCACCAAGACAATCTTTATGCTCATATGCCTATCCAGGCCGATATATTCCATAACCTAAAAACCATTATGCCTACCGTGCAGGATATTAGTTGGGTGGATTCTGGAGGGCCGCTGAATCTAATCATTAGCATGGATAAAAAAACCGAGGGTGAGCCTATCAGGGTGGCAATGGCAGCGATGAGCCTTAGCAATTTTATTAAACATGTAATTGTAGTAGATGAGGATATTGATCCTGGAAACCTTAAACAAGTTATGTGGGCGTGGTCTACCAGGGTACAGGCAGATAAAGATATCAATATTATCAAACGGACCCAGGGGCAGGTGTTGGATCCCTCCTTAACAGAAGAAATTGCAGGATCAGCGATGATCATTGATGCAACCAAGCCTATTGGCCCTTATGCTGTTAAAGCTCAGCCCCCGGAGGAAATAGTAAAAAGTGCTTTGGTTAAAAAAGTTTTTGAGGGATTACAATAGTTTTAAAATGGGAGTGAGCATAAAGTGAGCACTGGGGTTGAAAAAAGGATTTTGGAAAAGATCGATTCCGAAGAGCTCGTGGATCTTGCTCTTGAACTTGGAAATATCTACAGTCCGACAGGCCATGAAAAAGAGATAGCTGATTATATATATGAATGGATGGAAGATAATGGTTTTGATCCCCGTTTCATAGGCCCTACCGAAGAAAGATCCAATGTTCTTGGATGCTTAAAAGGTACAGGTGGCGGCCTTACTCTTACTTTCAATAGTCATATGGATATAACGATGGGTAAAAACGAATTTATGCGTTTAAGGGATCCTGATCAGAGGATATATTATGAGGCTTGGCTCGATGGTGATAAAGTTTATGGAAACGGTGTAGTGAACGATAAGGGGCCGATGGCTGCATGGATGATTGCAGCAAAAGCGTTGAAAGCAAGTGGGGTAAAGATAAAAGGCGATATTTTATTGGCAGCAGTAGTTGGGGAGATTGGCCATGAACCTGTTGATGAGTTTACGGGGCTAGATTTTATTGGCAAAGATTTCGGGACGCGATATCTACTGACACACGGGGGAACAGCTGATCTGGCCATTGTTGCTGAGGCATCCAATTTTTCTCCTGGCTGGGTAGAAGCTGGAAAAGCGTTTTTCAAAATCACCGTTTTGGCGGGACCCTCTCGCTATACCCCTTATGTCGAGCATGTAAAACCTGAAGAGAGCACCAATGCGATCGTCAAAACATCCGCATTGATCCCCATTCTGGAGAACTGGGCTAAAGAGTATGAGGAAAAAAACACGACTACTTTTGAAGGCGGAACTGTTGTTCCCAAAGCGAGCATTGCTGCTATCAGAGGCGGGCTGCCTTACTTGGTCATCAGGCCGCCGGAGTTATGTAGTATATATTTAGATGTAAGGCTAGTGCCAGGCGCGAATCCGTTAGATATTAGAGAAGAGATTCTGGATGTAATGACTAAAAATGGATTTGAGGGCAATGTTGAAATTTATATGCATCGGCCTGGTTTAGAATCAAAAGGAGTCGAAAAAATATTGCCCAGCCTTGGGAAAGCCCACAAATTAGTCAGTGGTGAGGAGATGGTTTTCCCTCCAGCGGCAACAGTTACCAGTATGTGGAGAGATACAAATCCATACATTGAATTTGGTATTCCTGCTTTAACTTACGGTCCTGGCAAAGGTGGGGGCTCTGGGGCAAATAGTCTAAAAATTAGCGAATTAATGAAAGCGGCAAGGATCTATGCTTTGGTGGCGTACTATATCGGGCAATTGGAAAGAAGTGTTAAGGAGTAATATTTTGTTTCGCCTTATACCATAGGGTTGGGCTTCCCGTACAATTTATTATCTTTAGGAAAACCAAGTTACAGCGGATAATCCCAAGAATCTTGAACAAATAGGCTAGGTTTATCACAATTAAGTTAATAACGATCATCGTGGTGGATTAGAGGCGGTAATTATCAGGATCCACAAGTTGTGCAGGAAGCCCTATTATGAATGCTACCGGCAAAAGCGTTGTTTTTACAGAAACAATTTGGCAAATATTGTACTAGAGGCTGTATATCAAGAACAGGATTTTTTATAATTTTATTTAACGCTCCAAAATGGTACTTCTTGTTTCGGGAGCCTTTTTCAAGGTTGCATCTGCAGAATTCCTTTGGAAAAAGGACCTTGGATTGACAGCCTAAGTTGTCCAAGAAAATGTCTGTACCCCCCCCATCCCGGTAGATCTATTATGCAACAAAAAAACTATTGTGCAACAAACACAAAAGCCCCTATGCGGGGCTTATTTTATTGCACGATTACTTTCAAATACTAAGGGGTCAAAAAAACATAATACAGTTGTACAGGGTTTGGTTTCTGTTAAGTTATCGAGGTTTTTTTAAATAGGGAAGCAGCAGTGTCTTTAGCAAGCAGCTATGTATCATCTATGAGACAAGGCTGTATCGAGGATGAAGCAATGACGTTGGAGGGGAAAAAAGCATAAATAATAAAACGTCTATTTTCATTTTGCATGGTTTTAAATTAATAAAATACCCAAATTTTTATCTGTAATCTCCATGCAACAAACGTTATCCGGTCAATATCCCATATAAATTAC
>JAAZMP010000218.1 GCA_012798755.1 Bacillota bacterium
TCGTAATATTGGAATCGCCCGTCTGTTTTATTTCAATATCCTTTTTATTTAAGGCCTCGATCACTTTGGCCATGACACCGGGAACGCTGTGCATGCTGGCCCCGACAACGGATACCTTGGCACACTCCTTTTCTAAAACGTAGGAAACGTCCAGGTCTTTAAGGATGTTTTCCACCTTTAAACAGTGTTCTTCTTTAACCGTAAAGGCTTTCATCAAAGGAAATACGGTAATAAGATCCACGTTTACCCCGGCAGCGCCGATCTGTTGAAAAATGGATAGCTCTTTGGCCGGATCAGGTTGGTCCAATTTGATCAAAAATTGAACCAGATTAATATAATGTGCAATTCCCGTCACGGCCCTGCTTCCTCGCGTTCCATAGTAGTTTCGATCACCAGAAAAAGATTCTGCCGTGATCACCGTCCCGCCGGAAGGATTTTCAAGGTTTTTGACCACTACACACACATTGTTGCGCATGGCTACCTCCACTGCCCGGGGGTGAATAACCCTGGCCCCCTCATGTGCCAGCTGAAAGACCTCCCCGTATGTAATCCGCTGGATGACGCGCGCTTCTTTCAAAATTAAAGGATCGGCGGTCATAATGCCGGAAACGTCCGTATAGATTTCCACCTTAGCCGCGTCCAATGCCGCCCCCAAAATTACGGCCGAGGTATCGCTGCCACCCCGCCCGAAGGTATTGATCTCCCCTAAGGGATCCGCACCCTGAAAGCCAGCGACAACGGGAACTTCGTTTTGTTTTAAAACCTCAAGGATTTTCGCCGGCTGGCAATCGGCCACCTCTGCTTCACTATAGTTCCCATCCGTGAGAAATCCGGCCTGTGCACCAGTCAAAGCACGGGCAGCAAGCCCCTTGTCGCTCAACAATGCGGCCAGCACGGTAGCGGAGATGACTTCACCGCAGGACATGATCAGATCCAGTTCCCGCAGGGAAACAGCGTTGTATTCCTGCAAAAGAAGGGAACGCAGCGTGTCGGTGGCATAAGGATCCCCGTTGCGTCCCATCGCAGAAACCACCACGACCACCCGGAAACCTTCATCCCGGGCCTCTTGGACGCGCCGGGCAATCAGCGCCCTTTTCTTTGGCGTGGAAACAGAAGTCCCCCCATATTTTTGCACCAAAACTCTCATTCTCTTAGCCCCCTAACTAAATCAGCAGCTCGGCAATCTGGATGGAATTTGTGGCTGCACCTTTGCGAATGTTATCGGCAACCACCCACATATTCAGACCGTGGGGCACCGAACGGTCAACGCGGATCCGGCCGACAAAAACCTCGTCCCGGCCGGCAGTGTCCGCCGGCATGGGGTATAAATGCTCCGCCGGATCATCCTGCACGATGATCCCCGGGGCCCCGGCCAAAACCCGTCGTGCTTCTTCGGGAGAAAGCGGTTTCTCGAATTCCACGTTGATCGCTTCCGAATGGCCGTTAAATACCGGAACACGCACTGTGGTTACTGTAATCGGCAAATCCGGCAACCCCATGATCTTGCGCGTTTCGAGGATCA
>JAAZMP010000039.1 GCA_012798755.1 Bacillota bacterium
CAGCGGAAAACAGGCGGAAAGAGATGTTATATTTTATATTTTATACTGCACTGTATGTTGCACTATATTTCCATTTTAAAACGCTAATCTCCTGCCGGGCAATAAAATTTGTAGAAAAGGCGCTCCTTTCCCAGAACGATAGATTGTAAAGAAATTATTTTGTTTCGCGTATAATACTTTCCGAAAAATTTTGCGCCGGGGAAAACCACCGTTACAGGGATAACCTGCCCATAAGGCAACCCTGTTAGGTTAAGGAAACACCCTTTGGAAACATAACAAAAGCAGGGGCAGAGCACCATACAACATCGTCGTGGCGGCAGCCACAACGCCGGAATCATTGACTAAAAAAGCGGTGAAGCTGCCGGCGATGATGCCTCCCAGGGCCAATTTGAAGCCCGGTTCTTCCCCAAAAATCCGCCGAGTAAGACCCACCGGGTAGAAATAGAGCAAGGTAATCAGAAAGATAAATATAAACAGAATCCTGCTCCAGAGCGAAAAACGCAACAGTTTTAAGTTCATCTCCATTTTTCGCCGGGCAACATTCACCAGCTCTGCCGGACCGCGGCTGCACACTAACTCCCAGGTCCGCCCCACATGCGATAATGCTGCATCAGAACAGGAGGTATTTAAAAAATAAAGAAAGACGGCGGTAACCAGCACAAAAATGGTAAGCAAAAGAATTTTTTGTGGCAAAAAAAATGGCGCCGGCGCATTACCAGCAGCATTTTCTCCTCCAGTATCGGGGAAAACCGTGCCACCAGCGGGTCTTTCGCCTTCGCCCGCGCGCTTGCTCCCGCAGCGGGGACGGAAAAAAATACCTCTTCCTAAAAAAAACGGCCCCATTCTATTGACAAAGGAAAAAGGAGACAAACCCAACCCTTTCTGTCGTAAAAGAACCAGCATACCACCCAAGGTAACAGAAAAGGCCACGCCGGCCGTAACAGCGCCACCAAAATTGGCACCATAGAGAGGAGAAGCCAGAAGATAGAGAACGAAAAAGGATAAGACGATGAACAACCAGGCCATAAAAAACAATCCCTTCCGGCCGGAGAGCCTAAAGCCTGCAAAACAGATCTCTTCCTTTCTGAAGGTGAAGGAGTAGAGTGAACCAAAGCCGAGGATTAAGGCGCCGATCATAATGCCCATATACTCGTTTCCCAGACCGTAAAAACGGGCCCCCCCGACGGGATCATAACCCAAAAAAGACTGGCTGTTGAGATAGGCTCCAGCACAGAGATCGGCCGCCAAAAGACCGAAAACCAACAACCCCGTAAAAGCAAAAAGAGGCAGAAGCTCTTTGAAAAGTAACCGTGCCACGAAGGTTAAAAGAACGGTCAACCCTAACAGGGCAAAGACATTAACGCTTAGAGATGCAGCCGGATAAAACGGCAAAACCGGCCCCAAGAGCAGGGCCGGCGGGAAAAAAAGTAGCGCGTAAAGCCCGGGGCGCAATACCTTGGCCGGCCTGAAACGGTAGAGCAACCCGGCCAACCCACCCAGCAGTAAGATGATCTGGGCCAGAATGTAACCCTTGATCACCCCGGGGCGCTGGTTGGAGAGGCGTGCAGTGTTTTCGGACAAAGTTAAAACCCTTTGAAGATGATCTGCTGCCGGCATTACCTGTAAAGGAGCTCCAAAGAAAAACGGGGGTGATTCCAGGCCAAGATGGTGCAGAATAGAGGGAGCAATATCCAGGTTAGTGATAATACCCGGCCGCCTCGTAGCCGGCGAGACGAGAATCCCCCCGCCATCCAAACCGGGGCGATAATAGACAACCGGCGTCAACCGCTGTCCTCCGGCAAAAGCAGCCCGAGGCGGGGAAGGTGAAACAATTAGCAGACCCGCGTCTTCGTTCACATAAGGTTTAATCCCTTTTAAAAAAAGATCCAACTCCTGAAAGATGGCCTGCAGCAGTTCAGTCCTGCGCTCAGTAGGCAGGTGTTCCAGATAGCTGTCCAGGCGGCTCGTATCCCCCCATTCCACAACGAAAAAAGCAGCCTTCTGCTGCAGAGATTTAAAAACCTCCAGATAAGCCAGGTGATCACTGCCGCATCCAAAAGGAAAGTCTACCTTTTCCCGGAGCAGCCCGGAGCCGACATCCCC
>JAAZMP010000040.1 GCA_012798755.1 Bacillota bacterium
CTTTTGGGCTATTTCCTCTGTTACCCGACGACTTTTACCTTTATCGCTGCGATAGCCCGGCTTTAGCCCTTCCAAACCGTGCCGGTTGTAAAGATATAACCACCATTGTATGGTTTTTGGTGCATAATGTCTTACATAGAATTGTAGGTGGGCCGGGGTTAAATTTAGCTGTTTTAGGATCCCTAAAGCTACACGAAGGGACTTCCCTTCAGCCACTATAAGGCAAAGGATGGCAAAGATTATTCCCAGGGTGTATTGGTAGTAGGGCAGGCAAAAAGAAGGCAGGTAGGATAGGGTCTTCCTGCAATATTTGCAATAGTAGCGCCTAATTGGTATGCGGCCACTAAAGTCTTAGGCAATAACGTTGCGGGTATAGAAGCCATGCCTTTGCATAGGGACTTAACTAGACAGCCCGGATTCGGACAATGATCCGGCACAGGAAAAGGAAAGTCTCTGCCTAGCTGTTGGTATTCTTCGGGGGTTTTCGTGGTATGAAATATTTGTTGCATAGCGATCATTCCCTACAATATGTGTAAATTTAGGAAGTTAATACTTGAATATATTGCAACATGGAAATGGTGCCAGGCTGTCGCCCTCAAAAAATCAATCTGGGGGAAAATCACAACCAGAATGAGAGGGAACACAGTCTGACGGTTGTGTGCCAAGCTTGCCCATCAATTTTGGTCCATCAATTACTTGCTTGTCGGGAACGGAACAAGTGAATATCGGTAGTGTACCCTAGCGCGCTCACTTATAAAAAAATTAGGTTGAATTTATCCTAAACGGGGTATAATATTGGTTAGAAGGGAGTGGGTTTTAAATGAAAATAAACCTAAACAATTTAGTTTCCATTTCTGAGGCTAATCAAAATTTTTCTAAGGTAGCTAGAATGGTTGATGAAAATGGAGCCGCTGTAATTTTGAAAAATAATGTTCCCCGTTATGTACTTGTAGAATACAGCCAGTTGGGGAAAGTAGAAACGGTTGGTGACGAGGAGGTTTATATGGTAGCTAAAAGATTACTAACCAAGCACAAGAAGGCTTTTGAGGCCCTTTCCAAATGAAACGGCTGACCAAACCACAAGTCATTAGGATGCACCGGCTCCTTATTCAAGAAACAGGTGGGAGCCATGGCATAAGGGATGAAGGGCTATTGGATTCGGCCTTAAATGCTCCTTTTCAGACCTTTGACGGGGAAGATGTATATAAAACTGTTCAGGCTAAGGCAGCAAAACTGGGTTTTTTCCTAGTAAATAATCACCCTTTTGTTGACGGTAATAAGCGGATTGGAATGCTCGCCATGCTGGTTTTTCTTGGGATTAACGGTGTTGAGATAAAATGTACGGATGATGGGTTGATTGCACTTGGGTTGGGATTGGCGGACAGGTCGGTTAGTAATGAAGATTTGCTGGGTTGGATAATAGACCATAGTTAAGAACAATCAGAACTACACCAGTTTCAAAGAAAACAGGTGATGGGGAAGTGGGCCTTGGTATGTTGAGGTGACCCCCTAAAGGTAGACACTTTGGGTACGGTTGGATATCATTGTTTTTTCACACACACAGCCGTGTCTGTTTGTAGGCTCTTGGGGGCATGCCCCAAGAAGTTTTTGTGGCCTATGGTTTATATAATAATCCATGTATTCATCTAATGACGTGGAAAGGTTCCTTAGGGAAAGGGCCATAACCTTTGAACGGATCAGGAAAAGTAGGACTTTTTAATTTTTAGCGAGGATGACGAACAGTTCAAGGTGTTGGGCTATTTTTCCTTGGCCCTGCAAGTGCTTAAAATTCCCGAAACCTTTTCTAACCGTAAAATTAAAGAGTTGGATGGCTTTAATGCTAAAATTCACGGTGAACGTATTCTGGAATTCCCAGCAATACTGATTGGTCAACTGGCCAAGAACGATTTATACAGGGATCACCTATCGGGCTACAAATTAATGCAGTATTGTTTAAGCACTCTTTTGGATGGTCAGATACGCCCGGGTGGAAGAATTGTAATGTTGCATGACACAGGGGGACGGAGGAACTGTGTCATCAGCTTAGTCGCGGACGTAACGGCCCTTTATAATTATCCAACTAAGGCCGCGTGGTTCCAAAGCTGGATTACCCGGCCTTTTCTACGTAAGGGAACACAAGGGGTCGGTAGACTGTGTGAAAATTATTTTTGGAAATAATTTTTCCCACTGAACACCTTTACAGGCCTCTGAATGGGA
>JAAZMP010000041.1 GCA_012798755.1 Bacillota bacterium
CTATGGCAATGGCAGGGATTATTATAAACTCCATGGCCATCCACTGTTAAAGCTGCCTGAGCGAGCCGATGAAAGGCCATCAGCACAATTTTTACAGTGGCACAATGAAAACGTGTATGTGGGTTGAAGGAGAAGGTATAGGGTAAAAAACCAGTCCGTATCGGCCCGGGGAATAAAGTTATAGGATGATGCTTTTTGGAAGAGAGGATGCGCAATTACTTTTTCTGGCTGAGTGGCAAGTTAAATAGAAGGCCAACCCGGGTTGATATCTACGAGGTTTGTGATATTCCGATGGGCAAATTTCTAAGGGAAGGCTGGCTTAGATTTCTTGCGCAGACTGATAATTTGTGCAGGGAAGAGGCTGGGTGGTTGGGTACTGAAGCAGAGGAATTTCTAATCTTTCTGGAAAAGACCAGGATGGTCAAGGCGTATAAAATACCCATAATTGCTGCTTTTTTGAGCGAGGATAACCTTCATTCGGCAGCAAGCCTGACGGAAATTGGTTTCAGCATGATGTCTTTTTACCATAGTAGGGCTATTCATGAACGAGATTTGCGGGATAAGAGCAACAGGGATTGGCGATCGTGGGGGGAAACCGAGTTTTCCCAATTAGCACTAAAAAACCCCATCCGCTACCTGAATAAAAGCCCTTTTTTTGATTATGATGAAGTGGGTGGGATATTTTACCTAACCTCGAATTTGAATCCATTTTTAACTCCTAAGCTGGCGAGCCATGTTCGAGATATTTTGGAATTCCGCCGCCGGGATTTTTTCCGGAGGCGGTACCGGGATGTAAACTAGCGACGGCGAGAAGTACTCCATGTTAGGCCATATTTCACTATTATAAGGGCTCTGCTGCTGATTTGCGATGTAATATCCAAGAGAGCTATTTGCGATGCCCCTTTTTTTATCGTTTGCATAGGGCTACCTAGAGCCCTTGAACCACAGATTTATGATTTCTAAGGCACACTTTTGCCCAAAAAGCAGCACAACCGATTATTTTGACAACTATTAACAGATTACAGGCTAAAAAAAGGTACACTTATCCTCTTGCCCCACGCAGTATTAAAATTTAGTTATTTTCCCTTATTATCGATCCTGGGTCAAGCGCTCCGGACTAGGCTTCGCATTTTATCCGCTTGGTTTTCCCGGATACGTCCCAGGGCCATGGCTAACATAACACATAAGGCTAGCCCGGAGCGTATTTTCATTTTGGCCAGGCTGCGGATAGTATGAACTTCAAACCCGAAGGACACATCTAGGCGACTATTTACTCTTTCTACAGAGCTACGTTTATTATATTCCCTCTTCCATTTATAGCTGGCCCGGTCAATGGGAGTGAAGATTCGGCGGTCTAAATAAAGGGGTATTCGTATTCCTTGCTTTACTGGGCATTGGCTTAAGCCTTTACACTCAATACCATATTGTTGGGCAGGGCACAGCTTTTTTATGGTGTTCCGATCTTTTTCAAACCCCCCATTGCTCAGCTCACGTTCTTTGCCGGTTTGGGGACAGTAGCAGTATACATTGCCTTTGTAGTTGTAGGTCACATTTGTTTGACCGGTAAGTAAGCGGGTTTTATCTGGGTCCTTCCACATGTTACGAATATCAATGACAGGCTTGATTTCATACTTGTCCCATAGTTTTGTAATGAATTTTACATCATCATAGCCTTTATCGGCAGTTAGTTTTTGGCAAGTTTTTATGATGTCGGGTTGCCTATGTTCTAATTCTTCTATTAGCTCCCGACCTTCATTAATATCTGGTACTGAGGCTTTGCTTACGCTAAAGAGTACCGGTAATTCATAGGCGGCGTCGACAATTAAATGTAGTTTATAGCCAAACCAGCTTATGACCTTTCCCCATGCTCTCCCTTCTTTGTCAATGCCGGTATACTTTTTCTTACCGTAATCAGCATCTGTATCACGGCGGCCATCGGGTTTTTGGTTCTTGTTCTTATGTTTGGCAAAGGATGAAATGGCCTTACTGTCTATGGCCAAGCGTTTGCCAAAGTCCGGCAGTATTTCTTTTAGCTGTTTTACCAGGTTATCGAAGATGTCATTGACCATTGCCTCATGGGCGAATAGTATTTTAAAAAAACGGCTATAAACGTAGGCGGGCGGGACTTGGGAATCAAAACCACATAGGGCTCTTAATTGGCCATTGCGAGCTAGTTCTCGACGAAGTTGTTCTATTCTTTCATGTTCGTATACTATTCCGGCCAAGAGGGAGTTCCACAGGGCCCGAATGGGATAGTCGTCCCGGCCGTTGCCGCGTTTTCTTTCTAGGGTCCTCATTAGATTTTCATCGGGCATGTAGCTAAGGACAAGGCGTAATCTCTTTAAATCGCCTAATGTTTGAAGTTCTTCCCACCTAAAAAGCTTTTGTTGTGGTATAATGGCCATGACAGGCATCCTCCTAGTTGGTAATGTTTTGGTGCTTACCTTTAATTTTACCAGAGGAAGGCTTGCCTGTCTTTACTTTTGGCTAGATTTGGGGCTGGGGTGGATTTTTGACCCGGGCCTTTTTTATGCCTGAAAAGGGCTTGTTTGGGGCCTTTTTTGGGGGAAAGTTTTTTGGCCTGGGCGGGATCCCTTGTTGGGCCTGGCTTTGAGGGCACCGCAAATAGCTCTTTTTGGAGGTGTAGTTATAATGGCTACAATTGAAGTCGATAAAAGGGCCATTGCCTTAGAGCGAGCAAAGGAGCTGAAGGAACGCATTGTTCCTTACCTTGAGGCGAGAGAGAAAGTGGAAAGCGGCTTGGATCTTAGCGCCCAATTTGAACAACGGAAAGAAGATTTGAAAAGGTTTTTC
>JAAZMP010000005.1 GCA_012798755.1 Bacillota bacterium
AGGCCGGTGCTTTTGGCAAAAACGGGGAGATCTTTGTTCTTGATATGGGAGAACCCGTGAAGGTGGTGGACCTGGCCCGGGATATGATTGTACTATCCGGCTTGCAGCCGGGCAAAGATATCAAAATCGAATTTATTGGCATCCGGCCGGGGGAAAAGCTGACAGAGGCGCTATTTAATGATAGGGAGAATTTTTTGCTGACCAAACACCGGCGTATTTTTGTCGCCCCGGATGTTTGGAATGATAAGGAGGAAAAAATAAGGGATGCGGAACTATGCGCTCTTGGCCGGCTGCTTGGAGAAAATTTGCATCAGCTTTTGGGTTTGTCGAAATTTACTGCAAAAGGCACAGGATAGTCTGAAAGAAAACAAAATAACAGCAAAATGACCATATTTTGTACAAAAGGTTAGGCCTAAATGATTAGCACAAGCCATCAACTAATAATCGGAGATGCAAAAAATCTAGATAAGATTCCAAATGAAAGCGTTGACTTGGTTGTTACGTCACCGCCTTATCCGATGATAGAAATGTGGGATGAAATATTTGCCTTCCAAAACCCGCAGATTAAAACCTTGTTGGCGGATAATGAAGGAAGCATGGCTTTTGAGTTGATGCATCGGGAGCTGGACAGGGCGTGGGATGAGGTAAGGCGGGTTTTACGCAGAGGCGGAATAGCATGCATCAATATTGGCGATGCCACAAGGACAATAAACGGCCTTTTTCAACTGTACATTAACCATTCCAGGATATTGCAATATTTTACGCGGAAAGGATTTGTGGCTCTCCCGTGTATAATATGGAGAAAACAAACCAATGCCCCCAATAAATTTATGGGATCGGGAATGTTGCCTCCCGGGGCTTATGTTACACTGGAACATGAATATATTTTAATTCTTCGCAAAGGCGAAAGACGCGAATTCAAGACCTCCCGGGAAAAACAAATAAGGCAAAAAAGTGCTTTTTTTTGGGAAGAAAGAAATGTATGGTTTTCTGACATTTGGAAGGATCTGAAAGGGGCCAGCCAAAGGTTAAGCAACAACAAAATCAGGAGAAGAAGCGCTGCTTATCCCTTTGAGCTGGCGCATAGGCTTATAAATATGTTTTCAGTTAAGGGTGACACGGTACTGGACCCTTTCCTGGGCACAGGCACTACTATGTTGGCGGCTATGTGCAATGAAAGAAACAGTATTGGGGTAGAAATTGACAGCAACTTTGAAGAAGTGGTAACACGTCAATTTGGCGATATCGTAAATTTTTCAAATGAGATTGTTTCCGGCAGGCTTAAGGCTCATTTGGGATTTGTTGAAAAAAGGATAGACAGTGGCAAGGAAGTCAAATATAAAAATAAACATTATGGGTTTCCTGTTGTTACCAGGCAGGAGACCGGCCTTCGGCTAAATCTATTGGACAGTATTCAGAACAGCGGCAATCGAAATTATATAGTATTCTATAAGGAAACCTCCCCGCACTCTGTTCTTTATTAATTGGCAAAGAGAAGGCTGGGAGGATGATTGTTTGCGTTACAAAAACCCCTATTATAGAAGAGTCAGAGGCAGTTCTACCCTGTTGATCTGCTGCGGTTATTGCAAAACCGATATTGCGCTCTATCAGAAATTGGGCAAGGGAACGTTGTTAAGGATGTATGTGGATAGAATTATCAGAAGTTCTGTTGATTTGGCCGGGAACCCCGGGGCCTTGTTCTGCCCAAATTGCCAAAAACAGCTGGCAACAAGGGTTACCCTGAAGAAAAAAAATAAGGAAGCATATGTGATGACACGGGGAGTCTTTAATGCCAGGCAAGTAAGGCGGATTTAGCTGGGGCAAATGTTTTGCCCGAAGGGGGTTTTGAAGTGTCCGAATTGCAAGAAGTAAGGAAAGCAGTAATACCGGCGGCAGGCCTGGGGACCCGCTTTTTGCCGGCGACTAAGGCTCAGCCCAAGGAGA
>JAAZMP010000042.1 GCA_012798755.1 Bacillota bacterium
AAGAACATAGACCCCTGCTGCGGCAGCGGGGGCATGTTTGTCCAATCGGCCCAATTTATCAAAAACCATCAGGGCAATATCCGCAATATATCGATCTATGGTCAGGAGAACAATGCCACCACCTGGAAGATGTGCATGATGAATCTGGCCATCAGGGGCCTGGAAGCCGATCTGGGCAAATACAATGCCGACACCTTCCTGGAAGACTGCCATCCCACATTGAGGGCCGATTTTGTAATGGCCAATCCTCCCTTTAACCTTTCCAACTGGGGGCAGGAAAGGCTGAAAGAGGACCTGCGCTGGAAATATGGGCTGCCGCCGCCGGGCAATGCCAACTTCGCCTGGATGCAGCATATGATCCAACATCTGGCACCCCGGGGCAGGATGGGACTGGTTTTGGCCAATGGTTCCCTGTCCAGCCAGACCGGCGGGGAAGGGGATATAAGAAAAAACATCGTCGAGGCCGATCTGGTGGAAGGCATCGTGGCCATGCCCCCGCAGCTGTTTTACACGACACAGATCCCGGTTTCGCTGTGGTTTATCAACAAGGATAAAAAACAGTCCGGGAAAACTCTATTCATCGATGCCCGCAATATGGGGACCATGGTAAACCGCCGATTGAGAGAGATGACCGATGAGGACATAGCCAGAATAGCGGATGCTTTTACCGCCTTTGCCGCAGGAAAACTGGAAGATGTCAAGGGATTCTGCGCCGTTGTAGATACCGCCGGGATCGCCAAACATGACTATATCCTGACACCGGGACGTTATGTGGGGATAGAGGAAGAGGAAGATGGCGGCGAACCCTTCGATGAAAAGATGGCAAGGCTGACCGATGAACTGGCCGACCTGTTTGCGGAAAGGCATGAGCTGGAAAAGGAAATCCGGCAGCGACTGGGGGCGATCGGCTATGAGTTTTGATAATTTTTGTAAGACAAAACTATGTCGAATAGCTGAAGTACAAACCGGACCTTTTGGAAGTCAATTACACAAATCAGATTATGTAGATGTTGGGACTCCTATTATTACTGTAGAACATTTGGGAAAACGTAAATTATCTGGGAGTCAGGCTCCGTTAGTTAGCGATCATGATTGGGAAAGGCTGAGTAAGTACCATTTGCGTAAAGGAGATTTGGTCTTTAGCAGAGTCGGTTCTGTAGACAGATGTTCGTTGGTTAGTATTGATGAGGAAGGTTGGCTGTTTTCTGGGCGTTGTTTAAGGATACGACCGAACAAAAAAATGGTAGATCAACGATATCTTTACTATTGTTTCTGTATTGATAAGCTAAAAGAATATATTAGGAAAATTGCCGTTGGGGCAACAATGCCATCGCTAAATACTCAGATAATGAATGATCTTGTGCTTGAAATCCACAGCTTACGCGAACAAAAAGCCATCGCTGCCACTCTCTCCTGCCTGGATGACATGATCGAACTGAACAACCGCACCAACAAGGTACTGGAAGAAATGGCCCAGGCCATATTCAAGCATTGGTTCGTGGATTTTGAGTTCCCCGATGAAAACGGTGAACCCTATAAATCTTCCGGCGGAGAAATGGTGGAAAGCGAGCTGGGGGAGATACCCAAGGGGTGGGGAATCGAGCAGTTCACAGATATTATAAAAGTAAAAGGCGGAGGGACTCCGAAGACAGGTAACCCCAATTATTGGAATGGTGAGATCCCTTTTTTTACTCCCAAGGACTGTAATTCAAATTATTATGTATCCAATACAGAGAAACAAATTACGAAATTAGGATTGGAGGGCTGTAACAGCGAACTACATCCTACCAATACCGTTTTTATTACTGCAAGGGGTACTGTTGGTAAAATTGCTGTTGCTGGACGTCCCATGGCAATTAATCAATCCTGCTACGCATTGCGATATCGTGGCGAAACCCTTCAGTATTATGTTCACCAAATTACTAAAAATGCAGTTTTGGAATTGCAACACAAAGCAACAGGGGCTGTTTTTGATGCAATAGTAACAAGAGATTTCGATAGTCTGACAATAATCATGCCCACTACTGATTTGATAAGGACTTATGATACTACTATCAGTGTTGCATATGAGTTAATGCGTAACAATAATATTTATAATACTATTTTGGCTCAAATCCGCGATACCCTTCTTCCCAAGCTCATCTCCGGGGAGATCCGGGTGCCGGTGGAGGAGGTGGGCTGATGTCCTTTACCGAGCAGGATTATGAAAATGCCATCATTGAATTGCTGCGGGATGAACTGGGCTACGGTTATATCTATGGCCCCGATGTGGAACGTGATTACAGTTCGCCCCTCCATGCGGAGATGCTACATGCCGCCCTAACTGCCATTAACCCAAACCTCGGCGTCGCAGCTATCGATGAAGCCATCTACAAATTAAAAAATTTTGAAAGCATCAACCTGCTGCAGAGGAACAAGGCCTTCATGGACTACCTGCAGAACGGCATCGAAGTCAGTACCATGGTAAAAGGCAAGATCAGGCATGACCGGGTGATCCTGCTGGACTATGCACAGCCGGAAAAGAATATGTACTATGCCGTCAACCAATGGACAGTGGTGGAAAATGCGGAAAGGCGCGCCGATGTGGTCATCTTCATCAATGGCCTGCCCCTGGTGGTCATCGAGCTGAAATCCTGCTCCCGCGAAGAAACCGATGCCTCCGATGCCTATCTGCAGCTGCGCAACTATATGCAGGATATTCCCATCCTCTTTGCCTACAATGCCTTCTGCATCATGAGTGATCTGACTGTTTCCAAAGCAGGGACCATAACTGCCGGTGAAGATCGTTTCATGGAATGGAAAACCACTGACGGCAATTATGAAAATACCGGATATGCGGCCTTTGATGTTTTATTTATCGGCATGTTTGCCAAAGATCGCATCCTAGATATTATAAAAAATTTTATCGTTTTTTCCGATGACACGAAGATTCTGGCCGCTTATCATCAGTATTTTGCCGTAAAGAAGGCTATCGAAAGAACCCAAACCGCTGCTGCAAGTGACAGAAAAGGCGGGATTTTCTGGCATACCCAGGGCAGCGGCAAATCGCTGTCCATGGTTTTTTACACCGGGTTGCTGCAGGAGGCCCTGGACAGTCCCACTGTGGTGGTGTTGACGGACCGCAATGATCTGGATGATCAACTGTTCGGGCAGTTTTCCCGCTGTGCCTATTTCCTGCGCCAGACGCCGGAACAGGCTGAAAGCAGAAAGCAACTGAAAAAACTTCTGGACGGCAGAGTGGCCAATGGAATAATATTCACCACCATGCAAAAATTCGAGGAATCAAGCGAACCCCTGTCAACAAGGAGAAATATCATCGTCATCGCTGACGAAGCCCACCGCAGCCAGTACTCCCTCCATGAAAAAATAGAGGCCGGAACCGGCAAGGTCTCCTACGGATTTGCCCTTCTGGTAAGGGAGAGCCTGCCCCATGCAACCTTTATAGGTTTTACCGGCACCCCCATAAACTTCAAAGATCGTTCAACCCTGGAGGTATTCGGCAATTATATCGATGTTTACGATATGACCCAGGCGGTGGAAGACGGGGCTACCCGGCCGGTATATTATGAAAGCCGGGTAATAAACCTGGGATTGGATCGGGAGATACTGGAGGCCATCGACAGGGAATACGATCTGGTTGCGGAACTGGCCGACCCCTATGTGGTGGAGAAGAGCAAGAAGGAACTCTCCCGCATGGAGGCTATACTGGGGGCGGAATCAACCATAAAGACGTTGTGTATGGATATCGTTACTCATTATGAGGACCGGCAGGATCTGCTGACAGGAAAAGCCATGATCGTTGCCTATTCCCGTTCCATCGCTATGAAGATTTATCGTGAGATGATGAACATAAGGCCCCGGTGGCAGGAAAAAATCAAGCTGGTCATGACTGCGGGAAATACCGATCCGGAAGAATGGAGGAAGCTCATCGGCGGCAAGGCGGAACGAGCCGAACTGGCCCGCAGGTTCAAGGATGACAGGGACGAGATGAAGATAGCCATCGTGGTGGATATGTGGCTGACCGGTTTTGATGTGCCTTCACTGGCTACCATGTATATCTACAAGCCCATGAAAGGGCACAATCTCATGCAGGCCATCGCCCGGGTAAACAGAGTATATGGCGACAAGGAAGGCGGCCTGATCGTCGATTATGTCGGTATCGCTGCCGCCTTGAAAGAGGCCATGAGAGATTATACGTTCCGGGATCGGAAGAACTACGGGGATACCGATATATCCAGATCAGCCCTGCCCCGGTTTGAAGAAAAACTCCTTGTCTGCAGGGATTTGTTCCATCCCTTTGATTATTCCGGTTTCATGGAAGGCAGCGATTTAAAGCGGGCCAAGACCATCACCGAAGGGATCAATTTCATGCTGGGGGATCCGGAGAAAAAAGAGTTGTTTGTGAAAGAAGCTTTCTATCTTCGTCAGGCTGCCTCACTGTGCCGCAGCTTGCTGAACAAAGAGCAGCGCTTTGAAGCAGCTTTTTATGAAACCGTAAGGGTATCCCTGGCCCGCATAACAACGGATAAAAAACTTTCCCTGAAAGAAATCAATGCCAGGATCAATGAACTGCTGAAACAGAGCATCAAAAGCGATGGTGTCGTAAATCTGTTTTCCGATGTGGAAACAAAATATTCATTGTTCGATAAAGCCTTTCTGGATGATATCGCCGCGATGAAACAGAAGAACCTGGCGGCAGAACTTTTGAAAAAGCTGGTCCTGGAAAAGATAAGAGTCTACAAACGAACCAACCTGGTCAAATCAGAACTGTTCTCCGACAGGATGAAAAAGCTCATGAATGCCTATATCAACGGGCAGATCGATAATGCTGCCGTCATCGAAGAACTGATAAAAATGGCTGCTGCCATTGCCGAAGACCATGGTGCCGGGGAAGAACTGGGGCTGAATGTGGAGGAAAAAGCATTTTACGATGCTCTTCTGAAACCTGCTGCCATCAGGGATTTTTACAGCGATGAAGCCCTGGTGCAGATCACCAGAGAGCTCACCGCGATGCTGAGAAAGAGTCGCACCATAGACTGGCAGAAGAAAGAGCAGGCCAGGGCCGAGATGCGTTCCATGGTAAAACGTCTGCTTAAAAAATATAAATACCCGCCGGAAGGACAGGAAGAAGCACTGAATACCGTTATTGCCCAGTGTGAGATGTGGGCCGATGGAGAAGCAGCATATATTTATTGATGTTGGTTTACCTGGGATTATTAATGGAAGGAACATAATTGTAGCTGGCATATTCACTTTATCACTCCTACTTAATGAAGGCCCCCAAAGAATGAACAGATAATTTTTACAAAGGATGTGAAGAAAATGAAAAAATATATCTGGTTCATAATTATTTCATTGATAGTTCTATTTATTATTGGATGGAGTTACTATAAGGTGATAGAAAAAAGAAACCTGGAACTGCAAGAAACTGAAGCATTAAAAAACATTAATGATGAATTGGTGGCAGAATTGGCTATAAATAATGGTGCTACCCTTATAGAATTTCCTAGTGGGTGTAACTTTACAAAAGAAATCCAGGATTTATTATTTAACAATGGTAAACCTATTGTATTAGAAAATGTCTTTTTCAAAGATGTCTATAGAGATGACGATACTGTAATAGCATTTTTTAGCCTGAGTTCATATGAGCTATTTCCATTTAGAGAGGTTTATTTGATGCTGGATATTGAAGATGAACACCGTTTATTTGAATTACTGGAAAGCGCTTTAGATCACGAGAGCTCCAATTACCACTATTTTCAAACACAATATACCGTAGCCCTTGAAGTGGTTGATGCAAGTAACCCAAAATTTTCATTATTCTCCCATGCAGAAAACATGAACTTTGAGATTGAGGTAAATAAGAATATTTTTGTAAAGGGCATATTAAAAGATTTTGCTAAAGTAGTTACAGAATTGGGCAGATAGTTTATCAATTTTTTAAAAGCGCGAGTCAAGTCCATTTTGTGGCGTAAATTCCCCTCTGGACTTTTTTTCATTACCTAAGCCACCTTATCGTCTTTTGTCTCAACACTCCCTTCTCCACGGTTTTCTTCTTTCCAGTCTTGGTATTGCTCCATCTTGAAGTACAATCTTCCGGTAGACCAGAGTTCATCTTGTTCCATCAGCAGGGTCCCTGGCAACCTCATAGCCGAATCCGTGTTGGGGAAAATATGGATCACCCTTTCTCGCCGACGCACTTCTTGATTCAAACGCTCCAAAATGTTGGTGCTGCGCAGCCGCTGCCTGTATACTTCAGGCAAAGCCATCACCACAGTAGCATCGTCAAATCCGTTTTCAAGGCAAGCCATGACCTTTGATGTTTTCTCGCTGAAATCAGCCAGGATGCTGTTTAATAAAAAGCAGCTTTAGCTTGGGCTTCAGTTCGCCCTGTAGCTGTTTGGGGCAGTTGTCCGGGATATTACGTTTAAAATGGGTCTGGCACCTTTGCCGGGAAACCCCCTGGAAGTGCCTTCGGATAGCTCTGACCAACCCCCCGCGGTTGTCGGAAGTTATCATCTCAACCCCTCTCAGGCCTCTGCCCTTTAACCAGGTAAAGAATACGGACCACGTTGCCTCTGATTCACTGTCGCCGATCTTAAGGCCCAAAATCTCACGATAACCTTCTCCATTGACGGCTATGGCGATCAGAACACCCTGAGATAACACCCTACCTTCTTTACGGATCTTTATGTACATTGCGTCTACAATGACAAAGGGATAGGCCTTCCCGCTCAAATCCCGCTCATTCCATTCGTGCACAACCGGGTCTAATGCCTTGCATAGATCTGAAACGGCCGATTTGGAAAAGCTGGTACCGCAGAGTTTTTCGGTAACCCGCCTGATCTTGCGGGTAGAGACTCCGTTGATGACCATCTCCATCAAAGCCAGTACCAGGGCCTGCTCACTGCGTTGGTAACGGCTGAAAAGCTCTGTGGAGAAATTACCGCCCCCGTGTCCGCATCACCGCCAGTTCCAGGGTTCCTATCCTGGTTTTCAACCCTCGCTTCCTGTAGCCATTACGATACCCTTGGCGGCTTTCACAATGCTCATAAGGCCCTGCCTACAGTTGTTCAGCAACTTCTGCTTCTAATACCTTGTTTAGAACCTTCTCTATCAGTTTTTATTGTAGCATTTATAGTGTAATAAACAGTCGTTGAAATGCAATATTGCAAATGCTATAATTGGAGATAGCGTTTGCAATATTATTGATAGGAGGCTCTCCTATGAACTTTTCAGGTGCTATTAAAGAAGTAAGGCGCAGGTTGAACCTGACCCAATATCAATTAGCGAAAGCGTTAAGTGTAAATTATACAACTATTAATAGGTGGGAGAATGGACATTCTGTTCCTAGTAAGTTGGCACAAAAAAGTCTTTATGATTTTTGCGAAAATAATTTTATCGATGTTTCAACGTTACCATTTGAGAAAAAATAAGGGGGGGTGCATAGCATGGCAAGAGCAGATTTACTTTGTGACATAATTAAATATGGACTAAATAATGATGCCACAAATTTCCGTAAGGCAGCTGAAGCAATTTGTGCGGAAGAACGTGCCAAGCAGCATGGGGTGTTGGCGGCTAAAATTGAGGAAATGCTAAAAATTTCAGATCGAACTGGAACGCGAAACCTACCAGTTTCCTTAATCAGGAATGGAAACATTGAACAGGATTTCATACAAGAAAAAATACCTACAAAGAAAATGGAGCACTTAATACTGCCTATTAATGTTATAGATAGTTGCAGTGAGGTTATTGAGGAACAGACAAGGGCTGATTTGTTACGTTCACACGGCTTAGAGCCGAGAAACAAGCTGTTGCTCATAGGCCCGCCTGGCAATGGAAAAACAACATTGGCAGAGGCAGTTGCTGAAGCATTAATGGTGCCACTTTTAACCGTTAAATATGAAAGCATTGTAGGTGCTTATTTAGGTGAAACTGCTACAAGGTTAGTTAAGTTATTTGATTATGCGAAAACAAGGGACTGCGTTCTGTTTTTCGATGAATTTGAGACGCTTGGTAAAGAACGTGGGGATACCCATGAAACAGGTGAAATTAAGCGAGTCGTAAGTTCTCTACTCTTGCAAATAGATGCCCTTCCAAGTTATGTAGTTGTGATAGCAGCAACAAACCATGACTCATTGCTTGATAAGGCTGCGTGGAGACGTTTTCAACTAAGATTAACTCTTCCTAAGCCTTCCCGTGCGAATTTAGGGCTGTGGTTTAAGCGGTTCGAGGGAAGAACAGGATTTAAATTAGGGTTAGCTCCTTCAACTCTTGCTAGGAAACTGTTGGGGAAAAGCTATGCTGAAGCTGAAGAATTTGCATTAACTGTATATAGGCAATTTGTACTTCGCTTGCCAGATGGTGACGCTAAAGAAATTACACAGAAGCAACTAAAGCTACATGCTTTTCAACCAGATGGTGAAGATGATAACGATGCTAATGGAGGTGCTCGATTATGCCGGAAAGACCAATAATTCTTTTTGGGCAGCCCGAATTAGCCACAAAAGGCAGAAGAACAGGTGGACCCTCCCGAATTTCTAGGCCTAGTCATTCCAGACAAACTATTAGGATGACTCCAAAATTGGCTGAATTGCAGCGTGTTATTGTTCAAAATAGAATATTGTTTCAAAGCTCATCGACTGGCGTTGAACCGGAAAAAACACTTGTTTTCGTTGTTAAGGGGGAACTAAGCAGTTTTTATACAGCTGTCCGTAACCTAAACAAAGACGATAGTATAGTTGAGCCAATTTTTGATGCCTCTGATTATGAAATACCTGTTACGGAGGATTTCTATGTTGTAGATAATAGGGGAGTAAAGAAAGATAAAGATACCTTCACTGCTAAAGTGTATTGCATATTGGTAAATAATCGTGCACTTGAAGAAATGTTATCTTTGTGGAATCAGTACTCCAAAGATCCGGATATGGGCTTTCCACGTGGTATGACGGGATTGAGAGATGTTTTTGACAACCTTGTAGATATGCATTTTTGGGGGACTAAAGAACGGATAGAGGAAACCGGCATTCTTGAAGCATGGATAGAAGATCTTCAGTTACAGCCGGAATTGAGTGAGGTTAAATGTGAAGTTGAATTATTTTATAGAAAATCAAAGGATCTGCAGAAAAGCAGAGAACAGTCTACGGTATCTTATATAGAGAAAATTGGTGGTAAAGTTATGGGCAGTTCATTAATCGATAGCATTGCATATCATGCAATTTTGGTTTCGGTCCCGCGTCAGCTAGCTGAAGATTTAATATCCCACAAAGACATTGGTTTGGTACATGTTGAAGAAATAATGTTTTTTAGGCCAGTCGGCCAAAGTGTAGTTATTAATAGTGATTGCATAGATGGCAGTAACTTTTCTATAGAAATGTCCAAAGAAATAATAGATGATCCTGTAATCGCCTTATTCGATGGGCTTCCTCAAGAAAACCATCCGTTTTTGAAGGGTTTGTTAATAGTTGATGATCCCGATAATTATTCAGGTTACTATACTGTTTTTGATCGAAAACATGGCACTTCTATGGCGTCCCTCATCGCCCATGGGGATATTAGCAAAATCATCCATCAAGTATCACATCGGATCTATGTTCGCCCTATTTTGAAGTCTGCCAGTTTTGGGGAAGACATATCGATTGAGAGGATACCCGAGGATATTTTGCTTGTTGACAAAATTCATGAAGCAGTGCGGAGATTATTCGTTTCTGAGGCAGGAAGGGTGGCTCCAAATGTTCAAGTCATTAATCTTTCAATCGGCATATCAAGTCGTATTTTTTATAACTCAATGAGTCCACTAGCACGTCTCCTAGATTGGCTTAGCTACAAATACAAAGTGTTGTTTATTGTTAGCGCAGGTAACCATGCTGATATAATTGAAATGGGTGTAAAATTTGACGAGTTTAAAAAATTACCAGTAGAAGAACGTAACATTCATGCAGTCAAATATTTAGATAACAATGCACGCCATCGTAGATTACTTTCACCTGCGGAGAGTATAAATGCACTATCTGTAGGAGCTACCTATGAAGATAATACTGCTTTCTCTGAAGATGCTAGGCAGATATTATTCTGTTCGGATGGCTTTCCAAGTCCGTATAGTTCATTAGGAAGAGGTTTGAACAATTCGGTCAAACCCGATGTTGTCTATAAGGGAGGACGAAATACTTTGATTCTAAATAGACGCGATTTGTCTAAAACCACAGCTTTATGGCGGGATCCTATGACAAGAGAACCAGGGATTATTTCTGCTGCACCATTTAACATTGCGGTTGATCGAACTAAAATTATGTATACCTATGGAACAAGCAATGCCACTGCACTCTTAACGCATGAAGCTGCACGATGCCATGATGTGTTAATTGATGTCTTTAGAACATCAGATCAGAGCGTTCCTTTAGATAATTTAGCACTAATAATAAAAGCAATGTTAGTTCATGGAGCAGAATGGGGAGCTTTACATGCTCTCTTTTCAGAAGTCCTAGGTTTTACAAATAGAAAAGCCTCATCAGATTATGTACATAAATTTTTTGGTTACGGTATTCCGAATACCGAGCGTTCCATTGAGTGTGCAAAAAACAGGATTTCTTTAATTGGTTATGGTAAATTAAAAAATGGTGAAGCACATATTTTTGATTTACCGTTGCCTTTTGATCTTAACCGCGAAAAAATTCTAAGGAGACTGACAGCAACTTTAACATACTTTTCCCCCATTATTCCAACAAGGCAGAAATATCGAGCAGCACAACTATGGTACACAATTGAAGGTGGAAAAAAGAACTTGATAGATAACCGAATTGATATTGATTGGCAAGCAGCGGTTCGTGGTACTGTCCAACATGAGATATTTGAGAATGATGACATCGTAGTTTGGGGTGAAGATGACCAGATCCAACTCAAGGTAAACTGTCGTGGTGATGCCGATGAGGACTTTGAAGACGAAATTCCATATGCCTTAATGGTATCATTCGAAATTAAGAGTGGTATAGAAATCAATGTGTACGAGAGAGTAGTAAATAAGATAAAAACTCGTGTTACAGTTTAACTCATATAGAATGTATTGCTTGGTTCCTACGAATAGCTTATTTGTGTCAATTAATGCGAATTGCCCGGCTTGTTTTTTTCCATTGCGATCCTCGTTGAGGAGCAAATGATTAAATTTTCTGCGGCGGGGTGGTTTTTGTACTGAATTGGCTGATGGGTTTGGTGGAAGGTCAAGTCCATTTTGTGGTGTAAATTCTTCTATGGACTTTTTTCCATTACCTAAGCCACCTTATTGTCTTTTGTCTCAACACTCCCTTTTCTACGGTTTGCTTCTTTCCACTCTTGGTAATCGTTCATAAACACCTATTGTTAAAGAAGCCCATAAACAATAATTTTAGTTAGCATAGTATGGTATAATTAATAAAATATTGTTACGGAGGTTTCTTAATGTCCTACGACCTTGTTAAAGAAGGTTTAGAAAAAATAAAGAGTGCGAAACACTTGGCACTAGCATTGATAAGTTACAATCACAAATCCAGACCTATGGAATATACTTGTTATTCCCTAAATTTTCGAACTGATCAACTCCTTAAACAAACCATCAGTGAAATGTGTACATGCTTTATTGGCGTAATTGATAAACAGGGAAGGGATATAAAAAATTATACTGGAGCCAACCCTAAAAACGTTACCGATAAAATCCACCTCTCAAATGGTTTAATTAAAAATCAGTGGGGCAATCTTATCCAAAGCCTTAATGTCTGTGATGATAATACAAGCTTAAACAAAATTAAATCACAAGCTTATATATTTTCAGGTGCTTTTGAAAATGATGAAGGAGATCACAACATTTATATACTCTCCCGAAAAAACCCTATTTACACATATAAAAAAGGAAGAGCCAAGATTTTTGCATCTAAGCATAATATAATTCAAGAAATTGGCGAACCCCTTGTTCAGTTCGGAAAAACTTTTGATGCTTTAATTTATAAAGGAACAATGTACACAATTAATAACAACTTCGAAAGTGTTTTTAATATGGAATACACACATAAAATTGTTTGTAAAAGTTCTCTTGAAATCATAGGAAAAGCTTCAATTATTAACAATTTTGAAATATATAAATCATTTGCCCTTTCCAAGCAACATCCAAGGAAATTTATTACTTTTGATAAAAGAATCATCGATAACATAAGGCAAGTGAATAATCTAAAGATATTAGTTGATGAACTAAAAATACCCTATGACGAAAAGCGCCAGAAATTTAACCTTGATAAACAAGATCATGCAGAACTTTTTACAAAAGCAATATGCGGAAAAACTAAACATAACATGTTCATTGGTGGAATATGTGAAGTTCAATCTTTTATTCCTTTAAAAATTTAGCGATATAATATGGTTTATTTAAAGATGCTACCTCAATCGTATTGCCTTTTTGTGCACAAATATTATTCTTGCTAATCAAGATTACTTGTATCGGACTTAAATTCAATTCGGAAGCACATTGAAGCTTACAATCAAAAAATTTATACCCCCAAAATTCGAATATCAAATTTGCATAAACATTATTGTTCCGATAACAAAGAAAAGCCAGAACCACGAAATAAATTAAAAACTGTATAGCTCCGTTCCAAATTGTAAAATTAAATACAAATAAAGGCAACATATAGGATAATAAAAATTCTGATGTTAAACTTTTTTCTTGTTTTGCTTCAATAACCCGGTATTTTTTATACTCTGATGGCTGTATGCTTGCCATTGACCTATATATAACTATTAAGAATACAAAATTCATTAATATAATCAAAACAATACCAATGATTTCTGTATATAAGTTTTCCGAATTTTGTAGAATACTTAAGGTGTCTATGAAAAGTATCGTAATCCAAAGTGGTAAAAACGAAGTAAAAAACATTGCAATCTTAAATAATTTTCCCGAATTCCCCACCTCCTAGTTACTTTAATATATCACAATAATTAGAATTTTAGTACACCTTTTTATTATACATGGTTTTACCTGGCTAAAGGGCAGAGGCCTGAGAGGAGTTGAGATGATAACTTCCGACAACCACGGGGGGTTGGTCAAAACTATCCGAAGGCACTTCCGGGGGGTTTCCTGGCAAAGGTGCTAGACCCATTTTAAACGTAATATCCTGGACAACTGCCCCAAACGGCTACAGGGTGAACTGAAGCCCAAGTTAAAGCTGCTTTTTGATGCACCGGATTTGGTCACCGCTCAGAAGCTGTTAAACAGCATCCTGGCTGATTTCAGCGAGAAAGCATCAAAGGCCATGGCTTGCCTTGAAAACAGATTTGACGATGCTACTGTGGTGATGGCTTTGCCTGAAATATACAGGCAGCGGCTGCGCAGCACCAACATTTTAGAGCGTTTGAATCAAGAAGTGCGCCGGCGAGAAAGGGTGATCCGTATTTTCCCCAACACGGATTCGGCTATGAGGTTGCTAGGGGCCCTGCTGATGGAACAAGATGAACTCTGGTCTACCGGAAGATTGTACTTCAAGATGGAGCAATACCAAGAGTGGAAAGAAGAAAACTGTGGGAAAGGGAGTGTTGAGACAAAAGATGATAAGGTGGCTTAGGTAATGAAAAAAGTCCAGAGGGGAATTTACACCACAAAATGGACTTGACCAATAGAAGGAAACCAAATCAAATATGGGGAATATGATTATACGGATGGAAACGGGGATGAGCAAATGGAGGCATCGGAACAAATTTTTCTATTTGATAAGCAAAAAAAAGTTATGATTTGGCTAGGGTATCCCCGATAATTAATGCTATTCGCGAACAAAAATTGGAACACCAACGTTTATACTATCCCGAAAAATTACATGAAACTGTTGGCAAACTTTTAGGGGGGAGATAGGGATGTTAAGTAATGAATATGCGTTAATAAGTTTGTTTGCATTTGTAACAAAAATCATAGGAAGAAAAAAGCTGCAAAAAATGGTTTACTTATTGCAACAAGCAGGTGTCCCGTATAACCTAAAGTTTAGGTATCACCATTATGGCCCATATTCGGCTGAATTGCAGGCGGAAATAGACAGACTAATCGGTCACCAGTTACTTACTGAAACATATGATGGTGTGGCTTATACCTATGAAATAACTGAACAGGGTAGATCGTTCCTTCAAAAATACAAAGAAGTTATCGGCCATTTTTTCGATCTGCCCATACCTGCTGTAGAAAAACTTATGGAGACTGACACTTCGGTTTTGGAAATGGCTAGCACTTATGCATATCTTTTGGAAATGGGATATCAACAACAAGATGCTATAAATAAGACTGAGGAATTAAAGCCACTTTTAAAAAACCACCTTGAGGAGGCAGAAAACCTACTTCATAGTATCAATGACTGTTTACCCCAAAATAGCTGATAATATAGTTTTGGGTCCCCAAATACTACCAACCCCAAATTGTCCTGCTTACCGGTGAAAATACTCCCTCGTAAATTGGAAAAAGGCCTTGTTCAGGGGGGGGAAGATACTTTGTTTGCGGAAGACCAGGTAAAAGTTTCTCTTTATCGGTATACCCTTCAGTTTGTATC
>JAAZMP010000043.1 GCA_012798755.1 Bacillota bacterium
ACACCACATTTTAACTTAAACTTATAGATTCTTTCTTTCGGCATATATCCATCTCTCCCCTCCTAAAATTTTTCGAAATCATCTCCGTCAAAATCAAATTCTTCTCCTTCAAGTACCGCTGCAACAGCGGTTTCTTTTACCGGAACAGCCCTTTTCATAGCTTCCTTATTGCTTTTTTCTGCATGTCTTCTAGTTAAAAAAGAACCATTTGCCCTATCATTTGTAGTAAGTTTGAAGAAATCGACCTGATCGATAAGCTGCAACGCCTCACTGTTCATATTTTCGCTAGAACTTGCAATCTCCTCCACCAGCGAAGCATTCTGCTGGGTGACCTGGTTCAACTCTTCAACGGCGGAACGGATGTCTCCGGCGGAGGAAGATTGTTCCTTTAAAGAAGAGGTAATTTCGCCAACCACATCGCTAGTTTTCTGCGTATTTTCGATTATTTCCCGCAGCACACTTTCTGTTTCGGCCATCAACTCATTGCCTTTATCAACCCTTACAATACTATCTTTGATCAGCTTTTCGATTTCTTTTGCCGATTCAGCAGAATGACCGGCTAAATTTCTGACTTCGGCAGCCACTACGGCAAAACCCCGCCCCTGTTCCCCGGCGCGCGCCGCCTCCACTGCAGCATTTAGCGCCAGTAAATTCGTCTGAAAGGCGATATCGTTGACCTTGGCAATAATTTCAGCGATTTCTTGATTACCCTGGGTAATTTCACCCATTGCACTTTGCATATCCCTGACAACAATTTCACCTTGTTGCACGCTTTCCAATGTCTTGTTGGAAAGCATGTCTGCTTCAACAGAATGTGCCGAAGAAGCCTCTAGGGAAGAAGCTATTTCTTCAATGGTGGAGGCGATCTCCTCTAAGGAGGAAGCCTGTTCTTCGGTACGTTGGGAAAGATCCTGGTTTCCGGAAGATATTTCACCAGAAGCATGGGAAACATTATCCGCAGTTTCCTTGACATTCTGCAACGTTTTTCGTAATACAGTAACTGCATTGTTTATGTTTTGAGCCATCTGCCCAACTTCATCATGACTGGCTATTTCCGCTTCGGTAGTGAAATCACCCTCGGACAACTTGACAGTTAAATCGTTTACTTTTTGCACAGGACGCGCAATAGAAGAAGCTATTCCTATAGCTGCTAATACCGCAAGAAACAATAATACTGCTGCCGCTATTATAATAATGAGCATTGTAGCCTTTATGGGAGCAAAGGCCTCATCGGGATCCTGCACTACGATCATGCTCCAGCCTGTATCGCCTATAGGCATATACGATGTAAGTACTTCCTTCTGCGTTAGGGGATCGAAAAATAGACCCACCCCAAATTCTCCATCCATAGCTTTTTTTACCATTGGGACATCTAAAACGCTTTTGAGACCTTCTGTATATTCTGAATTCGGATGTGCTGCCAACGTCCCTAATTGATCAGCCATGTAAGCATGTCCGGTTTTGCCAAAAGTTAGCTGACGACATAAATCATTTAGTCGATCAAGTGTCAGCGCCCCCATCAAAACTGCTGAGGGCTTTCCATCATCATCAACAGTAGGATGCGAGACAGCTATCACGGGCGCTTGTAACGATGAGCTGATATAGACCTCAGAAACATGGGCATCCATTTTGTTTAGTGCACCTTTAAACCAATCACGATGACCAAAATCCAATTGTGTCAAATCCAACTGATATTGATAAGGTTCTATCACGATATTGTTTCCTACATCAGGAGTGACTTGCTCCATGTATTGAAAATCCCCATAGCTGTCAATTATGTAATTCATAACATCTCTTTTTGGTACATCCTCATCCTGGGGAACACCCTTAATATCATCCCTTATAAGTGGTATAGATGAAACATCCCTGACTGCAGGCAACTGTGCTGCCGTTCGCACCATACCTTTTGCATCTTCAAAAAATTGAATTACTTCCTCACTAAAAGAATTTGCCAATAGTATCTGACTGTCCATTATTTGCTTTTCCATTTCAGAACGCATAGAATATACTGAAATTACACCAACTGTCCCCGTGGCCACAATTACCACAATAGTTATTATGGCAATCAATTTCCCCCGTAAACCAAAATAAAATCCCTTTTTTAACATTACAGACTACCTCCAGTTGTGTGGTAAGATTACACTTTCTTCATTTCAAAAATATTCACCAATCTAACCGGGCGTTGTTTTTTTGTAACACCCCCTCCCCTTGCTCGTTTCCTTTGGATGATTTCTCCTTTGTTTCCTTCGCTAGTTGTTTGAAGTGTTTGAGTCAATGTACTTGCGGCATAATTTTTACTTTGCAGACTACTTACGACAAAGTAAATTTAGTAGTATTGAAATTGTAATAAAGGATAAAAGTACATTGTTTGCAAAGACCATTACTTAGAAGTATAGTGGATTTAAATAGTAGAATTGTACGAATGGATTTTTTGCAATGGAATTAATGTTACGCTATTTAAAAAATATTGTCCATGGGGAAATTACCCATAATCCCCCGCTAGACTCCCCATTTAACGATAGCAATTTACCCATTTATCCAATAATCACGAAACAACGATTTTTCAGGACTGCCGCTGGCGTTTTATGCTTCCCCAAAAATAATGTGCAAATTAAAAAAACCGCATATCTCACAAAAAATGCGGTTTTGATAACTAATGGATTTTGAGCTTGAATAAACATAAAAAAGGTTTTAAACATCACATTCAGGGTTCCATTGGTGATAAGATCGTTTGAGCCTGATTAGATGCGATTTTCTAGAAATCCACCACTACCTTTTGGGGTGGCACCTTTACTTTGGCATTTTTGATCAAGGATATTTTGCAAGATAACAGTTCCTGGTAATTTTCCCGGTCTTGTTCGGCAACCTCTATCTTACATCTTCCGCAGGCTCCATCGCCACCACAAGAATATTTAAAGTAGATACCTGCTTCATTTAATACTCTCATCAAATTTTTCCCCTTTAAATACCTTAGTTTTAATTCCCAGGGGTGAACAGCAAGAGTCAGATATTCCTTTTTTGGGATTGTGTTCATTATGATCGCTTCCCATCAAAAATTCGATTAACCTACTACTTTTTCTACAAAATCAATTAATTCTTTTTGACTGCAAGCCCCCGTATGGGTTCCAGCCGGTTTGCCTTTTTTGAATATGATAAATGTAGGCACGGCTAATATTTCATAAAACGAAGGAAGTTTAGTGTCTTTATAAACGTCAACTTTAACCACTTTTAGTTTATTTTTGTACCTTTTAGCTATTTCAGCAACCAAAGGATGCATTACATGACAGGGCCCGCTTCGGGGCAACCAAAAGTACGCTAACACTGGTTTTTCTGCTTCTAATACTTCTTCCGCAAATTTATCTTCGGGCGCTTCTATTGTTTTTTCACTCCTCAAATTTTTTAATGCAAAAAGCAAACTTGACGATTTTATTTTATGATCCACAAATTTCAAATTAAATTTAATATACTATAACGAATTTATGCTGTCAATACAAATAAGAGCCCGCGTGATGGCTATTTTCATCTATCGCTGTTAACAATATGATAAAATTGTCCTTTTTTGGGGCAGTAACAAAAAAGAAGACTGACCGGTGCTATATTTTTCCTCAACGATGTTAGCAAAATTATTTCAAAACAGTAATCGAATCCCTGTCAAATATAATTAGTCCATCGTCTCTCATTTTGGCCAGCTCCCGTGATAAGGAGGTTCGCTGAACTCCAATTTTTCTGGCGAGGGCTTTTTTTGTTATATTTAGCTTGATATGTTTAGAATTTTGTTTTTTGCTTTCGAAGTTGAGGAAACTAATGATGCTTTCCCGGATTGTCTTATTTGCATAATGTTTTATTTTACTTCCCAGCACGAAAGCATTGCCTGAAATAAGTTCCAGGTATGTACGTAAAAAGCGGGGATAACGCGACAATAGGACAAACAGCGCCTCTTTATTTATTTCCAACAGATCCGTTGGCAGTTGTGTTGATACAGTCATAGGATAATAGGGACTTTTGGAAAACAGCAGATTGCCACCCAAAATATCATCGCTATGAAATCTAGAAATCGTGAACAGGTTTCCGTCTTCATCGATGCGTTCCACAACAACCCTGCCGGACAAAATTATTTCCAGCTTACTGCACGTTTCGCCATCAAAGTGAATAATACTGTTTTTTCCAAAAGAAACAACCCTGAAACCCCCATTTTTCAGATTGCCCAGTATTTCCTTTTCCGGTAAAGCTTTTAAAAGCGTAGTATTTTTTAACAAGTTAAGATCCCAGGGCATAGATAATCTCCTTATGTGTTACTTTGGTAACACCTTTTTTCATATTTTAGCGCTATAATACTGGAAAATCAATAATTTGGGGTGATATTATGAAATACACCGCTGTTGTAATCCGCATTTTATTTTTGGCGCTATTCACTTTTTTGATATTAAACGGCAAAATGATGCTTTGGCTTGCTTTGTTTGCGGCAAGCCTGCTGGCAGCATTGATATTTGGCAGGTTATTTTGCGGTTATGTTTGTCCCATGAACACGCTGATGATTCCAACGGAGGGGCTTTCCAAAAAACTGGGGCTGCAGACAAAAAAATCCCCCAAATGGCTCCATTCGGGAAAATTTACCTGGTTTGCCTTGGCAGGCAGCGTTATAGTTATGCTGCTTACACAAAAACTATTGCATAAAAATATTCCTATTGTACTAATTTGGCTAGTTGTTTCCGTGCTTGTGACATTCAGGTATAAGCCTGCTGTATTTCATAATCTTATTTGCCCGTTTGGGGCGCTTCAAAAAACCTTTGGTAAGTTTGCAATACTATCTAAAAAAGTAGATGAGAAAAAATGTACAGGATGTAGGCTTTGCGAAGAAACATGCCCAACAGGGGCAATCGCTGTAGAAAAGGAAGGTAAAATAGCTGCGATCCAGCCTTTCTTATGCCTGCAATGCGACAATTGCCAACAAGTGTGTCCTGAAGGCGCAATTAGCTATTTAAAAATAAAATAGTGGACTGCTGCTTATCCGGATATTTCTGCAGCATGGAGCATCTAATTCCCTGATCCAGAGAAGTACTTGGCTTAATATCCGACAAATTGGGCAAGTTTCCCCTGTCCGGGACTTTTGTTTTCAACAGACAAGGCATGTCCAATCAGCGGGCAGGTCTGCAAAAGCCGTTCCTGGCGGGATGTTGTTTTCGGGATCTCCTGTTTCATTCATGGAGCCGCATGGGGGGGTACCTTCTGAATTAAGTAGCCTCAATCAACAAATGCAGCGGCACTATCCTTTTTCTATGGTAATTTCTTTCGGCTGGGTTTCAGGTTTTTTGGGTAAGGTGATCTCCAAAATACCGTCCTTAAACTTTGCCTTAACTTTGTCTCTGTCTACATCGCTCGGCAGGGAAAGGGTGCGCGCGTAGCTGCCGTATGCTCTTTCCCGACAATAATAATTTTCTTCCTTTATTTCTTCTTCTTTTTTTACTTCACCTTGGATAGTTAAATTATTGTCTGTCAAGGATAGTTTTATGTTTTCTTTTTCCACGCCGGGGAGTTCCGCTTTAACGACTATCTCATTTTTTCTATCAATTACATCCATTGCCGGTTCCCACATGCCGCCTTCATGCCAACCCCTTCTGACACGGCCGGGGCCCTGCATCATATCAAAAAAATCATCAAAAAAACTTCTGGCCAAACGCCTTCTTGGATCCCATCTGATTAAATCCATGACAACACCTCCTGTTTTTTTCTAATTTCCAGGACTAAAGACTTTAACCCACGCGGCTCCAAACGCAGTGAGCAAATACTTTCCATCCCGGCAAAACATTTTTGCTTTCTTCTTGTATTATTCCCAAAAGGAAGCCTGGCATTTATGAGCACCCTATAACATCGTAAGTTGTGTCAATCTTACGACGATTATACCGTATTCCCCCAATTCAGACAAGCCTTTCGCTTATTACCCGATCACCCAACCAGCATTACTTTATATGGCGATTTTGTGGAAATTTCAATCGCTTTTGGGGACGGATCCAAAAGCCATTACACGATTGCGCCCCTGCTGCTTGGCCTGGTACAAGGCCCGGTCTGTATTTTCCAGTAACCCGGCAAGATCGGTTACATCTTTGGTTACTGTTGCTATACCAAAACTGGCACTAACATGAATTTCTTGCCCCTTTTTTAATATTATGGGTTGTAAGACAATTTTTTGCCGTATGCGTTCCGCAACTTGTTTCGCGGCCAAGTTGTCTTTTATAAGCAGCACAACGAATTCATCGCCTCCAAACCGCGCCAAAACATCATCGTCCCTCAGTAATCCTTGGCATCTTTCTGCTATCGCCCGCAAAACATCATCCCCGGCAGAATGACCATAGGAGTCATTGATTGTTTTGAAATGATCAACATCAAACATAATAAGCGATAGCGGAAAACCATAAATTTTGGCGCGGCTAACCTCCTGTTCGGCTACTTGGAAAAAGAAACGGCGGTTGTGCAGGCCGGTAAGATCATCTACTGTAGCCAGCTGTTGATTGATCATGGCATGGGCAACCGATTGTTTCAAGATCAAAAGCGTGTGAACACGGGCTGATAGCTCATTTTTGTCAAAAGGTCTGGCTATATAATCGTTAGCACCGGCCTCAAGCCCGGCGGTAACATCATCTATTCTACTTTTAGCAGTAACCAACAATATCGGCAGTTCAAATAAGGTGTACTTCTGACGCAACCTTCTGCTGACTTCGTAACCGGACATTTCGGGCATCATCACTGCAAGAATCACCAAGTCAAGTCTATCCGATGCTTGCTCGACTATTGACAGAGCCTGATGGCCGCCCGTAGCAGTGATGATGCGATAACCCTTTAGAGACAGTTGATTTACCAAAACTTGAAGATCAATAGGATCGTCATTTGCAACCAAAATTAACGGCTGGCTAAGATCATTTTCCAAAACTTGTGCTGTCTCCGCATGCGGCAACCTGATCGATGGCCCGCCCGGGGCAAACAGTGTTTGTTTTTTGGGTTTCACAGCTGCTGCCGGATCTGTACTAATTGGCAATGTAAAGTGGAAGTAAAATCCCTGGCCCGGTTCGGATTTTACCCCCATATAGCCACCATGAAGCTCCACCAAATTTTTGGATACGCTCAGCCCAAGATCTGCACTGCTGTAATGACGTGAAATGTCGTCGCCTGCCTGCTGAACAGGATGGAAAATATTTGCCCAATGATCATCGGAAATATTTGTACCTGTAGCCGCCACCATTATTTTTATAAAACTTTCCTGTTGGCATGCAGATACAGTAATTGATCCGGACGGTGTATACTTGATCGCATTGCCAACTAAATTGTAGAAAATCTGGTGCAGGCGATTTTTGTCAGCATGCACCGGAGGGAAATTTTCTGGGACCTGGTTTTTAAGTTCCAGATCTTTGTCCAACATCAAAGGACGGCAGACTTCCCGTACCATTTCAACCAGCGAATGCAAATTAACAGCTACTAGATCCAAAGTTATATCCCTATTCTTTAACCGACAAAAATCTAAGATATCCTCTACCAAAACAGACAAATATTTACTTCCAGCCGCAATCAAAGATACATTGCGTTTTTGGTCATCAGTCAAAGGATCAGAGGCCCCACCTAGAATGGATTCGGCGATTCCAAGAATACCGCCCAAAGGAATTTTTAGTTTCAGTGAAACACCAGCCAAAAATTCGTCTTTTAATTTGTCTGCAGCCAGCAGCCGCAACGATAGATCCTCCGTCCGAAAAAAAGCAGCAGCCAGGCGATCCATCAGAGCCAAATGTTGGGCTAATAAAAAAAGAAACAAACCCAGCGGTGCCAAGTGGCCAATAGCCAAAGTCCGAAAATTATAAAAGAAAATGTCGTAGATTATAGTGGCACAATAAATGATACCCCCTGCCAACATAAAGCAAGCACCTTCACGATGGCGACGGACGGCCGTTACCAACACATAGATAAAATAAAATACCAAAAACACAGTAAAAAGCTGATAACTGATAAGTGTATGGGTATAAATGCGGGCGGGGGTAAAAAGAACCAAACCGCTGTAGCCCAGGCTAAGAACCTCTGTAATCCGGCGCACAAATGGTGACACCTCATTAGGAAACAATGCCTGCAGTAACAAAAACAGGACCAACATGGCCAGGTAATAGGTAAGATATTCAAGCTTCAGCTCCCAAGCCCAGCTAAAATCCGGAAACATTTGAATAAGAAAAATTTCTCCTACTAAGAGTACACGCAAACCCATCAGCAAACAGGCCAAAGCAAAATAAATTGCATACGGCTCCTTGCGCCGGACAACAAACAACCCGATATAATGCAACCCCAATGCCAAAAAACCGCCAAGCAACAAAAGCTGAAGGGCCAGTTTTTGGTCGCGTTGGCCCCGTATTTGCTTTTCGGTTCCGATACTGATACTTTCCCAAAAACCGCCTTTACGGTGCATAAAATTTGATACTTGAACAATAAGCTCCAGGCCGCCCTGGTTGGATTCAACGGATGCAATTTGCGGCCGGTACTGCGGCACCATCTCCTGATGACTGCGCCCTACCCGGCCATTTTCCGCCAACAGTTCGCCGTTGGCCCACATTCTGTATGCGGTGCACATAATCGGAATCTTTAAGGCTAAAGCTTCATCAGGGCAGCAGTTTTCTATCCTGAGCCGGAAAGTAGCATAACCATCACCATCCAGTTTTCGGCCTTCTTCAATGAAGCCGTTCCAAGCCCGGGGGAGATTGATCAATTTGGAAATGTGGATTTTGTTTTGGCCCAAAAAATCTTCTGGTTCAAGCAAGCGACCCCAGTAAAACTCCCATTCACCGTCCAAGGCGATCGGGCCATCCTGTCTAAGTTTCCAAGTACTAAGATCTAAAAAACCGTTCCTGCCCCGCGGTTTTTCCTGAGCTTTTTCCGCTTCCGGCAGACAACCGGCTAGAAATATTAAAAATAAAAACACCCAAAGAATACCCGTCCAGCCAACCCGTTTTATTTTCAACAGCAGCACTTCCTGAAGATCGTTTTACCTATTCCAGGGTTTTATAAACAGATATATTTTAGCATTAATTGCCCTTTTTGTCGTCACAATTTTAAAATTCTTGGGAAAGGTTTTTTGTAGTTTTTAGCGTTCCATTTGTTGTGCTATGATGAGATTTTTTCCTGTCTCCTGGCAAATTCACGTTGCGCATTTTGAACCTCTGTAGGTTTTGTAAATAACACCATTGCCGCATCCGCGACAACCTTAGCTGCATAAGACATGCCTTTTTGTCCTATGCTACTGCCAACACTGGCAGTTACCTGCCAAGAATGGCCGGGGGTACCCAAGGGCATGCAACAAGTAAACACCTGGGCCGTGGGCACTGTTTTGCTGACATTTGAAACATCGGTGGAAGCAGCCAAAAAAACGGGCCTAGATCTCAAAGGTGCCACCTTGTTATGCAGTATCTGTCCTTCTGATTCGGTGATTTCATAAGATGAAATGGCCTCCCTTAGGAGATCCTTGCCTACAGTCGCCTGTAGTTTTGCTGCAAATTCCAGCTCTTCTTCTGACCACGCTGGAACTGGAATCCGGGTCATGGAACTATAAAGAAGCCGGTTTAAACTATCATTTAGTACAGTATTGTGGCAACCGCTGAGAATCTCATGTGAGACCTGTGTTCCGGTCATCAGTGCTGCACCTCGCGATACATCGATCAACCGTTGCACCAGTTCATCAAGTTGTTCCTTGTAGGGCGCCCGCACATAATACCAGCTTTCGGCCGTGCTGGGCACTACGTTGGGCCGCCCGCCGCCATTTGTTATAACATAGTGGATCCTGGCTTCACGTATCATGTGTTCCCTTAAGTAATTGGCACCTACATTCATTAATTCTACTGCATCAAGAGCACTGCGGCCATGTTCCGGGGATTGGGCTGCATGGGCAGCTTTGCCTTTAAAGTTGAATTGAAGCGAAACCATGGCAGAGTGAATAAAATTACTCACGGCGTTGCCATCTTTGGGATGCCAGCTTAGACAAATATCTGCGTCATCAAAAAGATGCTCCTCATCCATTTTGATCTTCCCGTACATAGTCTCCTCGGCTGGACAACCGTAAAACCTGATGGTACCCGGCAGACTATGTTTTTTTAGCAGTTCCTTTACGGCCACAGCTGCACCGGCCATACCGGTTCCCAAAAGATTATGGCCACATGCGTGTCCGGGGGCTCCTTCTATGATAGGTTTTTTTTCACTGCTTATATGCTGGCTCATTTCCGGCAAAGCATCAAATTCCCCAAGTAACCCAATAACCGGAGAACCGCTGCCCCAAGAAGCTAAAAAAGCTGTATCCATACCGGCCAGACCTATTGTCAAATCAAAACAATTGTCTGCCAGGTATTCTTGCAAAATTGCCGAAGATCGCTTTTCCTCCAATGGCAATTCCGCAAAATTCCATATCCTCAGGCTGATATCGCCTAGCTGTTCAAAGTTTTTATCAATGAATCTTATGATTTCATTAGTAAAACTACTCACTGCACTGCCAACCCCTTTGCCTATATTTAATTAATTTGCAGAACTAGCCCTTTATATTTTCCACTGCGATGATAATTTCACTTCGCAACTCTTTTATTCGCTGTTCAATGCGTTCCAAGTAGTCATCACTCAAAAACCGTCTAAGAATATCCAACTCGGCACGAAAACGAACCAGTC
>JAAZMP010000044.1 GCA_012798755.1 Bacillota bacterium
GGTTTGCATATGATCTTGAAAGCGGTATGAGAAGTGTCTCAGTAGCCATGCTTTCCAGGCCATCTTCGGATAGCGGGGGTAGTTCCGGCGGCGGAAGTTCCGGCGGCGGCTCCGGCGGTGGCGGCGGAAGGAGTTGGTGATATATAAATGATACTCAACAGTAAGGCAAATTGAAAGGGGTTGATCATTATGAAGGCCCGTTATTCTCCAAGTGTGACAAAAGGGGACGTACCCAAATTGTCACTTTTGCTTCTTGTTGTTTTGTCGGGGCTAGAAATTAGCCGGCAAACAAAATGTCCCCTTACCACTTCCGGACTATTTAATTTTTTTTCTACCGCTGCCATCAACATTTATTCTAAATAATCTCCTTCCCTTTTCTTTGTTTGCAGTGAGACCGGCAAGTTGGTATTGGGCTGTGCTTTATATTACGGCACTTATCGTTATGCGCAATTTACCCATAAAAATGAAACGTTCAAAAATTTTGTATATAGGCATAATAATGATCATAGGGGCATTTATCAGTTTTATGCTGTTAGGGCGGAATATTTTTGACTATCTTGTTGTAGATACACTGATGCTTGGAGCTTAAGGAACATTTTTTCAAAATATGATGTTAAAAGTCGAGCAGAACTTATCAGTATCTTGCTAAGAAGTCAAGTAAACGAATAACAAACAAAACCGCATAAATATCGAATTTAATTAGCCTCTCATACTTTAGTATGAGAGGCTTTTTTGCAATTTCATCCTTTAGGTCGACGATTTCTTTACCATCATTCATTAAAATTTACAATAGAGGAGGTATAGTGTAAATGGAATCAATTCGCAGACGGCGCAATGGTTATGCCCTGTTGTTCATAATCAATGTTTGTTTGACAGTATGGTTTGGCATGACACTTATGATAGGGGCAGCTTTTGTTTTCGGGACTATCGGAATTGTCTCTTTTCTATTTTTGATAAAGCAAAACCGTCTGCTTTATGATGCAACCCTTATCCGAGATAATCGTATACTTGAGGTACCATCGGCTTTTATTTCCACAGCAGATGGACAGGGGGGAAATAACATGGAAGAAACTGTAGTATCCACTTTTGGTATGCTAATCGGCAGCAAAATCTATCGATGGGGTCGTGACGGGTTCTATGGTGTGCGACTGAACGCTGTTGAAATTGACAAAGAACGAATGTACCTGGCCTTTGGTAACATAGCCCGGAGCATGCGGGTGGAATTGTTGCATGGCATAGTTGAACAACAGGAGATACTGGATGTTGCACAAAAACTATGGCATGAAACCGGGGTAACGGCAAGTATCAGCGGATGGCAATGCAACAAAATAGACCATTAGGGAGACCATAGGGCCATAGGGAAAAATTTTAAGGAGGTGATGCACTTAGAGAGGTACTTGCTTTTTGTAAAATGAAATTTTTAAAACATTAATATCAGAAGGAGAGGATTTATATGAAAAAACTGTTGGCACTATTTACCACACTAACAATTGTTTTAGGCCTTTTTAGCGGGATGATGGTATCCGTATATGCGGATGACGATAATTATGCTTGGGTACTAGCAGAGACTACAAACCTTGGCAGTTATTCCTGGGAAGGGGAATGGGATACTAATTGGGGTAAAATGACACTTAAACAAAACGGCAATAAAGTGACGGGTACTTATACTCATGATGAAGGGAGAATTACGGGTACAGTTTTTGGTGATAAATTAATAGGCACTTGGTCAGAGACCCCTGCTTATGCACCACCAAACGATGCAGGTGATATAGAATTTAATATGTCAGCTGACGGTAAGAGTTTTACAGGTAAATGGCGTTATGGATCAGAAGGGGGTTGGGGAAATTGGGATGGTGGGAAAAGGATAACGGAGGTATTGCCTTCACCTACAATTCCTTCACCAACACCACCACCACCACCAGCACCAACACCGGCACCGGCAACACCGACAACTAATGATGCGGAAGCCTTTGACTCGGGAGCAAGAATAATGTGGCAGCCCTATTCAGGATGCCTCGGTTATAGACTATTCAGATCAACTGTACAAGGTCAGTTAGGAATATCAGTAACGGACTTCTATATTACCAGTAGATCCTATGCCGATGTCAATGTTGAACCAAATACCACATATTACTATACGGTAAAGCCTGTACTTGCAGAAGCAAACCCATACCAGGGAATCGAAGAAAAACTTGGTCCCACTATTGCAACCTTTACGGTAACGACAGGGGGCCAAATATATAAGCCCGGATTATTTAAGCATTTCATAATATTGAAACTTGACAGTCCTATGATGGGTGTGGACGGAATAGAAAAAGAAATAGACCCGGGCAGAGGAACGGCTCCCATGATAATAACAGGAAGAACTATGGTTCCCATAAGGGCCATAGTAGAAGCCATGGGAGGGGAAGTAGGCTGGGAACAAGACACACGGAAAGTAACTTTAAAAGCAAGAGGCAACACAGTAGAAATGTGGTTAAATAAAACAGATATAAAAATAAACGGGATAATGGATAAGATGGACATTGCTCCTATAGAGAAAAACGGAAGAACCTTTGTCCCGGTAAGATTTGCGGCAGAGAACCTAAACTGTAAAGTTGACTGGATTAATAGCACGAAAGAAGCTGTAATAGTATATGAAGAATAACAAGGAAACCGGCAAATAAAAAGAGAAGAAGAGGGAAATTTTGTTTGTTCTTATAAATATTGGATTCAACCGGCCTCTCATACTTTAGTATGAGGGGTTTTTTTATAATTTCATTCTTTAGGCCGATGATTTTTTTATTATTCTTCATTAAAATTTACGATACAGGAGGCATGGTAGAAGCCTCTGACGGAAGCCCCGCCTATGACGCCGGGGGGAGGAGTTGACGGTATGAGAAAGGGGGTGACAAAAGGGGACGTACACAGATTGTCACAAATAAAAGAACGAAAACTAAAGGAGTGACAGTAACAATGAATGAGTCTGAAGGTACCAAAGAAAAAAGAACGGGCAGACGGATATTGCTTATATCTACATCATTACTGATGCTTGTTTCGGCCATTCCAATGTTTATGTGGTGCTTGGGTCTTATTAACAACGCAGCGTTGGATTACACATATGCCGGGGTGGGCTGTTTTGCGGCTGCTATACTTTATGTATTTTCCATGGTAGCTGCCATAGCCGGACTTGTGTTTGTACGACAGCCTTATCGCTATCGTTTTTGCAGAGTGCCGGCTTACATACAATTGATAGTCGGGTTGATTCTTGTTGTGCCGCTTGCAGGCTATGCTCTATTAAC
>JAAZMP010000045.1 GCA_012798755.1 Bacillota bacterium
AAAACAAGTTCCCGGTTTTGTCCCGCATCCTATGGTATAATATTGACAGATAAATCTTATAGGAGACAGATATGACAGAAAATCAAGATCAGATACATATGCCCCACGATACCGGCTATAAATTCCTACTGGCCAGCAAGAAGGCTTTTAGGCAACTGATCAGAAGCTTTGTTAAAGTTGGTTGGGCCGATCAGATTGACGAAGCCAACCTGGTAAGGATCGATAAATCATTTGTCCTGCAGGATTTCAAAAACAAAGAAGCAGATCTAATCTATCGTGCCAGGTTGAAGAACAGGGATATCATTTTTTATATATTGATGGAACTGCAGTCCACGGTAGATTTCCTAATCCCCTACCGGCTGCTGTTATACATGAATGAAATCTGGCGGGATATTTTCAAAAACATTCCCTCAAAAGAAGCAGAACGCAAGGATTTCCGCCTGCCGGTAATTATACCCATTGTCCTTTACAACGGACAGCCAAAATGGACAGTTCCCCTAAATTTTAAAGAAACACTAAATGGCTATGAGCTATTCAATGAACATGTGCTGGATTTCCAATATATCCTGATCAATGTCCGCACCTACGATGAAGAAGAGCTGCTCAGGCTCTCCGGCGTGATCGGGGCAGTATTTTTAGTCGATCAGGCCACAAATTTTGAAGAAATTATTGAAAACTTAAAAAAGCTGGTTGAAACTATCAAGAAGATGGAACCGGAGGAATATAGGTTATTTATAGCCTGGGCAGAAAATATTTTAACACACGGTTTATCCCCGGAAAAAAAAGAGGAGATTACCTCTATCCTAAAAAAAACACGCGCTGAGGAGGTGGAAGAGATGATCTCCAACGTAGAAAGAGTGATTAAAAAGTCTCTGGAAGACGCCAAAATCGAAGGAATGGAGCAAGGAATAGTGAAGGGAATAGAAAAAGGAATGGAAAAAGTAGCCAAACAAATGCTTTCAGATGGTGAAGAAATTGCAAAAATAATGCGATACACCGGCCTTTCCAAGGAAAATATTGAAAGACTAAAATAACAGGTCATGTTTTCCTACCGGCAAAAATACCTTTTGCCGGCTTTTTATTTGAAAAAGCAAAATTAAAAAACACTATGAGTAAAATCTTAGCGGGGGGAAGATTTTAAAAAAGATCAGGTCTAGGCAGGAAAAGAGAGACTTCGTTCCAGAAGAGATCGTGGCTGGTGGGTAGACGGGATCTGCAGCTTAGTTTATAATTGGCATGCGGGTAGTACAATTTTGCGGGAAAAGGGCCGGCCCGGGGATATCCCCTGGCCGGATACGATATTTTTCAGCAATTTTTGCGCAACCGGTTCGCTGTGTTTGCCGTCATAAGTATTGAACCGCCAACCTGCCGGGGCGTGTTGCCCGGATCGGGGAACGGTACTTTGCAGGGATCGATTGCGCGGGGACAGAACAAATCGCAGGAAATGAACGAGCCATGAAGGGGGAAATATTGATGCAGGATCATGAACGAGGCCGCGGCCCGGGGGATTCCCCGGCCGGGAGGCAGCAGGGCGATTATAGAAATCAGGTCCCAACCGGCCGTAAAACACGGGAAGGGAAAAAGGCAACAGCAACATATTTTGTGCTGGCATTTCTTTTATGGGCGGTGCTGGTCGGGGGAGGTTACTTTGCCCTGCGGGGTCATTTACAGAAATCGGAACGGAATTTTTCCCGGCAAATCGATGCGTTGCAGGTGGAAAACCAACGCATCGCGGCCGATATCACCGAGGCCCTGGGGCTTTTTGAACGGGAACTGGTTGCGTCTTACGAAGAGATGGAGCAGATTCGCCGGGAGATGGCCATGATTCAAGAAGAAATGGAGCTGACAGGCGAATCGATTACCGGCACTGATGACACGCGCCAAAGCCTGGCGGAGCGCATTACGGAGCTGGATCAACAGTTGGCCGGTTTGAAGGAAGAGCTAAGGAAATTGGAGGCGGCTGTCCGTGCGTTATAGTTTTAGCTGGCAAATAATCTTCGCCCTGCTGTTGGCTCCTTTTTTGGGGCTGTTTCTCGTCTGCACGCTGCAATGGCCGCCGGTTTCAGTTGGTGAAATAGATAACCTGGCGCTACAGGAAGAGACCTGGCAAGCGGGGGCCGGGCAGATCGCCGGCTGCTTGCTGCAGCTAAGGGAATCGACGCAGGCAGCGCGCGCTGCCGCAGAAAATTCACACCGGTTGATGAGCATGATCCGCCAGGAAGCGCACCAAGAGTTGCTGGCTTATGAGGAACAGCATGACCGTTTGCAGGGCTTGGTGGAGGTTTCCGGGGAACAAAAGCGTGTTTTCGGCGATTTGATCGAGCTGGTCCTCGCCAATCTCTTGGGTGATCCCGTCGGGCAAACTTTTGGCGAAAACGCCACCGTCAAGGTTTATTCTTTGGAAGAGGCGGGTTACCGGGGTTATATGGCCAAGGTACGGCTACATAATATCGAAGCATTGAGGGTGACCCTCGCCGGCGACCA
>JAAZMP010000046.1 GCA_012798755.1 Bacillota bacterium
AGACATCGATCGCAGCAAACCGCAAGGGAGATTGGTCCTAACCCAAAACGGACAACCCACATCCTTGACCGCCAAGCTGGCCGATGGCGATGAAATATTCATCTATTGGGAAGAAAATAAATAACACTTTTTATACAAATTTTACTTTTTTCTACAAAAAGCTATTGCTTTTCATGGCAATTACTGGTATAATTACTTTTGACAATTAATGTCGAACTTTGTAAAAGGAGGAGAGGGGTTGAAATCTACAGGAATAGTAAGAAAGGTAGATGAATTGGGTAGGGTCGTCATACCTATAGAGCTTAGAAGAACCCTGGGCATCAAAGTTAAGGATGCGCTGGAAATCTATGTAGACGGTGAACGAATTGTCCTTAAAAAATACGAACCTGCATGTATTTTCTGTGGTAGCGCTGATGGCGTTAAACAGTTTAGCGGCAGGATTGTATGTCAAGATTGCATCAGAAAAATGGCGGACTAATATCCTTATATTTTTGTCTACCGATCCTTAAGCTTTACTAAAATATTGTATACTTCGTTTCTATTCAGTGATAGTTTTTGAGCAACCTTTTTAACGGCTTCTGTCGGATGTTCACCTTTTTTTATTTCTCTTAATAGTTCTTTCTCGCATTCTCCTTTTAAATTCGACAGGTTTCCCTTGGGACGCTTACGGGGGGAAACTACGATCGTAATTTCCCCCCGGGGAGGCCGTTGTTTAAAAGAATTGAAAAGCTCTCCCGCATTGCCTCTATGAATTTCCTCAAATTTTTTTGTTAGTTCACGGCAGACAGCTAGCGGCCTATCTTCTAATATTGATGCCATTTCTGCCAGGGTCGTTTTCAAACGATGAGGCGACTCATAAAGAACAACAGTCTTTTCTTCCTCGGCTATTTCCTCCAGTTCTTTTCGCAACGCCCCTCTTTTACGGCTTAAAAATCCCCAAAAAACAAACCTGCGCGCTGGGAAACCGGACATTACCAAGGCAGTAAGTACAGCGGACGGCCCCGGCAAGACAGTAAAAGAAATATTTTTTTCAAGCAACAAGTTTATTAGGTAGTAACCGGGATCAGAGATTGCAGGCATCCCGGCATCTGTTATCAAGGCAACATGGGCACCCTGCTTTAATTTTTCCAGGATAACCCTGCTTATTTTTTCCCTGTTTGATTCCCGGTAGGATATAAGGGAGGCATTGATATCGTAAAAACTCAAAAGCTTCCGGGAACGCTCCATGTTTTCTACGGCAATCAAATCAACCTTTTTTAAACATTCCAGAACCCTTAAAGTAATATCCTGTAAATTGCCGATAGGTGTGGCACATAGATAAAGCATCCCTTTTTTCAAATCACCACTTTTGCCTGATCCCATATAATGAGAAAACTCCTTTTCTAATCTTCGTCATCCGGCAAAACCTCCACTTCTCCCATGGGGTACTCCTCTTGCTTGGAGGTATCCTGAAGTTCTACTATTGCCGTTTTTTTAATAACATTTTGGCTGATTATTTTCCCATCGCCGTCAGGAGTGGCAACCAAATCCCCGGGGGAGGGGAACTTTTTTTTGAAGATCTTATAGTGTTCTATTTCATAACGCAGACAGCACATAAGCCGTCCACA
>JAAZMP010000047.1 GCA_012798755.1 Bacillota bacterium
GTCAATGTGTTCAAGAAGATGCTGTTGGAGGATGATGCAAAAAAGAAATACAAGGCCCTGCGGTAATGTGCACATGACGCTCTTACAATCTGTATGTAAACAAGGTGATCTACGATTACTACCAAAAGAAAACAGAAAATAAATCAAAGAAATAGGCATTGGGTGTAATGATGAACAAACTGGTTCGTATCATATTCTCCGTACTCAAAAACAGAAGGGCTTTTGTTATGCTTACACCCGAAGAGCACAATAAGTTGTATGCAGCCGGTTTGTTGCAGGCTGCATAGCAAAAACAGGGCCGTTTTTCAATAAAATATCCGAGTTGGGGCTTGACAGGAGTTAGCTGGTCTTTGTGTCCCCTAACGACACAAAAGAACCGTCCCCCTGTGTTACTGTGTTAGTTAGCTGGTCTCTTGTGTTATACAGACACCGTTATTCTACTGATTCAAAGGGAAAAATATAGTATAATAGTTACAAGGAGGTAAGAAGAAGATGCAAAAAGGACTAATTGAGTCAAATCCTTCAATAATGATGGGAAAACCGGTGATTGCTGGCACACGCATCACTGTTGAGTCAATCTTGGAGAGACTTGCTGCCGGCGAAACCGTAGAAGACCTGATAATATCTAACCCTAAGTTAACCCATAAAGCAATTCGGGCTGCACTGATGTTTGCAGCTGAAGCTTTGCGCGCCGATAATGGGGATGGATAGGTGGCAGTGTAGCCAGAACGCTAGGTTACCTGGGTACCCAATAAGTTAACAAGTTGACGCCCGGCACCATTCTTTTATAAGCAACACCTCGGCGGGGGGCAAGGGGACAGGGCATTTGTCCCTCCCCAACCATTTGGGCAGGCTTCGATCTATTCAAGCACGGTCCCGGCACGAATCTATATCTCCCGCCAGCCCTGCCATTAATGGATTTTGATGGATATACCGCAAAACCGTTAGAAAATACCGGTCATCTTCTACTACCTCACTTTTAAACCGCCCCTGAAATAAATGCCCGTTGCGATCATGTTTTTTATTAAACCAGTATACATAGCGGGAGGCTATCCTTTTACCAGCAGTAGATACTGAATCGTCTCGCTCGTGGAGCAATAAATGGACATAATTATCCATAAGGCAATAGGCGTACACCCTATAATTATTTTCACCCCGGGAAGCGTTTGCCGTACCGGTAAACATTTCCCTGTCTTCATCATCCTCAAATATAATTTGCCGGTTTATCCCCCGTAACATTGCGTGGTAAATTCCTGATTCGCTTTTTTCCCGCTGTTTTCTAGCCACTCGAATCACCCCTAATATCACTACTCCACCTGTATGCACTGGTGATTAAATAGTTAAAGGGAGCGCCTAAAAGGCCCCCCCCTGTTTCCTAACTACCATTAAATGGTGGAACAAACAACCTGTCCCCTTGTTCCCCCTAAACACGCCTACTTAGCAGACCAAGCCGTGGGCTATACACCCCACCAACGTCTCGACACCCTACTAGAAGCAGATGTACTAGAGGAATCCTTGGATCTCTCCTTCCGCATAAAAAATACTTTACCTTTAGCCCGGAAACAAAAACAGAAGAGATATGGAATACCATCTGGCATTATCTAGACCGTACCTATGATCTAGAAAAAACAAAGAAGGCCTATATCTCCGGGGA
>JAAZMP010000048.1 GCA_012798755.1 Bacillota bacterium
ACCAAAATTATACGCGGAGAATCGGGAGGCATAACCTGATCATAAATAATTGAGGCCTCCAGTGTATCGCCTATTATTAATATGGCTGCATGGGGCACCGTACCTACGGGTTCCCTTCCCAACAACTTAGCACCTAAAATACAGCTACAATCATGGGCCCCCCCGATAATGGATGCTCTTTCCATTACCGGCGCTACAGCGGGGTGAAGATGACGGGCACCAAAACAAAAAATCGGCTTATCCCCGGCGGCTTCCCTGCAGGCACGGGCCGCGGTAGCCCATCCGCTGGCGCTGGCCAACATCCCCAGTAGAGCAGTTTCGTAGAGGCCAAACTCGTCATAAGGCCCGCTGATACGCATTACCACTTCTTTCCGTTCTATTTTTTTTCCCTCCGGGATAGCCTGTATGGAAACATTTTTATCCCGGAAAAGATTATGGACCTCTTCTACTCCGGCCAAGGTTCCCGATCTGCCACAAAAAATTTCGGCCACAACAGGAATATCTTTTTTGCCGGCGTGGGACAGCAGTTCTCTGGTACGCACAAAATAAAGATCAGAGGTGGCCCCGCTTAAAATTTCCTCATGGGTCGCGCTATGGAAAATACGCCCCTTTTCTATTTCAAATTCTTTTACATCTTTTACGCTCTTCAGCTCTTTCACTTTGATTTTTCCCCCCTGGCATAACTGTATATATTGCTGTATTATTGATTTTTCGTGCCTGTCCATCTTATAAACAATATTAGTTCTGCAACTCTCCGGCGAAATCCTTTTTGAGAATATATTAACTTGCTCTCCGTAGCCTTTGTATGTTCATAAAAAAAGGGTTATGACCTAATCTATAGTTTTTTGATTAAAGGGTATACCTTTGGAACAAGGTATACCCATGCCACCCTATTTCTTAGAAGAAACGGTCCGTTCAGCCCTTTCGATTGCTTTCCTTACCAGGTTTCCGCAATTCCGGGAAGTCACCTCACCAAATCCTTCCCTCCGGGCGATCTCGCCGACACCGAGCTCATCTGCCAGTTCAAACTTAAGAGCTTCGGACATAATGCCGGCACGTCGCCTTCTTTTAGGCATGAACCTTCAGCTCCTTTTCAAATTTTTTGGTGGCGTCTATATCTTATGTGTAATCGTCAAAAATATAGCTGTTAAATAATTGCCTTTATGAATGATATCCACAAAAGAAGCATTAAAATACATTTTACCATTAAAATACAAATTTTTGATTTCACAAAACAAGTACAATTTGTTAAAATAAAAGAAGAACTGCCAGCAAACTGAATTTTAATGTTCAGGGAAGACACCCAGCGCCAAATATTTAACGGCAGTGACCTGCCTGACCGCCTAGCTGACTTGTTCCGCTACAGCTTGGCAGACAGCCATGGGTGCCTGACAAAGTGAGGTTGAAATCATGACGGATACATCTCCCTCTTACCTTAAACTAAGTATATCAGAACTGCGAGAAAGGGCCTCCGAAGCAAAAAAACGGCTTGCTTCATGCATTCTATGCCCCTGGAAATGCCAAGTCGATCGCCTGCAAGGCGATCTTGGGCGTTGCCGTGTTCCTGCTAATCCTGTGGTTTCCAGTTATAGTGCTCATTTTGGGGAAGAACCCCAGCTTGTCGGATACTTTGGCTCCGGCACCATTTTTTTCACCCATTGTAACTTAGAATGTTTTTTCTGCCAAAATTGGGAAATAAGCCACGGAGGCGAAGGCCAGGAAATAGGAACTGATACTTTGGCCGCCCTAATGATTAATTTGCAAGAAAGAAAATGCCATAACATAAACCTGGTTACACCAACACCTCATGTAGCCGCCATACTGGAGGCTCTGCCTTTGGCGGTGGAAAAAGGGCTCCATATTCCTCTCGTCTATAATAGCGGCGGTTATGAATCACCGGAAACCCTGAAACTGCTGGAAGGAATAGTCGATATATACATGCCTGATTTTAAATATTGGGATCCGGAAACGGCGCACCGTTGTTCCGGTCCGGAGGATTACCCGGAGCGCGCCCGGGAGGCACTTCGGGAAATGCAAAGACAGGTAGGGGATCTGAAAACGGACGACAAAAAAATAGCTTACCGCGGGCTTCTGGTCCGCCACCTGGTCCTTCCCGATAACCTGGCCGGTACAGAAGAAGTTGTCCATTTCCTGGCCCGGGAGGTATCGCCCCGATGCTCCATAAACATCATGGGACAGTACCACCCCGCCTACAAGGCACATCTGCATCCACCCTTGGATCGCATCCTGAAAAGAGCCGAGCTTCGTGAGGCAAAAAAAATTGCAGCCCGCGCCGGACTGCAACCGGTGAGATAGTCAGCAAATTTATATTGCAAAAAGACAACCTGTTTACTGTTTATGTTTTTATATTGTGTGCCCTTGCAGCCGGCAACCACCTGGATAAGCAGCCCTAAATTGACCCCCGACACAAAGTTGAAAACGCCTCTAGGGATCATTTTCAAAAAATTGATTATGCAGGAAGCCTGGCTTTCCTACATTTTGAAGTTCTTTATCATTTCCTGTAGCTCCTCGGCCATGTTATTAAGGTTAACCACATAACCGCTTATTTCTTCCAGAACCGCAGTCTGTTCCTGGCTGGCTGCCGCAATCTGTTCAGCGGCCGCAGACTGATCCTGCGCCCCGACAGCAATATTATCGACAAAGTCTTTTAATTCCAGAACCGATTGCAATATTTCCCTCAAACCTTTTTCCACAAATTGTGCTTTTTCGCCTCCTACGGCAACCGCTGTCGCTACAGAATCCATTTTTTCCACGGCCTCTTGAATATGCTGCTGAATTCCGGAAATCAACCCGGAAATTTCACCCGCTGCTTCTCCGCTTTGCTCGGCCAGAATACGTACTTCGTCTGCCACTACGGCAAAACCCCGGCCCTGTTCACCGGCACGGGCGGCCTCGATAGCAGCGTTGAAAGCCAGCAGGTTCGTCTGGCCGGTAATCTCCATAATAGCGTTGACAATGACATCTATTTTACGGGAATAAGCATCCAATTCCGCCACGGTGCCACTCACGTCTTTGACAACAACATCTATTTCCTCCATGCTTTTGACGGCCTCTTGCACCGCCTCCATGCCCCCATGGGCAATTTTTTCGCTTTCTTCCCCTTTTTGGGCGGCCTGTTCCGAAATATCGGCTATCTCCTGCGCTTTATGTGCTACACTCTCGCTTGCCGTGCTGGCAATCTCACCCATAGCGGCATTACTCTGCTGCACCGCGGCGGAAAGATCCTCCGCCGAAGCAGCCACCCTGTTCGACATTCCTCCGACAGTTTCGGCCATGCTTTTTATCCCGGCGAGCATGGCATTAAAACTTTCCCCGATCTGGCCAATCTCGTCCCGCCGTGCTATTTCAATCTTTTGATTTAAAACGCCTTCTTCAGCCTTTTTCATAGCTTTAACGATCTGATCGATCGGGGAAGTGATCCCGCTGCTAAACTTTAGGGCTACGGCCAAAGCGACAACTAAACTTATACCTCCAATCAAAAGAAAACGGTTGCGGCTGGCATTTTTCATCTCTGTAAATGGCGTTTCAGGTATGCCCACATAAAGCATTCCCACAATTTTATCTTCGCAATCTTTCAGGGGGTGATAAGCTGTTATATAATATTCGCCCACCACCTGGGCCCGCCCCGTAAAATCCTCGCCCTCTTCCAAAACTTTTGCGGCAACTTCTTCAGAAGCCCTGGTACCTATCACTCTTTCCCCTTCTTCGTCCAAAACGGAGGTGGCCACACGCATATCTTCCAAGAAAATAGTGGAGGTTACATCAAGTGTCTCCGAAATGTGATCGATCAAATCATGGCTTTGGTTTAAAATTTCCCCGCCCATAAGGACACCTTTGAAATGGCGCAGCTCGTCGTAAACAGGGGCAACGGACACAATGGCCAGCCCCCTTGTTTCCTTGCCGGCATCCCCTTCTATTGTAGCTTTTTCCAGTAGACCTTCTTCTTTCAGAAAATCATCCGGCAATACCAATACCCCGGAAACAACACTGCCAAATTTGGCTTTTTCCAACATTTGCAAGGAGAGCCGGCTACCGGGCAACAATTCACCACTGGTAGCCCTGGCAACCACATTAAGGTTAGGATCCAAAAAAGTTAAAAAATCTAGGTCGAATTTGATCATATCACCAAAAATGGACGTCAAAATGCCCTTGGGTTCGCCTTCCTTGTTCATCAAAGTATCTATGAGAAGGTATTGATTGGCTGCCAAGCTGACCTGCATAGCCCTTTGTTCCACTCTCTGCTCAAAAGCATCGTTCATGGCTTTAATATTGCTTTCCATGGTAACACGTACCTGGGCATCAATATTATCCTGCAAGGAAACCAGAACTATATATCCAGTTACTACAAGAGGCAGTAAGGTCAAAAGAATTAATATAGCAAGAAGCTTGAACTGCAGTCCTTTTTTTGCTTTTTCTTTCCCGGTCATAGCTAACTCCCTTCCCCTAAATTCTAAATCATGCTTTCTGATAAATAGTATTATAACGCCTGTATAGTTTAAATTCGTCCGGGTTGCTGATATATTCCGATGAGCCGATGACCAAAATTCCTTCCGGTTTGAGAACTTCAGAAAAACGTTTCAGAATAAATTCCTGGGTTTCCTGCTTAAAATAAATAAAAACGTTGCGGCAAAGGATAAGATGGCACCCTGAAACAGGAGGGTCAACAAGCAGGTTATGGCTTTTAAAAATCACCTTTTTTTTGATTTTTTCTTTTAAAAAATAGTTTTCACCTTCCTTGTCGAAATAACGCTGTATATATTTTCGCGGCGTTTTTTGCAGGTACTTTAAATCGTATTGGCCTTTTCGGGCTGTTTCAAGAACTTTGTCATCCATATCCGTAGCAGTGATTCTCACCCTGCTCAAAGATCCCAGGGTATCGAAAATAAGGGCAACGGTATAAGGCTCGGCACCAACAGAACATCCAGCACTCCATATGGTCAGGGTCCCCGGGAAATTTTGCAAAAGCTCCGGAAAAATATCTTCTTTTAAGCGGTCATAGACCTTTTCATCTCTAAAAAATTCTGAGGTGTTGATAGTCAAGTAATTCAAAAAATGTTCCATGGCTGGGGACGAATCCGCCAAATAGCGAAAAAATTGCTGGAAATCAGGCTTTTTCTTCCTTTGCATCAGCTGCCTGATACGCCGCTCCATCTGCCTGTCTTTATAACAATCCAAGTTAAGCCCTGTTTTTTGATAAAATGCTTTTTTAAATTTATCATAATTCCAAGTTTCTTTAAAAACACTATTCATAGTATCTCAACTTTGGCCATCCTTTTTTTTAAGTTCACAGAAAACAGCTGCGGCAACTTCTTCCAAGGGCACGACCACGTCCGCCGAACCTTTTTTAATTACAGCTTGAGGCATTCCGGAAATTACAGCAGTTTTTGGATCCTGGACGATAGTCTTACCACCTTTTTCCTTGATCTTGGCCATTCCTTCTGCACCATCCCGGCCCATGCCGGTCAAAACAACACCAACAACGGAAGAGCCGAATACCTCCGCTACAGAGTCCATCATGACATCAACTGAAGGGCGCACATAGTTTACCGGAGCCGCACTGCTTAACAAAACGGTTCCATCCCTGGCAACACGCAGGTGAAAATCGCCGGGAGCAATATAAGCCTTGTTTTCCAAAATGCTTTCTCCGTTACCGGCTTCTTTTACTCTTAAAGGGGAAATTCTATCCAGCCTTTTGGAGAGCAGGCCGGTAAAACCGGCAGGCATATGCTGAGTAATCAATACAGCCGCCTGCAAATGCGAAGGTAACCCTCTTAGCACCCTTTCCAGGGCATAGGGCCCTCCGGTGGAGGCCCCTATGGCTACTACCTTGGTGGCGAGACGTTTGGACTGTGTACGATCCATTTCTGCCCGGGGAAGAATGAGGCTCTTGTAAGGTGCAAGATGAGCAGCGGCAGCAGCCTTGATTTTAAGTGGCAGCAGCCTTTTTATTTCTTCTATGCTTTCCTCTTTTAAAAGTGAAGGCTTGGTAACAAAGTCCACTGCACCGGCCGAAAGTGCCTCTATGGTAATCTTGCTGTCTTTTTTTGTATGGCTGCTGACCATGATAACGGGCAGAGGCTGTTGTTCCATGATTATTTTTAAGGTTTCCAAACCATTGAGTTTTGGCATCTCGATATCCAGGGTAATAACATCGGGCTTGAGTTTAGGTATTTTGCGTAGGGCATCTTCGCCGTTTCGGGCCGTGCCTACCAATTCCATTTCGCTGTCGCTTCGTATTATATCGCTGAGAATTTTACGCACAAAAGCAGAATCATCAACCACCATCACTTTCATTCTTTCTTCCCCCATACTCCCTGTATAAATAATATTTTTAAAGCTCCCTATCTCCCCTACCCATCGTAGTAATTAACACTTTCCCGGAATCAACAAAAAACCGCATTGTACGGCCAAAATTCCCTCCCACATCCTCTCCCCTGAGAGGGATCTTCAATTCATGCAAAGTCTGCCTGACAACTTCAATGTTTTTTTCTCCGATGCTGATACCCGTTGATTTGCGGAAATTAAAGAGCTGGCTGCCGCCGGCAATCTTAGCCATGAACCTCTTGCGCCTTCCACCGATTTTTTCCATCTTTTTGATTAAAACCGGTATTGCCGTATCGGCAAATTTGGCCGGATTAAAGGTATTTGTTCTGTTTCCAAATTGCGAACTGCGGTGAAGAAGTATATGCGCCAGGCCCCCAACCTTGCTTTCCGCATCATACAAAGCTATCCCGACGCAGGAGCCCAAACCTATGGTTATCAAAAGACCCTCACTTCTAAGAACAGCCAAATCCGCAATTTTAACTTTGATCGTATGCATATCTTCACCTGGCACCCAAAAGAGTAAATATGCTGTCTAAAGCACCTACATCGGGGAGAATAAGGATATGCCCTGAAATATGGCTTTGTTTTGACTTCAGGAAGGTTTTTAAAAGGACCACTTCATCGTCAACAATATGAGCCTCCGCCATGACGGTGGAAATAATGGCGGCGGACATATCAACAGCTATTACCGGAGGGGAAGGCAACAGCTTCAAATCGGTCATGAAAGAAAGGGCATTCAAGTAAGAGGCAGTCAAAATGTTGCCGACCTCCACCAGTGCCGACAGCCCCATTTCATTAAATTCCCCCTGCGATCCCGGCACAAGAACTGAAACCAGATTGGCAGCACTTTCCAAAGAAAGAACAAAAAGGATCGTCAGGTTAATATCACCGTGTGATTCAATGTATATACCTGCCACCGGAAGCTCCTCACCACCCAAAAGGTCGGGTACATCTTGCAGGGGGGCAAGGGTAGCCACGGGAACATCCATTTCCACTTTTTCTTCGTTTAACATCTGCGAAAGGGAGGTAAGGGCATTGCCTACACCGATGTTGGCCAATTCTTTCAGGACATCAAGCTTATCTTTATTGATAATACTTTCCTTCAAGCAGTTCACCTCTTTTTTGATATACGCCCTGAAACGGCAAAACCATTCATCCTCCCACCTTTTGCAAAGCTTCTACAATGCGATCCGGTTGGAAAGGTTTTACAATAAAATCCTTGGCACCGGAGTTCAAGGCTTCAATGACCAGGGCTTTCTGGCCCATGGCACTCACCACAACCACCTTAGCTACGGGATCTATCTCCATTATCTTCTTTATTGCTGTAATTCCATCCATATTGGGCATGGTAATATCCATAGTAACTAAATCGGGATTAACAAGCGAATATTGCTCTACGGCCTGAACCCCGTCTTCTGCTTCACCAACAATTTCGTAGCCGTTTTTCTCCAACACATTGCGCAATGTCATGCGCATAAAAGCTGTATCATCAACAATTAACACTTTTTTTCCCAAGGTTGACCCTCCCATCGTCAAGCAAGCTGGCCACATCCAGGATGAGAGTTACTCTACCGTCTCCAAGCACCGTGGCACCGGCTATTCCCTTGATATCATTAACATAGTTGCCCAGGGATTTGATTACAACTTCCTGCTGGCCCAGCAGATCGTCCACAATAAACCCGGCCCTTTCCTCCCCAGTCTGAATAATCACCACAGAATAAATTTCCTGTTCCTGAAAACTTCCCATACCAAGACTTTCCTGTAAAGAATAAAGAGGCAACACCTCTTCCCTCAAGGTAATTACTTTCCCCTGCCGGATCGTTTTGATTTCCTGTGGTTCCACAAACAGGTTTTCCCGAATGGCTTCAATGGGAATGGCATAGATCTCTTTTCCACATTTGACCATAAGCGCCCTGATGATAGCCAACGTGAGCGGAAAACGCAGGGTAAACCGGGAACCTTTTCCCGGGTAATTTTTTATTTCCACGGTTCCGTTTAGAGCCTCAATGGATGTTTTAACGACATCCATCCCCACGCCCCTTCCCGAAACATCGGTGATCTTTTCAGATGTGCTGAACCCGCCGCGAAAGATCAGGTGCAGCGCTTCTTCGTCGCTCATTTTTTCGGCCTCTTGCTCGGATATGATCTTTTTCATTAAGGCCCGTTCTTTGATAGCCTGCGGATCCATTCCCCGGCCATCGTCCCTTACACTAACTACGACATGACTCCCTTCGTGATGCGCCTCCAAAAATATTTTCCCCACGGGATTTTTTCCTTTTTTAATTCTCTCCTCCGCATCCTCTAAACCATGATCGACAGCATTGCGTAAAAGGTGAACCAAGGGGTCGCCCATCTGGTTGACAATGGTGCGATCAAGTTCCGTTTCCTCCCCGGAAATAAGCAGTTCCACCTCTTTATTTTTTTCCAGGCTAAGATCGCGGATCATGCGTGGGAAACGATCAAAAACTTGTTTTATAGGCACCATTCTTAATGTCATAACAGCACTTTGCAATTCTGTAGTTATTCTTTGCAGCTGTTCCAGAGAGGTTACCAGCTGTTCATCATCCGTTTCCTTACCCAGATCGATCACCCGGGTACGGTTAATGATTAGCTCCCCTACAAGGTTGACCAATCCATCCAGTTTTGCCGTTTCTACACGCACTGTTTTCTCTACCCTGCGGCCGGGTAAAGAAGGAGTTTGGGTTTCCAATGAAGAGGTGGCAGTTTTTTCCGGTTTTTTACCGCTGTATGGCTCTGCAACCCGGCTTTCCGGTAAACTGTCAAGTTCAACCGGGGTAACGCTTGCGCTTTCTATCTCAGCGATGTTTTCTATCGACTTTTTTAATGCCCCCGGTTCCAGGCTCCCTGTCACCAACAAAGAAAATTCCCACCCAAAATTTTCTTCATCCAGTGCCTGAAGGGAGGGAACTGATTTGATTACCTCCCCCTGCTTCTCAACGGCTCTTAAAACCATATAAGAACGAACCGATTTCAAAAGAGAACCGTGAAGAAGCCGGACATAAACATGGTAGATGCGTTCACCTTTGGAAAGGGCATCTTTTAACAGTTCTTTTTCGAATTCATTAATTGCGCTTTTCCAGTCTAACTGTGCCGGCGTTTTTTCCTCGGGCAGCCGCCGATCCTGTTTTGGAGAGGCATCCGCAGACGCCGCGCTTTTTTCTTGCAAAGGCCTTGCCTGCCAATCCCGCAGCTTCTCCAGCACTGCAACCGCTTCTGAATGGAAATCATCCTGCCTGTCTAAATTTTCGACAAGAAGCTGTACCAGATCCACTGCTTCAAAAAGCATATTCACAAAACCGGTATCTATTGTTACTTTCCCGGTACGCAGCTGATCCAGCAGGCTTTCCATCTCGTGGGTCACATCTGCAATAAGCCCATACCCCATTGTGCCGGCCATGCCTTTAAGGCTATGCGCGGCACGAAACATTTCCGTAAGCTGTTCATCGTCTGTATTTTTTTCCATGCTCAAAAGAGAGCTCGTCATATCCTGTAAATATTCCTGGGCCTCGGCAAGAAAAAGATCTCTGTATTCCTCCATCCCCAATCCCTCCTTTCTATGGATTCGCTACAAACTGAGCTAGGTCTGGGTCCCAATCTTTTCCTGTTCACTCAGCGTAATTTCTTCCATAGAAATCACTTCTTCCGTTGTCAAAATTTTATCCATATCCAAAATAATCAGCAGGCGATCATCGATTTTGCCGACACCCTTAATAAAATCTGTACGGGTTCCCGCAATTTTTGATGGGGGCGGCTGTATCTCCGTGGAAGAAAGACGAAGTACCTCTGTAACTGAATCCACGATCAACCCTACTTTGTTTTCCTGTATTTCCACGATTATAATCCTGGTATCTTCTCCTCTTTCACCAACATCCAGCTCAAAACGTTTGCGCAGGTCGATCACAGGCATGACCTCTCCCCTTAAGTTAATAACCCCTTCAATAAAATAAGCGGACTGCGGCAGGGGGGTCACCTGGGTCATTTTTAGAACCTCGCGGACATGGTGAATATTTATGGCAAACTCTTCTTCCTCCAATTTAAAAGCCACTATCTGGGTTTCAGCATCGTTTTTGTTTTTCACGATCGCATCCATTCATTATCACCTCTGCATAGAAGTAAATCCGGAACCAACCATAGCGGTAATTTTGACGCCGAATTGCCTGTTTACCAGGACCACCTCCCCCCTGGCAACCAGTTGATTGTTGGCATACAGCTCCACTGGTTCCCCCAGGTAGTTTTCCAAAGCAATCACTTCGCCCGGGGATAAGGAGAAAACTTTTTTTAATGGAAGCCTGACCTTACCCAATACCGCATCTATTTCGATAGAAACATCTTTAATCAAATTTATTTTTTCATAATCATGCCGGCGTATCCCAAATTTTTCTTCGATACCCGCCGGGGTTGGGGCAATCTCTGTTTCTATCGCTTCTAAAGGTTTTACCGTTTCAATCGGCGCCTTTGTTTCCACCGTTTCTACCGGCTCAACTGTTTCCACCGGTCCAGCTATTTCTTCAACAACAATCTCCCGTTCGGGGGATATTTCTTCTTCGACGGGCACGGGGGGAATCTCTTCCGCCGCACCGGCGACAAGCGTAGCCAAAAGCGAAGAAGCAATACTCCGGCCGTACTCAAGAGGAATTAATTGTATAATTTCGCTGTCCAAAAGGTTTTCTACTACCAAACGAAAGGCGATCTGGACAATAAGGCTGTCGTCATCAATGGATTCCAGTTCGACACTTTCTGTTTTAAAGTCCCTGCGGTTCACCTGCGGCGGGGAAATTTCAATGACGCGGTTAAAAAGATCCGACATGGCAGTAGCAGCGGAACCCATCATCTGGTTCATGGCTTCACCTATAGCGGAAAGTTCCATTTCACCAAGATCTTCAGGTTTATCCGGTGGTTCCATGCCCATCATCAACCCCGTAATTTGCAGGGCATCATTTTTTTTGATGATCAGAACATTATCCCCTTCCAACCCTTTCAAATAATGCACTGTCGCCACTAAGCACGGAATTGGGTAATTGATGCGGACTTCTTTCATAGTAGCAAGAGTAACATTTGGGGTTGTAATCTGCACCATCCTGTCCACAAGCTGGGAAAGTGCCGTCGCTGCGGCACCAAGAGAAATATTGCCCACTTCGGCCAAAGCATCCCGGTACTGCTGTTCAAGCAGCTCCTCAGCCGGCCCGCTGTCAGCTTCTTCTTCAGGGTTTTCCCTTAATATATCAATCAGATCGTTTTCAAAAGTATCCTCAGGGCGTTTTTCCATTTTTTATCACCTAAGTTTTTCCACTCTCTCTAAAGGATCGATAATTTGCGTGATTTTAATGCCAAAATTTTCACCGATAACTATAACTTCCCCTTTGGCAATAAGTTTTTCGCCAATAAGGATATCCACGGGATCTTTGATGAAACTTTCCAGTTCAACAACCTTTCCCGGAAGAAGCCGGCGAATTTCCTGTATGGTTTTTTTAACTTTGCCAAGCCGCACGGAAATTTTAAGAGGAAAATCGAGGATAAGCTCCAAATTAGGAGGTGTTTCCTCTTCCACACTCACATGAGGGTCCGGTTCAGCCCCGGAATTTTCCCCGGAATGATCATCTTTTTGATCCCCTTTGCCCAAAAGGGCATCAATTTCTTCCTGGGACAAAAACCCCTCAGGCATTTTTTTCCTCCTCCTTTTCTACCCACCCGGTAACCTGTAAGGCCAGATTTTGGCCAAGCACTCCCGGCTGCCCTTTCAGCAAATGTTCATTTTCAATATAAACATCCAAATCATCGCCTTCCTGGCGAAAAAGCTGTATGATATCGCCTTCCTGAAACTGTAGAAATTCAGCCAGGGTAATCGTTGTACGTCCCAGCACGACGCTAAGGTTAACATCTACCTCATTTAGTTGTTTTAACAGGTGTTCTTCCTGAAATTCTGAAGCCTCCTGATGGGGCTGCCTAAACCAGAATTGGGATGTAAGCCTGGGCATGATCTTTTCCAAAGTAATAAAAGGAAAGCAAAGGTTGATAAGCCCCTGGCTTTCTTTAATTTGTACAGAAAAAGTAAGAAGGGCCACAGTTTCCGTGGAGGCAAACATCTGGTTAAATTGTGGGTTGGTGTCCATATTTTCTACTTCCGGCGCCAAGCTTACGATATCTTCCCAGACATAGCGAAGATTGTTTAAAAGTTTGCCGTTGATCCGCCGCATTACTGTAATTTCAATATCCGTCAATTCTCTTGTATGCGCAGGAGAATGGCCCTCCCCGCCAAACACAATGTCGATCAAAGGAAAAACCACTGAAGGGCTTGTTTCCAGCATAGCGTTTCCCATTTCCGGGTTCATGCTGAAAACCGTAACCAAAGTAGGTACCGGAAGGGAAAAAATAAATTCTTCATAAGTTACCTGGCTCGCAGAAACCAGCTGTATCTGCACGGGAATTCTTAAATATGCAGACAAAAAGTTCCCCAGTATCCGGGCATAGTTTTCGTGCAAGACCTGTAAAGTGCGCATCTGTTCTTTGGAAAATTTGCTCGGGCGGCGAAAATCATAGCTCCGAAATTCCGAAGAATCTTCGTCTTCCTCCTCGTCCTCCAATTTACCGCTGCTCAAAGCGGAAATCAGGGAATCTATCTCCGTCTGTGACAACACATCTTTACCCAAACCCGCCAACCTCCCTCCTTATAAACATAATGCCGGCTTCCGAGATCCTTCGTTAACGTTCGGAATGACAATCCATATCCCGGTGCCTGTTCTTGTAGGTAGCATTAGGCTTGTACATTTAAAGTCAATGCCCATAAATCGTCGGCTGCAGAGGCCGTTCTAGCAGAGGCTTGCAGGGCTCTTTGCCCGCGAATGAGCATAACCATCTGCTGGCTGAGATCTACACCGGCCCCTTCTAAAAAACCCTGCCTGATTTCACCAAAACCTTCCTCTCCGGCCCTTCCCTCCATAGGCGGCCCACTGGCTGCTGAAGGCAGCAGCAGGTTTTCCCCGATAGCGGAAAGGCCTTGGGGATTGGTAAAATTATAAAGGCGCAGCTCTCCCACCCTGACGGGCTCGGCGGACAGATGGTTTTCCCGTTCCATGGATCCCGCCTGAAAAAGGCAGGCATATATTTCGCCTCCCGGCCTTATTTCCAACGTAGAAGGATCGATGTTGTCAAAGTGATCCAGGGACAGGTCCAGGCGCGCTCCTTTGCTTGTTACCATGTTGCCTTCGGCATTCAAGGAAAAGTTTCCGGCTCTGGTAAAAGCATAGCTGCCATCCGGCCTGACAACCCTTAAATACCCTTCCCCTTCAATAGCCAAATCAAGGCCCTGGCCCGTAAAAGTAAGTGCTCCCTTTCCACAGGAGGGAACAATGCCTGAAAGTTCCACTCCCCTTCCGCTGCGGGGAACAAGAGGGGATTGCCCCGTTACGGGCAAACGGCGTTCCGCAAGATCCCTGTAAGGCAATTCCCGAAAAGACACCTGCCGTTCCCTGAAAGCAATGGTATTTACATTGGCCAAGTTATGGGCCGTTACATCCAAAAGCTGCCGGTGGGCCCGCAGGCCCGTGTAGCTGTTTGCCAGTGATTTAAGCAATTTTAAACCTCCCTGTTAATCGGTTGGCAAAAAAATCTTGTTGTAAATGTCTAACCCAGCGTACCCAGTTCATTGGCAGATCTGGAAAGAAGGCGATCGTAAGCCTGGAAAATTTTCTGGGCTGCTTCGTAACTACGGCGTACTTTTATCAGATCCGTCATCTGCCGCGCCAGATCAGCGTTTGATTCCTCCAGGTAGCCTTGCAGAACTTCCGTTTCTTCCGCTGCTTGCGGCGTAGCATCTCCCGATGCCTGTAAAAGATTGTATTCATCTTTCACAAGAAGGTACTCGGGGGCAAAGTCCACGATTTGGAACCTGCCAATCCATTCGCCTTCCTCGTAAATGTTCCCGGAACTGTCCACCTCCGGTTTTTCACCGGCTAACGCTATAGGGCCAAATTCGCCCCGGATAAGAAAACCTTGGGAATTAACCAGGTTCCCTTCTGCTGAGATCTGGAAATGCCCATCCCTGGTATAGCGAACCCCTTGGGGAGCTTCCACCACAAAAAACCCCGGGCCCTGCAAAGCCAGATCCAGGGGTCTCCCGGTAGGCAAAACAGCACCGGGGGTATTCACTAGATATGTTTCTTCTATAGCAACATTTTCAGCGGCCCGGCCCACAGGAGTGGCTGTAGCTTTTCCTTTGTCGCTTATTTTTTCCGTTCTGTAAAGCAGAACCTCAGGAAAAGTTCTAACGACAATTTCATTCCTTTTATAGCCGGGAGTATTGATGTTGGCCAGGTTATTGCTGATATTTTCCAGGCGGACCTGGTTTACCAGCATAGAGCCGGCAGCATTATAAAGGCCTCGCATGATATCCCTCACTTTGTGCGCGAATTTAAATTTAAAGGGTAAGATCTCCATTATGTAGTGGAATCAAAATTACATCCGTTGGCAAAACGTTACCCTACCTTATATTATCGGCAGCAGTTTAGTTTCCTTTAATATTTTCGTCAGCAATTGTCCTGAAAAGATTTTTGTCCAGGGAGAGAACCAGTTCTACCTCCTCCAGACCAATCCTTAATTTCCTGGCAATATCTTCATAGGAATGTCCTTCTTGAAAAAGATGGAAGATTTTTTCCTTGCGTTCTAAACCTGTCAACGGCCCGCTGCCGGCAACCGGGCGGGGTTCGTTTTCTGCTGGCGCTGTTTTTTCCAGCGGTGCCAAAAGAGCATCCATTTCGGCGCGATAACCTCCATCTTCATATGGCCCCATTTCCTTTTTTAATTCATTTATCTCCAGGTTTGTCTTATGGATATGCTCGGACAGTTCTTCAACCTTGCGCTGCAGATCATAAAGCATAGCCCTCGTGCTGAGACGGGCAGAACTTATTTCAATTTTTAGCAACCGCGAAAAAAAGGGTTCCGAGGAAGGGTTTCTGGCCACCATCCACCAGACAAGGCCAAAACCAATCATAGAACCGAGCATAATTCCCAAGGCAAACGATGCAGCAGAGCCTGCCAATATTTACTCACCTCGCCTATCATTGCCGGAAATGTCGAAAATTCAACTTTTGAGGTATCCTGCCTTTTGCATCTCTTCCCGCAAGTTTAAAATACAACGGGCATGTATCTGAGAAATCCTGGCCGCTGTGACGTTTAATATTTGCCCAATTTCCCGGAGGGTCAGTTCTTCTTTATAGTATAGGGCCAACACCGTTTTCTCCCTTTCGGACAGCTTTTCAATAGCTGAAGCCAGCATTTCCCGCTGTTCATCTATCTCCAAGGTCTCCTCCGGCATAGTATGGTATCCCTTAGTAAGTAAAAGCTCTTCACCTGATTCGGAATCTGCGGTTGAAGGCGCAAAAAGCAGGGATTCCAACGATAAAAGAGTGTAACAATTCATCTGGGCATAGACCTGCTCCACCGCCTCCGGTGACCAGTTTAGCTCTGTTGCAAGCTCCGAAGCCGTAGGCTCCCGGCCCAGCCGATGGCTGATTTTTTGCTCGGCATTCCTAACCTGCCGCAAACGTTGGTATGTGGAACGGGGCATCCAGGCGCTTTTTCTCAGTTCATCGAGCATAGCCCCGCGTATGCGCCAGGTGGCAAACGTTTTGAAACTTGCTTCAGAGTAAGGATTGTAACGTTCCATAGCTTCCAAAAGGCCGATAACACCACAGGCTGCAAGCTCCTCTTCCTCGATATTTGGTGGCAGGCCCATGGCCAGCCGGCCGGCAATTTGCTTTACTAAGGGAAGGTACTCGCGGATCAAAGCATCCCTTGAATCTTCATCCTTGGTCCGAAAATATTTTTGCCAGATTTCATCCGCCAAGCTTGCCTTCCCTCCCTTGAAATAAGTTAGGTCAACCTTTCTCGCGATAAAGTAAATATATAATGTATGATTTCGTCTCTCCTTTTTTCTTCAAGATCCAAAAATTTAACTCCATAGCGGTAGCGTACCGTTTTGCCCAGCCTAAAAGGTTGCACCCTGACGATTTTACCTTTTACCGTCACTTTCTTTCTTTTTTTCTTGCTCCGCAAAAAAAGATGCATCTGCAAAACCGTTCCTTCAGACAGTTTTTCATCGGCAATAAGCAGCAGGCCGCCCCCGCTCAAATTACCAACCTGCGCTGTTTTTGTCTCTGCCTTTTCTGCATCAGGCTTTTCCTGCATGCTGTCGCCGGAAGAAACAACAAAATAAGAAATATCTAAAGTGCAGGGGATGCGGTAAAAATTCCTTCTTTGCAGTCTTTCTGCTTTTTGCGGCCAAGAAATTAGGTAAAAAACCAGGTCCCTGCTGATCTTGGTCCCCAAAACTTCGCTTCTGAAATAATATAAAGCATCATCTAAGGTCATCTTGAAAATATAAACCGTGCCCTCCTGGAGATCGATGAGTTCTCTTTTTTTCATTGGTACACCTATAACCAAATGATCATCGCTGATCTCTGAGATGATGCTTTTACCGTACACCCGGCGCCTGTGATCGTGGACTTCCAGGAGCATATTTTCCCTAAATATTTTTTTAAAATCCATTTCAGTTCCCCTGTTTGTCAAGATAGGCTTATGAACTCCAAAGCCTTAAAAGCCGGTTAAAAAAACCTCCTTTTTTCTGAGCAACATCGTGGATGGTATCTTCCTCAAACAGAAGCCGCCGGGCAATACGCCGTACACATTGTGCCGCCCGGGAACGCGGGTATTGTAAAATATAGGGAGAACAGCTTATGGCCGCTTTGTGAACGTACCGATCATATTCTATTTCCCCCAAAAAATTTATATCAACATCAAGAAAATTATGACACACCTTGTGTACACGTTTAAAGACAGCCGCACCCTGTTCGATACTGTGTACCATATTTACAACCAGGTTGATGGTGGAATGCAAATTATAATTGTTCACGATTTTTATAATGCTATAAACATCCGTGATTGCCGTGGGTTCCGGGGTGGTTACCATAATCACATCATCGGCGGCGGCAATAAAGCTTAAAACATTGCGCGACAGCCCGGCGGCACAATCTATTAGCAAAACATCCCCTTCATCATCGAGGTATGAGAGGCGGGAGATAATTTGTTCCCGCTGGTGGCTATCCAAATTGATGATTTCCGACAAGCCGGCACCCCCGGGGATAACGTTTACATTGTAGGCCCCTTCTAACATCACCTCACGCAAGTCTTTGTGGCCCCGAATAACATCCACCAAAGAAAAATGGGGTTTTAGATTCATCAAAATATCTACATTGGCCAGTCCCATATCCGTATCGAGGATTATCGTTTTTTGACCCCACTGGCCAATGGCAACGGCTAGATTGACTACTAAATTTGTCTTGCCTACGCCTCCTTTACCACTGGCAACAACGATAACACGGGACAGATTTTTTTTACGGGGTGGTTTTTGGGGTTTTTTTTCTTTAAACATTTCACGTAAACGTTCCGCTTGATCAACCATCATTCACCCTCCCCCAAAATCATGGAACTTATCTTATCGAGATCGGCCAAGCAAATGTCTTCTGGGACGTTTTGCCCGGTTGTGAGATATATAACCGGCAGCCCGGTAAGATAAATGCCGTTGAGCAGTATTCCGTAAGTGTTTGTTTCATCCAATTTAGTAAAAATAAGGCGATTGTAATTCATGCAACGAAAATTTTCGCTGATCAACTTTAAATCCCGTGATTTGGTCGTAGCACTGATGACCATGATAATCTCTGCCGGAGGCAAATTTTGCAGGTAATTGGAAAGCTCCTGTATGTGAGCAAGGTTCATCGTACTCCTGCCGGCGGTATCCACTAAAATGCGCTGGCAATGGGCAAGCTTTTCCAAAGCATGCTGCAACTCCCGGGGCGTCATGACTACCTCCAGTGGAAGCCCGGTAATATCGGCATAAGTGCGCAGCTGTTCCAATGCACCGATGCGATAATGATCGATAGAGATAATCCCTACCCTTTCACCAAAATGCAAGGTGTAACGTGCGGCAAGTTTTGCCAGCGTGGTGGTTTTACCCACTCCCGTAGGCCCTATAAATACCTGAATCTGGGCACCTTTTTCCGGAGCCGTCTTCAAGTGTTTACGCAATTTATTGCGCAATATGAGACCGATAATTTCCTCAGTCAGTTGAATTTCCCCGGAAAAATCTTCCTTAATTTCTTTTATAAGTTGATCGACAATCTCATCCAAAACCTCCTGCTGCCGCAGGCGAAGACGCCATTTGTGCAGCTCTTCTTGTTCACCGTCATGTATCTCCGCCGGGGCTAAACCTTTGTTCATCAAGCGGCTAACCATCGTTTTTAATTCGACAATTTCTTCCCGGACTTTTTTTTGGAAACGAGGATTATCCAAGTAGTCGGATTCCTCTTCCCGCAACGGTTTTTTCACTGCAGCGGTAATTTCCAGCTTGCGTGGCGCAAAAAATCCTTTTAGCCCTTTCAAACGCACTTTGCGGCTTTGGATGATCACCGCCTCCGGGCCAAGTTCCTCCCTAATGCGGAGCATTCCTTCTTTCATATCCTGAACATAATATCTTCTAATTTTCAACTTCTTTTAACACCCCCACCGATTCTACTTCAAGTTGGGGCAAAATCTCTTCAAAAGAAAGCACAGTAAGATCATGAAGGTAACGTTCTATCAGACGCCGGAAAGGCAGCCTGATACGTGCAGAAGTAAGAACCACCGGAGAAAAACCTTTTTGCCTTAATTTTTCCAGAAGGTTGGTAGTACCCCTGAGGATACGCTGGGCTGTATCCGGTTCCAGAACAGGATAAGTACCATGTATAGTCTGCTGCAAAGACTCGGCAATGCGTTTCTCCAAAACAGGATCCAGGGTAATGACCTGTAATTTTTTCCCTTCGCTGAAGCGGGCGCTGATCGTCCGGCTGAGAGACTGGCGGACATATTCGGTCAATGCATCAGAATCCTTGGTCGTTGGTGCAAAGTCAGCCAAGGTTTCCAGGATGGTCGGTAGATCCTGCAGCGGTATCCCTTCCCTCAACAGGTTCTGCAAGATCTTTTGGATCTCGCCGATGCTCATCAGATCCGGGATAAGTTCATCTATTACCGCCGGACGGGTTTCCTTGACTACTTCGACCATTTCCTTGACTTCCTGACGCCCTATAAGTTCAAAAGCATGGGACCTTATAACCTCCGTCAGATGTGTGATGAGCACAGTGGTAACATCGATCACCGTACATCCTTTAAGTTCCGCTTCCTCTTTAACAGCTGGGGAAATCCACACAGCCGGTAGGTTGAAGGTCGGTTCCCTGGTGGGGATCCCGCCTAAGTCCTCCGCCGATACCTCTTCAGGGTTTAGGGCCAGAAGTGATCCCGGCCGCAGTTCCCCTTGGGCCACTTCGTTGCCTTTTAGTTTTATTAAATATACGTTGGGGGACAGCTGGAGATTGTCCCGGATGCGTATAGGGCGAACGATCATGCCCAATTCCGCCGAAAGCCGCCTTCTGGCCGCGGTGATTCGCTGCAGAAGATCCCCGTTTTCCCCACTTTCCGTAAGGGAAACCAAATTATAGCCTATTTCTATCTCCAAAAGATCCGTACGCATCAATGAACGCAGATCTTCTTCAGGCGAAGGCAGCACCTCCGGGCTTTCTTCCGGCACTTCCTTTTTCCTTAACTTGGCCTGTTCTTCTTTAAGCAATGTAAAGGCCCCGAAACCGCAGGCCGCCGAAAGAACAAAAAAAGGTAAAAAGGGCAGCGCAGGAACAAGGGCCAGGGATAAAAGAATAAAGGAAACAATCGCCAAAACCTTGGGAAAAGCAAAAAACTGTGCACTAAAATCTGTTCCAAAGCCCTTTTCAGCCGTAGAACGTGTCACCAGCATCGCTGCTGCTGTCGAGACAAGCAGCGCCGGTATCTGAGCCACTAAACCATCACCAACGGTCAAAATAGTGTAGGTCCGCGCCGCAGCTTCAAAATTCATGCCGTGCTGCAGCATACCAATGGAAAGCCCGCCTAAGATGTTGATCAAAACGATAACTATACCGGCAATGGCATCCCCTCTGACAAATTTACTGGCACCATCCATGGCACCGAAAAAATCAGCTTCCCTTTGCAGATTGCGCCTTCTTTTACGGGCCTCATCATCATCAATAAGCCCGGCATTAAAATCGGCATCTACGCTCATCTGTTTACCGGGCATGGCATCGAGGGTGAAACGGGCCGCCACTTCGGCGATACGCCCGGCGCCACTGGTTATGACCACAAACTGCACCACGGTAATGATGATGAAAATAACCAGCCCAACCACATAATTGCCGCCCACCACAAATTTGCCGAAAGCATCGATTACCCACCCGGCCTGGGCTTCGGTGAGGATCAAACGCGTTGATGAAATATTAAGAGCCAGGCGGAACAGGGTGGCTATCAAAAGCACGGAAGGAAAAGTGGCCAGCTGCAAAATTTCTGTCACAAAAAGTGAAACCAAGATGATAATCAAAGAAAAAGTTATATTGATTACCAACAGCATGTCCAAAATAATGGGGCGTATGGGAATAATGATAATAACTACGATAAAAACAAAGGCCACAGCAACGACGATGTCCATATTCTTTAAAATGTTTGTCAAAGTCGCGCGCCAGGTAAAAATAGAACCAGCACCCCCATTCTTCCATCGCTGTGTTTACCACGTAAGGCAAAATATGCACAATTTTGACACTCTTTTACATGTGGGTTGCAGCCTGTGGTAAATTGATACGTCTATTTCCCGTGCAAGATACGGGCAAAACCATAATTTGCTATAATTATATTGCTTTTCTCCAAAATTTGCAAGTAAACTTTCGACATTTTATACACTGGCAGAACGTTTATGTTGTTCTTTCTCCTGAAGGCGGTAAACCAGGGCAAGAATCTCTGCTACAGCTTGGTACAAATCTGCAGGGATCTCTTCTCCCACCTCCACCTGGTAAAAAAGCATACGCGCTACAGGGGGATCATGGATAATGGGAATATCGTTTTCCCCGGCCAATTCCTTGATGCGCCGGGCCATTTTCGCAGCCCCTTTGGCCACAACCAAAGGAGCCGGATCGGTTTTCTCCTCATAGCGCAGGGCAATGGCAATTTCCGTAGGGTTTGTAATAACCACCGTTGCTTCAGGAACCCTGGAAAGCCCCCGCTGCAAGGTGATGGCACGCTGCTTTTCCCTTAGGCGGGCGCGCAAGTGCGGATCACCCTCCAAGTGTTTGTATTCTTCTTTAACCTCCCGGCGGGTCATGCGCAGGGTTTTTTTAAATTCATAGCGCTGATAAAGAAAATCCATCAGTGCTAAAAATAAAAATACGAGAGCCACCCGGAGAGCCAGCCCCTGCAAAATTTCCTTCATGACCATGGCAAAAACACCGCTTTCCTGCCCCAAAAGCTCCAGCATTTCCGGTAGGCGGGATCTTAAATAAGAATAGCTTACCAATCCTATAATAGATATTTTTAGCAGAGATTTGACTAACTCAAAGAGAGCTCTAACTGAAAAAATACGCTTAACCCCCTCCACGGGGTTAATGCGGTTCATCTGCGGCTGGATAGCCTCGCTGGAGACCAAAAAACCAACTTGCATGATATTGGAAGCCACGCCCACGACCAAGGCCACCATCAGGAAAGGCACCACCAGTAAAAGAAAATGCTCCAGGGCAAAACGAAACAGGTAATCAAGGGAAAGTATATCCACTTCCATCCCCGGAAGCTCCCGCAGGTAACAGTTCAAGATCGAGATAAAGCCGTTTAAGCAATAACGCCAAATAACAGCAAACAGCAGCACCATCGCCAGCATATTCGCGGCAGCGTTTACCTCCATGCTTTTCATAACCTGCCCGCGCTTGCGCGCCTCTCTTTGCCGATGTGGTGTCGGTTCTTCCGTTTTATCCTCGCCATCGCCGTTGGCGAAAAGCTGCAGGTCTAAAAAACGCTCCTCGCCCGGCAAAGAAGCGTTCAACCTGTCGTTATGTGCCGGATCCCAAAATAACCCCAAAACTGCACTCCACCTCCTTCAAAGCTGAACATTTAAGCAGCAAGCTGCAGCCGGCGACCA
>JAAZMP010000049.1 GCA_012798755.1 Bacillota bacterium
GAAGAGCGCTTAATTGCCTGCTTTCCAACGGGGGGTTGTGGCTCTTTTTACAACGATTTTAATGGTCAGCTCACGAGATAACAGATGCGCCCCTTTATCTTGCTACTTACAGTAAATGGTGGGACAAATGACCTGTTCCCTCGCCTCCCCCAGATAATGGTGGGACGAATGTCCTGTCCCCTGTCCCTTCACTTATTATATCATAAAGATGGGCTAAATGCAGTAATTATCGGGATCCGGGGGTTGTGCAGGAAACCCTAATTAAAAAACCAGACATAGCCGTTTTGTGATAACAACACCTCAGCTTTCCTGGTCCATTTCGCCTAACAATAATGCCTGCAATGTATCAAATGTAAGAATTGCCTTCAGCGAGCCGGCTTCTGTTCCATATTTAATATCACCTCCATGAATTATTGCGTGTCTGCTAAATTTCGAGCTAATCGGTTGTTGGTGACCAAATCTTTTATACAAAACCAACTTACAAAAATTTAAATAGCTATTTTCAATCGAGTATTGCTCTTTATCCTTAAATTCTTTTTCCAAGTATTCAATAAGTTTGGTTCCACTCATTTGTCCAAAATGTTTGGTATTATCAGCAATTATTCCTTCAATTTGGGCCAATATGATCGGAACTGACACATAATAGCAACCATAATTATGTACCTGAATAGCTTGTTCCAAAATTTCTATACGTTCTCCAAGCGCTTTTTTGCGCCTCCAGCTATCTAACATTCGCAATATTCCCTTTGAATTATACTTCCGTACAAAGTGTCTATCGACAGCATCAGCTACTGCCGCAACCCCTGATGCCTCCGCCGCCTCAACTATCGCTTTAGCCTCTCCTAAGTTCATTTCGCCGTGTGGGGGCCAACCTAATTGTTTAAGCACATCAAAAAATGAAATTATACTTTCCCCAAGCTTTGTACGTATTTCTACATTCCGGGTTTCCGCCTGTTGACGAAGCCGTTGGCGAGCCTTCTCATCCTCTATCTTCCCCTGCTCTTGTACCGACCAAACCCCTTTTCGTAATTTCTTCCGTAATTTCTCTTGTTCTTCCCTCAACAATTCCCATATATATTGGGATCTTTGATCCATGTAAAATGCCTCCCCAGGATATTGTATATTAACGGTTTTCGGACAAAATAGACAGCCCTATTGGACTAGTTATAGATGATATCTGGACAGGTAAACCTTAAATAGCATGCCTTTTAAAATTATTTTCCAAACTCTCCTTTTTCTCAAGCAAGCTCACCTTTTAATTGAGTTAGGGAAAAAGGGGTAAAAAAGGGCGGGTAAATTTGATTGTTTCAATTGTCAATCTTTAGCCTTTTGGTCACTTTTTACAGTTTGCCTAGTGCAAAAACACCGCCCCGTGGAAAAGAGCTTAATTGCTTGCTTTCCTACGGGGCGGGTTGTGGCCTTAGCTAACCGGGAAAAAGGGAATCCCTAAACAAGCCCCTTTCTAGGTTACCAGGTAATGGTGGGCCAAATGACCTGTCCCTTTGTCCCACCCGGGTTCGAGGATCTCCTCCCCCTAAGGGGAGAGATGGGGGATACTATCCTCCTTTATTTACTTCTATACCCAAGAAGTTCTTACTCATACTTTCAGGAACCAAATCCCCGGCCCTGCCCCCTCCAGCTACAGGATTGACTATAAATTGAATCTTATCTATTAGCACACCCGCTTCGACCTTATTTTATTCCTAGCGGCTTTCCTACTAGGATTTCGCCATGTTTTTACCTAAAACCTGCCGCAAGCAAAGCAAATTTACCTTTGGGAAAATAGAAAGTAGCTTTAAATACACCTTCATGCCGCTGCGTTAACCCTCCGCCCCTCCTGTTTTCCCTCCAAAGGATAAAGCCAGTTATTTGTCGAATTAATAGGTATTACGATGGAATACTACTTTTTGGTCTTAAGGAAAGGTTGGGCCAGCAATGTATACCAAGCCGATTATCAGACAGGCAATTTTTTTATTAATCATACTACTGGTAGCCTTTATTTTATTTGCCGGCCTTCTAGTCCGGGGGCAGTTATCAAGCACTTTGTCCGCTACAAAACAACAGCAAGAAAAAAAAGCGGCCCGGGTGGCCACCCGCCTGGCCGAAAAACTTCTCCAGGCTCGGGAGCGGGTTCGCATTTTAGCTTTAAACCCCCTCATCGAGCACGAAGATCCTCAAGTTATAAAAGAATTGTTAATGAAAACAATGGAAGGCTGCCCTTCATGTGAAGCTTTACTGGTAACAGATCACAAAGGCTTACTAATAACTGAAATACCGCCGGGGAACCTTCGTCCTTATTTAAGCAGCGATCAGTTGGCCTCTTTGCCCTCTAGATGCGAATTGTTGTGCATAGAACCCGCCAGCGGAGAAGATCATTTCGCTTTTGCTTGTTCAGCCCAGACAGAAGATCCGGAAAACAAGGGCAGACTGATAATAGCGTTACTAAACTTAAACTACGTGGCTGAAACTACCTTGTTAGGAAATAAAGATGACGAGGTGCTCCTTCTTGCCGACCAAGTAACCGATGATAACAAGGCCGTTTTGCTTTTTGCCCCGGAAGCCGGACATGGGTCGCCCTCCCTTCCCTTTATCGTTGCTACTTTCGGGCCCATTATTAAAGAAAAAGCAGCCCCCTATTTACAGGGAACTGCCTTGATATCTGGACTAGATTGGACCATTACTGTAACCAAACCCTTTGAATCCTTCGTCGCTGAAAATCTAAAAACAACCTTTTCCGGCATTCGTCTCTCCTTTTTCTTGCTATTGCCCATCCTGATCATGCTGGCTTTAACAATAATTGCCATTAACCATTCCCGACGTTATTTTAGGGAGCTTGCCCTCAGAGATGGTCTAACCGGCCTTTATAATCACCGTTTCTTTCAAACCGAACTGCAAACTCTCATTAAAAGAAAAGCCTACCGGAAAATATCCCTGCTAATGCTGGATTTAGACAACTTCAAACACATAAATGATACCTACGGGCATCAGGCAGGGGATAAAATCCTTCAGCGGGTTGCCGCCATCTTGTTAGAAAACATCCGTGAAACAGATATTGCCGCCCGTTACGGTGGCGAGGAATTTGCTGTGATCTTGCCGGGAATTAGCCTAAAGGAGGCCCTTAAAGTAGCGGAGCGGAACAGAAAAGCAATAAAAAACCGATGTGCCTGCACAATTTCCATCGGAGTTTCCGCCCTGCCAGAGTGCGCCACCACCGCACAAGAGTTGATTAAAACGGCAGACCAGGCCTTGTACAGAGCCAAAGCCAAATGCAAGGATCGGGTCGAAGAGGCCAAATACCTAAGTAACTAATTATATTAACTTGGAATTCGGCCTAGCCTTTGACCGGTAACCCTTCTTCATCAAGATCAAACCCGCCTGAAGGGCCAAAACGGTATTTGATATTCTCACCTTCCTCAACTTTTACAACAGCTGTTACATACTTTGGATGATCTAAGACGAAGTGGGAATTTATGTATAAGTAATTGCCATTTTTTATTTCTGGATGGGTAAGGCTTTGAATCGCAGCATCTATAGCGCTAATGGAAAAAGTTTGATTCCTTTCCAAAACACCCTTTTTGAATCTATGGGGCTTAACATAACGGTCATTTATATAGGTGAATGTTCCGACTGCTTCCTCATCATCTTTTATGCCGCCAACTACTTGACATTTGATTTTAGCGGCGCTGCCATTATATAAACGTTCTAGTTCAAAGGCCTTTCTATGCTTGTCCCAATGAACACACTCATGCACAATAGTGTTATTGACGGCGCCCAGGTTCCGCAGGAAAAACACGTTGGGATCAACAATAATGGTTTTAGCCTTGACTTCCGTTTTTTCTAACCCGCCCCGCA
>JAAZMP010000050.1 GCA_012798755.1 Bacillota bacterium
GTATGTTAGATTATTTAGAGAAGAAGCAGGATTTTATGTTGCCGATAACTAATAGTGTTAAAAGATCGGAATTAGATAACACCAAGCAGTTGGGGATGGCTGGACAGTGTTTTAAGCTGTACGATCTAACTGGCTTGGCTGCCGCTGGGCTAGCGGGAAACTTTGGGCCATGCCGGCAAAGACTATGTACACATATATGTATATCATGGTTAGCATGTAGTAGGTTGGGGAAGCAGTGCAGTTGCTGGTTTTTTCTTTGGGGCACCGGCCGGCCGCCGGGGTTTGCCGGAGATTATTTCCATGTTGCCGGGGCAAGTTATTAAAATAAGCAAATAGTTTTTACAATGTTTCAAACTCTCTAAATGCATATCAATTATAGCAATTGCACATTAAAATGTTAGAGGTGATTTGATAATGGTTAAACTGCCTGATTATGTAGGACAACTGGCATTTGGCATAAAAATGGGTGTGGTTCTACCGGGCATGTCCATAATAGACAAGGTTTATGCCAGGCTAAAGGACTGCCACCGGGACGGGTTGCTCAGCCATGGTGATATTATCTGTATCACCGAATCGGTGGTGGCCAGGGCCCAAAATAACTTTATCACTGTAGAAGATATCACTGCGGGATTTACCCGGAGGCTCAGCTTGGCAAGAGATAGCAAAGTAGGGGTGGTTTTTCCTACGGCTAGCAGAAATCGTTTTTCCCTGATTCTGAAAGGAGTTGCCCAAGCAGTTCCCCAAGGTGAAGTCATTGTTCAGTTTTCCGTTCCCTATGACGAAATGGGCAACAAAGTAGTCTCTACCAAGCTGGCTGGGCGGCTGGGCAATGAGGAAATTTCCAGCCAGATCATGGCTGATCCTGGATTTGTCCATCCCGTTACCGGGGTTAGCTATGTCAAACTCTATCACGAAATCATATCCGCGGCCGGGGCCAGGCCCGTCCTCTTTCTGGATAACGATCCTTTGGCTGTTGCCCGTTATAGCCCGCACGCTGTTATAGTATCTAACGTTCACAAGCGCAAAAAGACCAAACAGAAAATCAAACAGCAAATAGGAAACACTATCACCTTAGAAGAAGTCTGCACCAATGGAGAGGCTTCTTCAGAATGGGGCTTGCTGGGCAGCAACAAATCTTCCGACAACAAAATCAAACTGGCTCCCAAAAATTGCAAGCAACTGGTAGAAGAACTGCAGCAACAAGTTGCACGTGAGCTAAACGTAAATATTGAAGTGCTGATTTACGGTGACGGTGCCTATCGTGATCCAACAACCGGCATCTATGAGCTTAATGACCCCCAATCAGCGTTTGCTGCAACTGGCGGATTAAACCGCTTTCGAGAGGGGATCAAATACAAGTACCTGGCTGATCAATATCATGCCCAAGGCAAAAGCGCCGCCGAAATCGAGGCTATCTTAGAAAAAAGCAAACAAACTACCTTTTCACAATCCAGTGCAGAACGGGAAGGAACCACGCCACGCCGCATGGAAGATGTAATGGCCAGCCTGGCTGATCTGGTCAGCGGTTCGGCTGACGCCGGCACTCCGGTAGTGTTGATCAAGGGGATGTAAACAAGGTAAAGGAGGGGAAAACCGATGAGCGTCAATAAAACGAGGGGATTTTTATATACTATTGCCCGGCTTTTAGGCGACTTCCAGGCCCTTTCCAGCGGTAACCCCCGAAAAATTGCAAAAAGAGCAGCCCGAAGGGTTACCGGAAAGGCTACAGGTAGAGCCTTTCGAAGAATTTTTAAATAAACTATACAGAAATATGATTACAAAGGAGTGTTGCCTATGTCTTTGCATCCTCAGGCAAAATCATTTCTTGACTGTTTAAAATCACGGGGTGCGCCCCCAATCCATACACTTACACCTGAAGAAAATCGTGAAGGCTCCAGGATAATGTCTAAAAGAACGGCCCTTCCGCCGGAGCCGGTTGCAGCTGTTCAAGAACGCTTTATTCCTGTCGAAAACGGTAAAATAAAGCTACGCATTTATACCCCTGAAGGAAAGGGCCCTTTCCCGGTATTTATCCATTTCTATGGTGGCGGCTGGGTTATAGGAAATATGGATGCTGTCGATTCGCCCCTGCGGATTTTGACCAACTCCGCGCGGTGTATCGTTATATCTGCAGGCTATCGCCTTGCGCCCGAACACAAATTTCCAACGGCGGTAAATGACTGCTACCAAGCGGTAAAATGGGCCTTTGAAAATGCCCCTGAACTTAACGGTGATCCCGGGCGAATCGCTATCGGCGGTGAAAGCGCCGGGGGCAACCTGGCAGCTGTAGTTTCCCTGATGGCCCGTGATCGTGGTTCGCCTCCTATATCCTACCAGGTCTTGATTTACCCGTGCACTGATTTTTCCAGGGAATACCCATCTTATAGCAAATTCAACGGCTATTTCCTTACGCTGGAAGATATGCAGTATTTTGATGATCATTACCTGCGGACGGAAGAAGATAGGAAAAATATTTATGCGTCACCGATTTTGGCGGAAGATTTAAGTAATCTGCCCCCGGCTTTGGTAATTACCGCGGGCTATGATCCTTTGCATGATGAAGGGGAGGCCTATGCCCGCCGTCTCAAAAAAGCCGGAGTAGAAGTGACTTACTATTGCTATGAAGATATGATTCATGGATTTTTCAGCTATGCCGGCCTGATGGATAAAGCAAAGGATCTCGTTGCACGGATAGCGCATTCGTTACAGACAAGCATTGGCCAAGCAAAACAGGGATGACAGGCACGCAGTTTCTAAAACCTTATCTTTATTGCAGCTGTTAAGGCAATCCAGTGAGAAATTATAAGGAGGCCCCGGGAAAATGCTGCTAACTACCACTGTGCTTACAAATGTCGAATATAAAGTGTTGGGTATTGTTATCGGCAACAAGGTCAGGGCGGTGCATCTAGGCAAAGACATTGTAGCTTTTTTAAAAAACTTGGTTGGCGGTGAAGTAAAGGAATACTCTGATCTTCTAAAAAGTGTGCGCCAGTCGGCTGTGGATGAAATGATCGAGGAAGCAGAAAAATTAGGTGCCAATGGGATCATGGGTATACAATTTTCTTCTTCCCAGATTGCCAGCGGCATGGCGGAGATCATTGCCTATGGAACGGCCATTAAAATTTAGGGGCAGGTATAGTTACATTTTGTTTTTACTTGATCTGCAGGACAGGGGTTTCATAACTTTCAGGGAACTTGTAAATATTATAAAAAGAGTTTAACAATTAACACCTCAAATCCAAATTTTCCGGATAGTACCTGCCGGATAGTAAAGGATGATTTACCGGTGA
>JAAZMP010000051.1 GCA_012798755.1 Bacillota bacterium
CATTTCTATATACATTATACCGAATTTGGACTGGATTTGCACGTAGTCTGGGGAAAGTTTCGATCCGGAAAGGGTGTTCCAGGAATTATGCTCTACCACGGATTTTCGCTGATCTCTTGGGGTCAGGGCTGATCAATTTTATCAATATTTTGGGGGATAATGGATTTGCTGACACGGCAATTCAGTCCGTTGCCGGGCATACAGAACTTAGCACTGCGCAAGCACATTGTTTTATTGCAACAAAAAAACAAAGAGAGGATTTGCAAAGGATCGTTGATCGTAAGGTGCTAACTTTTCGGCTGCAATTTGATACACAAATAAATATTTTAGCATATTTAAAATCCAAGAATAAAAAAGTGGTTACCCTTACAAAAATTGATAGAATGAGCAACCACGATGATTAAACGCCTGGCAGGAATCGAACCTGCGGCACCCGGATTAGGAATCCAGTGCTCTTTTACCTCCCTACATATTTTAAACTTTACTTTCACCATTACTAATCTTCTGCATATATTTATATCAGGTAAGGAGGTATCACATTATGTCATTGCCTAAACTTCCTGACTTCCGCTACAGCAGGTTTTGCGGCAAATACAGCCGGGGGGCTTATTACCGTGTTAGTAGCCGGCACCAACATTTCATTCCCGAGTGTGCAACTGCTTTCACCGGATATTACTCTTACAAGTGGCAACACACTGTTCACTGTGAATACAGCCGGAATTTACCGTATCTCGTATCATGTCAATAACACAGCAGCCGTTTTATTAGGAACGCGTTTGGTCATAAACGGTGGTGTTGTTGCCCAGTCCAGAATTCCTCCCGCCCTTACTTTGTCTCAATTTTATAATGAGATTGAAGTGGGCTTGACGGCAGGTTCTACCATACAGCTTCAGATGTATGCTCCATTGCTCGTCGGAACTGCAACACTGTTGGGGAATAGCCTGGGAGCATCCATGATGATAATTCGGTTGAGTTAAAAGGCATAAGCCGCCATGTCAACTTACTTGTACCTTTTCTTGGAGTAAAAAACCAGTATCGCGAACCAGCTTTGTATGGTTCGCGATACTTTTATGCTTGTGCCACAACGTTGTAAAACCCTTATGAAATAATAAAAAACCCGGTTGCCTTTTTACAAGCACCGGTTTTTAAGCTTTTTCGGAGTTCCGCAAAGGATTACTGGTAAAATAATGGTGCGCCCGCAGGGATTCGAACCCCGACTTCAGGCTCCGGAGGCCTGCGTGATATCCCTTTCACCACGGGCGCCAACTTCATAATAGCACCTTCTTTTTAGAAAGTCAATTTACTTGAAAAATGGCCATGGCCTGTGAATAAAATCTTATCCTTGTGTTTGCGCAAGAAATTATATCCATTAACCTTGCATGGAATGGGTATCAGAAATAGTCCAGCAGTAGTCCAAATTCATTTACATATATCTAGAAAAGGTAATGACTGAGAACGGAGCCTTCAGGAAATACGATGTGGCTTCTGCTGTTTCAAAGGTATAATTTAACTAGATATAGAAGATAAATACTTGGGAACCCAAGGAGATAAACAAGGTGAAACCAACTATATTCATCACGAACTTAACAAAGTATTACGGTAAATTTTTAGCCGTTGACAATTTAAGCCTGGCGGTGAAAAAGGGGGAAATACTTGGATTTGTTGGTCTCAACGGTGCCGGGAAGACCACTACCATTAAAATGTTGCTCGGCCTAATTGCCCCTACCGCTGGTGAATGTTTTCTACTGGGTAAAAAGGTAAGTGCCGGAAACACAAGAATCTGGCGCGATGTGGGCTATATCGTAGAAAAACCCTACGCCTACCCGGAGCTAACTGTAAAG
>JAAZMP010000052.1 GCA_012798755.1 Bacillota bacterium
CGCAATGACAGCCCGGAGGTATTAAATCCTTTATAGATTCCCGTGCTGTTCCTTTTTGGGCGGCACCAACACGAAGGATGCAAACGCTTTCGCGATGTATTTTTGGGGTGGCTTTCATAATATGTTATGCTATCCATTGCCTGGAGCTATTCAAAGATGATATAATAGCGCAAAATTGAACTGCAAAAAATAACATTTTTATGTATATTGCAAAAGCAACGGAGGTCAGCTTTATGGGAAAAAACATGATCAGGGTTGGGCTTCTGGGTATGGGTACGGTAGGTTCGGGAGTGTTTGAGATCCTGAAAATGAACGAAGAACAGGTAAGAAGCAGGGCCGGAGCCGGCATCGAGGTAAAAAAAGTCCTGGTCAGGGATTTGGAAAAAGAAAGGCCGGTTAAAATAGACAGAAAGCTGTTGACCACAGATCCCGAAGAAGTACTAAAAGATCCGGAAATTGATGTGATTGTAGAAGTAATCGGCGGCACCGGTGTATCCCGGCAGTACGTGGAAGAAGCGCTGCGCAACAAAAAATTTGTCATTACCGCCAACAAGGATCTTATGGCTACAGCCGGAGCTGAACTTCTGCTTCTGGCTAGGAAACATAATCGTAACATCTACTATGAAGCCAGCGTAGGAGGGGGCATCCCGCTGATCAGGCCCTTAAAGCATAGCTTGGGTGCCAACAAGATTATCCGTCTGATGGGGATCGTCAATGGGACAACCAATTATATTTTAACCAAAATGAGCATGGAAAACATGGATTTTGAAACAGCGCTGGCGGAAGCCCAGGACAAGGGTTTTGCCGAACAGGATCCGAGCAATGATCTGGAAGGCAAGGATGCAGCTTATAAGCTTTGTATCCTGGCTGGGCTGGCTTTTAGCAGCCATGTTCGCTTTGCCGATGTTTATACCCAAGGGATCAACAACATCAGCAAGAGGGATATTTTTTATGCCCGGGAACTGGGGTTTGCCATCAAACTTCTGGCAATCGGCGAGGAAAACGAAAAGGGCTTGGCTCTCAAGGTCCATCCCACGTTGATACCTTTAAGCCACCCCCTGGCTGCAGTTCACTATGAAAACAATGCGCTTTTTGTTGTCGGCAACGCTGTAGGGGAGACCATGTTTTACGGCCTTGGCGCAGGCGCCCTGCCCACGGGAAGCTCTGTTGTGGCCGACTTGATAGATGTTGCCCGCAATATCAACCACCAGGTAGAAAACGGGATCATGGAAACGGAATTTAAAACCAAAAAGATTGTTCCCACGGAAGAGCTGTTTTCTGCTTTCTATCTGCGCTTGCAGGCTGTTGACAAACCGGGGGCTTTTGCCAACTTGGCTACCGCTTTCGGTGATGAGCATGTAAGTCTTGACATGATCCTGCAAAAACGTAGCGTAGAAGGTTTGGCCGAAATTGTTCTTGTTACCCACGCTGTAGAAGAAAAACGTTTTGCGCAGGCACTAAAAACCATCAAAGGGTTTCCGGCTATCAAAAAAATTAACAGTGTCCTAAGAGTTTTTGAAAAATAGCCTTTTTAAATTGTCCCTTTTAAGTAATCTAATGCCATCCGCCGGGCTTTGACCCGGCCTGATTTTTGCTGTCCAAGAATTTGGAAATAAGTGTATGACTGCAAATCTTTCCTTTTAGCAGGAATAAATATATAATTTGTGGAATAAAAATTAATATTAAGTAGCAGTTGGCGGAAACTAGGTGAAAAGCACTGATGGAAGTCTCGCGTTTTCTAGGCAGGCCTACTTGGGCGGACATTGACCTAAGCAATTTGGCCTTTAATGTCAGGGAATTTCGACAACTTTTACCCGATGCCGTTAAGCTGATGGCAGTGGTAAAAGCTGATGCCTACGGTCACGGGGCTTTCGAAGTTGCTAAAGTTGCCTTGCAAGAAGGTTCATCCATGCTGGGCGTTGCTTCCTTGGAGGAAGGTGTAGCTCTTCGGCAAAAAGGGATCAGGGCACCTATTTTAATATTAGGCTATACAGACCCGGGGCAATATTCGTCTTTATTGGAAATGCAGCTGACGCCAACGATCTTCAGCTTTAAGGCTGCCGTTTCACTTTCGCAGCAAGCTTGTTCCCAGGGTAAACAAGCGGCCATCCATGTAAAAATTGATACAGGCATGGGCAGATTAGGGTTGACCGATCTGCGTGACACTGTAAATTTCCTGGAAAAGGTATCCGGTTTACCCGGGATCGTACTGGAGGGAATGTATACACATTTTGCCAACGCTGACGAAAGAGACAAAAGTTTTTCCCGGCAACAGCTGCGTCTTTTTAACGATGTTCTGGATGCTTGTAAAAAAAGAGCGATACCCATACCTTTAAAACATGCTGCCAACAGCGCTGCAACACTTGGGCTTCCCGAATCTTACCTGGATATGGTAAGAGTTGGCCTGGGCTTGTACGGCTGTTACCCTGCCGAAGAAATGAAACACAAAATCAAGCTTTTACCTGTTATGTCCTTAAAAAGCAGGATAATTTTTTTAAAAAAAGTCCCCGCCGGGACTCCGGTAAGCTACGGGAGGAACTACCTTGCCCCGAAAGACACAATTATAGCGACAGTTCCACTGGGGTACGGCGATGGCTATAGCAGGTTTTTTTCCAACAACGGTTTTATGCTCATACGGGGTCGCAAAGCACCCATAGCAGGAAGGGTCTGCATGGATCATACCATGCTTGATGTAGGGGAAATTCCTTCCGTCCGGGAAGGCGATGAAGTGGTAGTTTACGGCCGGCAGGGCCGGGAAGAAATTCATGTTGATAAAATTGCCGCGCAGCTAGGAACTATAAGCTACGAGATGCTTTGCAACATTGGCAGCAGGGTTCCCAGGGTGTACTGGCGGGAAGGCAAAATAGAAAACATTAAGTATGCCGGAACACGTAACAGTATATGAGGATGCTCCGTAAACTCTGGAGTATATAAAAAGATGTATAAATTAATGGAAGAAGTGGATAATAAGCAGTATTGCCTGCTGTCTGTATTGTTGCGCTTTATTTGAAAACAAATTCCTGTTTTAGGGGGGTGCTTTCCATGGCGAGAACCAGGAGGATAATGATCAGCTTGCCGCAAAATTTATTAAAGGAAGTTGATGGTGTGGTAGAAATGGAAAAAAGAACCCGCAGCGAATTTATCCGGGAAGCAATGAAACTTTATCTTCGGGAACGTAAAAAAAGGCAAATCAGAGAACGCATGCAGGAAGGTTATATAGAAATGGCCAGGTTGAATTTGGCCCTGGCCAACGAAGCTATCTCCGCAGAAAATGAAGCGAACCAACTTGCCGAGGAAATGGTAGATGGAGAGTGAAATCGGTGGATGTTAAACGCGGCTTTATTTTTTATGTTGACCTTAGCCCCGTCGTTGGTTCGGAACAGGGAGGTTTTCGGCCGGTTTTAATCGTACAAAACAATGTAGGAAATAAATACAGCCCCACGGTAATTGTAGCTGCCATTACTTCACATATCGAAAAAGCAAAACTGCCGACGCATGTAGAACTTTCAGCGAGCGAATATGGGCTTGAAAAAGATTCGGTTGTCCTTTTGGAGCAGGTGCGCACAATCGACAAACAGCGCTTGCAACAAAGAATAACGGAATTAGATGAAAAGGCCATGTCCAAGGTGGACTATGCGCTAAAAATAAGCTTGGGTCTTATCGACTTTTAAACACTCAAGCAATTTTAATTTAATAACCCTGAACAAAAAACCAGGGTAAACATCGGGTAAATCGCGGTCTTTATAAATTCCGTCGTTAAACCCGTTTTTTAATTTTTTACAAAAAACGTACCACATGCAAAAAACTGTATATCCCAGGTTTAGAGATCCTTTAAACTCGAGAATGCTTGCATTCAAAGAAAATGGCTTGTATAATGTACTAAATTGGCCCTCTTTGGTGCCAAATTACATGCAATTGGCTGGGAAGAAAATACCTTTTGCTAAAACAGATATTTCCGATTTCATAGATGCCCAATTTCAGAAGCGATTTAACCCCGGGAGGTAGACCATATGGAAAAAGATAAAAAGTACAGGATTTTGATAAGTGATCCTGTTTCTGAGAAAGGTATAAAATTACTGGAAAAAGTTGCCCAAGTGGATATCCAAACTGATCTTTCTTCCCAGGAAATCATGGCAATCATAAAGGATTATGACGGTTTGCTGGTGCGCAGTGGCACCCAGGTTACCGCAGAACTTATCTCTGAAGGTAAAAAACTGAAGGTGATAGGCAGAGCCGGTGTAGGAGTTGATAACATTGATGTAGAAAAGGCTTCCGAGCGAGGCATCCTTGTTATCAATACACCGGGGGGCAATACAATTTCTGCAGCCGAACATACCATGGCTTTAATGATGGCTATGGCCCGCAACATTCCTTCGGCCTCGGTTTCTTTAAAAAAAGGACAGTGGAAAAGAAGTAAATTCGTAGGCTTGGAACTTTTCAAAAAAACCTTGGGCATTTTTGGGCTGGGTCGCATTGGCAGCGAGGTAGCTAAAAGAGCCAGAGCTTTTGGTATGAATGTTTTAGGCTACGATCCCTATATTTCCGCCGAAAGAGCTGAAAAAATCGGGGTTGTCCCTGTTTCACCGGAAGAAATTTTTGCCCAAGCGGATATCATTACTCTTCATGCTCCCAAAACCTCTGCCACCCAGTACCTAATCGGTGCCGCCGAATTTTCCAAGATGAAAGACGGCGTACGCATTATTAACTGTGCCCGTGGGGGGCTGATCGATGAAGAAGCCCTTTACAAGGCCATTGTAGACGGTAAAGTTGCCGGTGCTGCTTTGGACGTTTTTGAGGAAGAACCTCCCCGGCAGGACAATCCTCTTTTGAAACTGGAACAGGTGCTCAGCACTCCTCATCTGGGAGCTTCTACGCAAGAAGCGCAGGTAAACGTTGCTGTCCAGGTGGCTGAAGAAATGGTTAATTTTTTGAAGGGTGAACCTATTCATATGGCGGTCAATGTTACCGTGCTGCCGCCGGAAATTTTAACCGAAATGGAACCCTTTATTCCTCTCATGAAAACGCTGGGCAGCTTTTATATGCAGGTTTTTAACGGCAGGGTTGAATCCATAGAAATTACCTACAACGGAGACATGGCAGAGTATCCTGTTACACCCCTTACTACAGCATTGCTCAAGGGGTTTTTACGTGTCATGTTGAATGAAAATATAAATTTTGTCAACGCTCCAATCATTGCTAAACAAAGGGGCATAAAAGTCAAAGAAATCACCAGCAAAAATGTTTCCATCTTTAATAACTTAATTGAAGTAAAGGTAAAAACCAGTGATCATACCCATACTGTGGCCGGTACGCTTTTTACGGCAAACGATATACGCATTGTCCAAATTGGCGACTATCACATCGAAGTGGCTCCCTCCCGTTTTATGCTTGTTTGCAGATATGTTGACAAGCCTGGTGTCATAGGAAAAGTGGGCACCATTTTGGGCAACAATGATGTCAATATTGCTGGAATGCAGGTCGGCCGCCAAAAAGTAGGCGGTGAGGCAGTCATGGTTTTGCAGGTAGACAACCCCATAGGGGAAAATGTCTTGGAGGAGCTTAGAAAGGCTGAGCATGTTCTTTCTACTCACTTTGTAGAGATACAATGAAAGGAAAATATACCTTATTTTCCTGAATAAACAAGATGAAAATGGGGGCTGCCTTTTAAAAGGCAGCCCCTTTGCCTTTAAAAAAAGCTGTCGGTGGGCGCAGGTTTGCTTTGTGGCATAGTGGTAGGATTCAAGCATTTATTGCAGGAAAACAATTTTTTTTAGAGAAGTATTAGAAGTACTAAGAGAAGCAATTGTAAGAAGTAAGAGAAAATAAAAATTGAGAAACAATCGTACAAATATGATAATCTCAAACAATTGAGCTGTCAAAACAGGCTTTTTAGGGTCTAATCAGTAATACTCGGCCGGAATATTTGTGCAAAAGTTGCGGGTTGCTTTTTTTGAATATTTAGCCTTTACCTTATAGTGCTGCCTTTTTTGCAGAAGGGAGGTGAAAAAACATGAAGGAGATCTTGATCAACCTCGAACACTGCATCGGCTGCAAAAGCTGCGAACTGGCTTGTGCTGTAGAACATTCGGAGTCCAAAAATATTTTTACGGCTATTTTTGAAGATAGGCTTCCTGTTTCCCGGGTTTATGTGGAGGCAGGACCAGAGTTTAATTTTCCTTTGCAATGCCGCCATTGTGCCGATGCACAATGCATCAAAGCCTGCATTGGCGGTGCCCTGTGGCGAGAAGCGGAAACAGGGTTGGTAAAACATATTTCGGAAAAATGTGTTGGCTGTTGGATGTGTGTAATGGTCTGTCCTTTTGGGTCGATCGTCCAGGATCGAAAGGAACAGATTGCCCTTAAATGCGATCGTTGCCCCGATCGGGAAATTCCTGCTTGTGTAGCCGCGTGTCCGACAAAGGCGATTTCGTTGCAAGAAGTACCGGCTTATGCAAAAGAAAAACGTAAAGACTACCTGGCCAATTTTCTGGAAGTATAGCTTGTGACGGCAGTAGACCGGCATGAGCTAAAATTTTATAAAGAGGAGAAGAAAAATCATGACCCAAAATAAGTTTGCTCAAAAAAGCATAGATCCTGCTACACAGACGATGCTTTCCAGGGCTGAACAGGAAGGCATAGAAACCGCCTGGAATAGGCTTGAAAGCCAGGATCCCCAGTGCGGCTTTGGACTTTTGGGGTTATGCTGTCGCAACTGTAACATGGGGCCTTGCCGCATAGATCCTTTTGGCAATGGCCCGGAACGGGGAGTTTGCGGTGCCACTGCCGATACAATTGTTTCCCGCAATCTGCTTCGTGCCATTGCCGCAGGTGCAGCTGCCCATTCAGATCATGGGCGTGACATTGTGGAGGCCCTTTTGCACGCCGCAAAAGGGGATGCGCCGGATTATGAGATCAAGGATAAGGAAAAACTTTTGTCTCTGGCCCGGGAGCTAAATGTACCCAGTGAAGAGCGTTCGGAAAAAGAGATCGCCGCAGACATTGCATATAAGGCCTTAGACGAATTCGGCACTAGAAAAGGTAACCTTGACTTTGTAGGGCGCGTTCCGGCCCAAAGGAAAAACAGGTGGAGTGAGGCGGGGATTCTTCCCCGGGGGATCGATAGGGAAATCGTAGAGATTATGCACCGCACCCACATAGGCGTGGATACGGACTATGTAAACTTGATTTTGCAGGGGTTGCGTGCTGCCTTATCCGATGGGTGGGGCGGTTCCATGTGGGCCACCGAACTATCCGATGTTTTGTTTGGTACACCTACGCCTCAGCGCGGAGAAAGCAACCTTGGCGTTCTAAAGGAAGATGAGGTAAATATTGTCGTCCATGGACACGAACCTACTCTTTCGGAGATGATCGTCCAGGCGGCAAGAGATCCGCAAATGATTGAACTGGCCCGTTCCAAGGGCGCCAAAGGGATCAACATTTGTGGCATGTGCTGTACAGGCAATGAACTTTTGATGAGGCATGGCGTTCCTGTTGCCGGCAACTTTTTACAACAGGAGTTAGCCATTGTTACCGGCGCAGTGGAGGCCATGGTCGTAGATGTGCAATGTATCATGCCTTCTTTGACTGATGTGGCCGGATGTTATCATACCAAAATTATTTCCACCTCGCCGAAAGCTAAGTTTCCCGGTGCACAGCATGTTGCCTTTGACGAAGAAAAAGCTTTGGAAATTGCAGGGGAAATTGTTCGCAGCGCCGTGGAAAATTATCCTCACAGAAACGAAGCCAAAGTATTGATCCCCTCCGAAAAAATGGAATTTGTGGCCGGATTCAGTGTGGAGGCGATTGTATCGGCCCTTGGAGGTTCCCTTGATCCACTGTTAGATGCGATCAAGGGGGGCAGCATAAAAGGGATTGCAGCCATTGTGGGTTGTAATAATCCCAAGATCAAACACGACTATGGGCATGTAGCGCTTGCCGAAGAACTGATTAGCAGGGATATCCTTGTTGTGGAAACCGGCTGTGCAGCTATTGCCAGCGCCAAGGCCGGCCTTCTTCTGCCGGAAGCCGCTGCCAAGGCCGGATCGGGTTTACGGGCAGTTTGTGAAGCGCTGCAAATACCGCCGGTGCTACACATGGGTTCCTGTGTGGATATCAGCCGTATTTTGGTTGTGGCGGCGGCAATAGCCAAGGCTTTGGACGTCGATATCAGTGATCTGCCTTTGGCTGGAGCGGCCCCGGAATGGATGTCCGAAAAGGCCGTAAGCATTGGTGCTTATGTGATCGGCTCAGGAGTTTTCACGGTTCTGGGGACAGTGCCTCCCGTATTGGGGAGCAGCAATGTGGCAGCATTGTTAACAGAAGGGGCCAATGATGTAATCGGGGCTACCTTTGCTGTGGAGGAAGATCCCATTAAGGCTGCCGAATTGATGGAGAACCATATCAATGACAAGCGAGCCCAGCTGGGACTTTCTTAAAAACTGAAGAAGTAATCCGGGAGAAGTGATAAGAATGAACCGTACAACATATGCCCTCATTGGCAGCGGCCCCGCCGCTTTTTACGCCGCTTGTGCCATTCGCAAACGGGATCCCGAAGGAAAGTTGGCCATGATCAGTGCTGAAGGACAATTTCCTTATTATCGCCCCTTGATTTCTTACTACCTGGCCGGCCTTGTGCCCCTAGAGAAACTGTTTTTTAAAGAAACGGACTTTTATCATCAGAATGACATAGAACTTATCAGTGGAACAGTTTTGGAAGTCAACAGCCGGGAAAAAAACCTTGCTTATAAACCTACGGATGATACCATTGAAGATCGTAACATACAATATCTTCACTTTGAAAAGCTTTTAATCGCCTCCGGTGGTGTTCCTACCATGCCGGATATTCAGGGGATAAAAACCCCGGGGGTGTTTTCCTTACGCACGATTGGGGATGCTAAAAGAATTGCATCCAGGGCGAAAAATTCACGAAAAGCATTGTTGATGGGCGGCGGATTGGTAAGCCTTAAGGCAGCTTATGCTTTGCACAGGCTTGGTCTGGAAACAACCCTGGTGGTTACCTCCAGCGGGGTTCTTTCACAAATGTTGGATAAAAAGGGTGCAGAGATCATGGCTGCCTACTTAAGAGAAAAAGGTTTAAAACTGATCTTGCAAAATGATGTCATAGAAATACATGGCAATGGCAATGGTAAAGGTGTAACCGGTGTTACCTTGGCTGATGGGCAAGAGTTGGAGTCCGATCTCGTCGTAGTTGGAAAAGGAGTTAGGCCCTCCACGCCTTTTCTTGATAAAAGTGACATAAAAAGGGACATAGGTGGTGTGGTGACAGATGTTCAGTTGCAGACCAACCGGCCCGGCATTTATGCCGCCGGGGATGTTGCCCTATGCCCAGATTTGCTGCTGGCTATACCGGCAAATAATGCACTTTGGCCCAATGCCACGGCACAAGGAAGGATCGCCGGGGCCAACATGAGCGGGGATCAGTTTAGTTATCAAGGATCGATGCGCATGAATGCCACGGAATTTTTCGGGCTTCCCGTAATCGCCGTTGGGCTGGGCCGTGTACCGGGTGGAGCAGATCGCCATCAGGAAGTCCGGAGGGCTTCTTTATCGCCTGATGCAATCGGGTATACTCCTGGCACAGATAATTTGTTGGAAATCTACGAAATGGAAGATCCCCTGCAATCAAAAAAGGAGCCGCATTACCTAAGGCTCGTATTCCAAAAAAACCGCCTCCTCGGATATGTGGCTATCGGGGAATATCGCAAAGCGGGGATGCTAACCAACTTGATTATGGGCCAATCTCCCCTGGCGCCATCGCATAAGGAACGGCTTATAAATGGCGATTTGGCCTTTCCATTTTCCGTATAAATCCCAATACTGCTTTTTTTGTCTGTACCATCCATCGGGATCCGGTTTAATTACAAGGGCGAGGAATATTCCCCGCCCTTGTAATTTTTGTCACTTTGATCAAAGCGCAAAATCTTGAATCTTTGGCGGACAGAGCCTAATTTTCAGGCAGGATCCTTTACCCTGTTCAGGAGGGAAACCCGTGGATTAGGATTAGGTTGCCAATTCTTGGTTTAGGGTGGCGATCGGTGGGTTAGGGTGACAGTCCGAGTTGTTACCCTTGTTGTCGGGGCTTTTCAAACACCTTGTCGTTTCCTTGTTTCGCAAAGGTGGCCAAGCGCTTCAAGGCCTTCATTTTGTCGTATTCGCCAATTTTGGCTTTTGAAACGGTTTCCTTTAGGATTTGGATGGACTGTTCATATGTTACCTTGTTTACGGGATAGGGGTGTCCGTCTTTGCCACCGTGAGCAAAGCTATAGCGGACCGGATCCTTACGGCTGGGTGGTGTACCAAAGGTAAGCTCCGCTAAAAGACTCAAAGCCCTGACGGTTTGGGGGCCTACTCCGGAAATGGACAGAAGCCCCTGGAAATCCCGCGGTTGTTCCAGATAGGCTTTATACAATGAAGCTGATATTCTTTTCCCCTGAGGAAGGGGGTGGTGCCTGGGAAGGTCCAGCGAAGTTTCGTGTTCTTTGATTTTGGACCACTCTTTCAGGAATCTTTCCGGGTTTTCCCTGCTTAAAAGAGCGCTGTTCTCCCTGTTTTCTTCACTTTCTGCCGCTATGAGGTTGAGGATATTTTGTTGACGGTAGTCACAGCATATAGCTTTATGCGGTTCTGAAACAAAACTTTTCAATCCTTCTCCCAACCAGTGGTAGCGCCGCGCCCAGCGGGTATTTTCGTTCATACCCTGTTGTACCACCGACCAATCACCTTTATCTGTAAAGAAAATACAGTGATGATAGAGATTATAACCATCTTGAAGTGCTGTGTTGTCTACCTTGGCCACAAGCCTGCTGGTATCTTGCAGGGCTTCTATATGTCTGCCCAAAGCAAACTTGCTGCCTGCAGCTTCGATTTCCTGCGGCGTCCGCAGGGAAGTTTTCCCTTTACCACCGGCAATAAAAAAACCCAGCTCTTTTTCCCTGCATTTCAAGCCTTCCTTCAGGGCGGCGCAGGTCGTGGTGGTAAGCCCGGAAGAATGCCAGTCAAAACCAAGTGCACAACCCAAGCCCTGGAACCAGAAAGGATCAGATACCCGCTGTAAAACTTCCTTTGCTCCAAACTCCAGCACAATAACCTCTATAATCAAACCAGCAAGATGTTTCATCTTTTGAAAAAGCCAGGCCGGGCATTTCCCCCCGTGTAACGGCAACCGGGTTGTTCCTGTACGCATTTATTGCACCTTCTTTCCTTGTCTTCATTATACTTAATGCCCGGGGTTTGTGTAAACCAAATGACAGAAACCTTTGTTTACCATTTCAAAATATCAGCATAGGAATATTTCGACAGGGAATAATTTAAATATGAGTATTAAATCAGGTTTATTACAAAAATTAGCCAGGGTTTTGTTACGCAAAATTAAAAACACAAGAAAACCAAATGCAAAAAAAACAGACTGGAAACCCAAAGAATTGCCCGGATTGGGCGATTTTAATGATCTGAGCCAAAGGGAAAAAGCTTTTCAAGACCTTCCCTTATCAAACCGGCTGGAAGATAACTTGCAGCTATTTCGTCAGGTTACCGGAGAAAGTTATGATGTTAATATACAAGAGTTTCAATCCGGTCCGGAAAAAGTCCCGGCCGCTCTTTTGTATATTGATGGTTTGGTGGATACCAATGCTTTGGAAATCACGCTACATTCTGTCAAAGTAGATATTTTTTTGACGAACATGGATGAAGTGCACAAAAAAAATATTTTTGAAACGACCCGGCGGAGGCTGCTCAGTGTAATTGAAAGCCGAACCACAGGGAATATGGCAGAGCTATACTATGGAATTTCTATTGGCCGAACGGCTCTTTTATTCGATGGTACGGCCCGGGCTCTTATCTGTGAAACGCAGGGTTGGAATGTCCGGGAAGTTTCAGAACCCAGTGCAGAAGCTTCTATACGAGGTGTTCGTGAAGGTTTTGTAGAAAGCATTCGCACGAACACATCGCTTGTCCGTCGGCGCATCCGCAGCCCCAATCTCTGGATCGAAAGTATGGAAATTGGCAGCTTAAGTAAAACAGAATTGGCGTTTGCCTACATTAAAGGGCTGGTTGGAGAGGAGATATTAGGGGAACTGCGGTCACGTCTTAAAAATATCAAGGTAGACGGAATTTTAGGCAGCGGCTACATTGAGGATTATATCAGCGATAATCCTTGCTCACTTTTTCCTTCTTTATTAAGTACGGAAAGGGTGGACCGGGTAGTCGGAAACCTTTTAGAAGGGCGCGTCGCTATTTTTGTCAATGGTTCGTCTTTTGCACTGATTATACCTGCAGGTTTTGATTCGTTCTTGCAGGCGCCGGACGATTATTTTGAACCATTTCCTTTGGGTGCGTTTATTCGTGTTTTACGCTACATTTCTTTTTTTATTGCCCTTTTTTTGCCCGGCATTTACGTTGCCGTTTTGACCTTTCATCCTGAACTTTTGCCTGTTCCTTTGCTGTTGCGTATTCAAGCTGCCCGGGAGGGGGTTCCTTTCCCCGTAGTAGTTGAAACCTTATTTATGGAAATAGTTTTTGAGGTTTTGCGGGAGGCAGGCGTTCGCCTGCCCATGATCGTGGGGCCCGCCATCAGTATCGTTGGAGCTTTGGTATTAGGCGATGCAGCTATCCGGGCGGGAATAGTATCCCCGGGGGTGGTGATTATCGTCGCTTTTACGGCAATTGCTTCTTTTACCATTCCCTCTTTTACCCTTGGCCTGGCGGCACGTATTTTGCGTTTCCTGATGCTTTTTCTGGGTGCTGCTTTCGGGCTTTTAGGTGTCCAATTTGGGCTACTGGTTCTTTTAATACATCTTGTAAGTATGCGTTCTTTTGGTTACCCCTATATGGCTCCCTTTGCTCCTTTTATCTGGGGAGATATGAAAGATTCCCTGGTCAATTTGTTTTGGTGGAAGCAAGTTTATCGCCCCAAACTTTTAGGCTATCGCGAACCTAGGCGACAACCTCCCGGTCAAAAGCCCCAGCAACCCGGGAAAAAAGAATAAATCAAAGGGAAAGAATTTGTATGAAAAGTTATAATACCCTGGGCAGCCCGAATTGTCATTTTGAACTAAAGAGGGGATAGATGTTTTTGTTCACGGAAAAAATAGGCAACAGTCAGCTTTTTAATATATTATTTATCATGCGCACAACAATTGTTATTTCTTTTTTGCCGGTATTAACCACGACTCAGGCGCTGCAAGATGCTTGGTTAGCCAGTATCATTACTTTTTTCCTCAGTGCACTATGTGTTTATTTAATCGGACGTTTGGCACTCATTTTCCCGGATAAAAGCATTATCCAGTACAGCCAGGAGTTGTTGGGAAGTTGGCCTGGAAGACTGTTCAGTCTTTTTTATCCGGGGTTGTTTTTGTTTATGGGTGCGACAGATCTGCGCATTTACGGCGAACTTCTTCGTTCGGTTTTTTTACCGGAAACCCCTTTGATCGTTATCCAAAGCAGTATAGTCATAGCAGCTGTTATGGTTGTCTATGCCGGCTTGGAACCTCTGGGGAGAATGGCCGATCTGATTTTTCCCGTTTTTACATTGTCAATCCTTTTTACGCTGTTATTTCCCGTTGTAGAGGCTGACTTTGGCAATCTACAGCCTGTCCTGTACAACGGCTGGCGGCCCGTGTTGTTTGCAACTCTTACCCCCGTGGCGATCATTGCACAATATGCTCACCTGACTATGCTCATTCCTTCTGTAGTTGAGCCACAAAAGGCCTTGCGTTCGGCTTTGAGTTCTTTACTGTGGGCTTCTCTTATACTGGTGTTTGCCGCACTTATCGTTGTTGCCGTTTTGGGTGCCGACGAAGGGGCCCGGGCCGCTTTTCCTGTTTTTAAACTTATCCGGGCAATACGTATAAGCGAATTTTTGGAAAGGATCGAGGCTTTTCCTACGTTTGCTTGGGGATTGGGGCTTTTTATCACCCTGTCGGTCAATCTTTATTCTCTTTCTAAGGGCCTTTCCCAGCTTTGTCGCTTGAAAAATCATCGTCATTTATTGTTACCGCTGGCTGTAATATTAAGCACCTTGGCCCTGCAGGGTTACAGTGATTTTCTGGAAATACGCAGTTTTTTTAAACCACAGGTTGCAGCCCCTTTTGTTTTCTTTTTGCTTTTATTTCCGCTTGCTGTTCTATGGACTGCCTACTTTTTCAAAAAAAAAGATAGCGTTTTTTAGGAAAGTAAAAAACGGTGATGAAGTAAAATGATGCAAAAAAATATATTTTTACTCAGGCTGCTTTTACTTGGTTTGTTTTTGCCGCTGTTGGCTTTTCCCACAGGTTGCTGGGACAGACGTGAACCAAGTTTACTGGGGGTTGTGACGGTCGCGGCCTTCGATTATAATCCGCAAACGGGTATGTTGCAGGTTATTGCCCAAGTAGCCAATCCCCTGGGTATCAGCACGGGTGAAAACAGTGGGCCAGGTGGTGGAGAAAATCCTTTTTGGGTAGTGAAGGCTGACGGGCACACGGTTTATGAAGCAATCAAAAACATTGAAAAGGTTAGTACTAGAAAATTGATCTGGAGCCACTTGGAGGCCGTATTGTTTTCAGAAACAATGGCCACTGAAGGGCTGCGGCCCGTGCTTGACTACATTGATCGTGAGCGCCAGGCCCGCCTTATTGCCCGGCCTTTTGTTGTACGGGGAGATGTACGTCAATTGTTGGAATCCAAATTTCCTTTGGAGGAACTCGGCGGCCAAGCTTTGATCCGGCAGTTACTCACGATCCGCATGGAAGATGCTTTTATGCCGGAAATAGACTCATTGCTCCGTCTTTTCCACCATTTGACTGTTCCGGGGGTAGAATTGATTCTGCCCCGCATTGAAATGCAGGTGGAAGAAGGAGAAGATAATGGAGCTAAAAACGGGGGCAACAGTAAAATGAAAACGGGAAGGCCCAATCCGGTTAAAATTTCCGGGGCGGCTCTTTTCCGCGGCGATAGGCTGTCCGGTTATTTTGATGAAAAAGAGATAGCCGGTTACCTGTGGATTACGGAAAACATACGCCGGCAGACTATGGTTTTTACCTGCCCCGGAGAGGCAGATAAATATTTAACGGTAGAGGTGTATTGTTCTTCATCCAATCTTAAAGCAGAAGTGCAAGGCGATAATGTCCGGATGCACCTTTTCGTTCGTGCTGAAGGGAAACTGCAGGATTTTGCCGGGTTGAAGTTACCCTTGGACGAAGATTTCAGAAAATCTTTAAACCGGCGCATGGCTACGGTCATACATAACCAGATCGATACGGCTTTGCTGAAAGCAAGGGAACTAAATCTTGACATTTTTGGGTTTGGCTATGAACTTTACAAAAACAGACCACAAGACTGGAAACGGTTGGAGGAAAAATGGCCGGAAATATTCTCTAAGGTTGAAGTTGAGCCCAATGTTCACGCAATTGTGCGTTGCTATGGACTGGTTGTTGATCCGATCAGAATTCGCTAGGTAGGCAAGGAATGCACCCCGATCGATTTAGATCCTAGAAAGATATAAGGCCGTCTCCATGTTTTTCTTTTCAGGTATTTTTAATATAAAGGAGTAGAGGGCAATGATCTGGGTGATCGCTGTGATGCTCGTCATTTTGCTTATAGAGGTTCCCATCCTTTTTCGCAGCAAGGCGTACAGGGAACTTTTGTATTTTGGTTTTTTATGGCTGCTGGCTTTTGTTTATGCTTCTTTTACGGCTTTAAAAGCCCCCTTGCCTACGGTGGTGGATGTTTTGCAATACATTTACAGTCAGGTAAATTATTTCCCCCCGGGATGATAATGGCAATATGACAATTTGGCATTTTTATATACAGCCTGGCCGTTGCAGTTAGAAAAATGTTTTGTTTTAACAGCAAAAAAGCGAAAATGCAGGGCTTTTGACAGCTAGCTGATTTTATGCTAAAATATGAACGTGGGAACATAGTATGAGTAAACTGGGCAGTCGCGAGAGCGGAAATGCTTTCGAGGAAAGTCCGAGCTCCGCAGGGCAGGGTGCTGGGTAACGCCCAGTGGGGGTGACCCTAAGGAGAGTGCCACAGAAATAAACCGCCTCATCCGGAAATTGTTCCGCTTGAGGTAAGGGTGCAACGGTGCGGTAAGAGCGCACCAGGGGCCGGGCGACCGGTCCGCTAGGTAAACCCCACCCGGAGCAAGACCGAATAGGGGAGAACATGAAGTTGCCCGCTGAGTCTCCCGGGTAAGAGTCGCTGGAGGCACCAGGCAACTGGCGCCCTAGATAGATGGCTGCCACTTCTTTGTAAGGAGAACAGAACTCGGCTTACAGGTTTGCTCATCTAATTTTTAAGACACCGCTATTTTTGGCGGTGTCTTAAAAATTAAAAGCGTTCCTACCTGTTGCCAGGCGTTTAGATTTTCAAAAAAATTTGTTGTGCTTTCGTTGCCAAATTGTCTTTAACGGAAAAAAACATGGTTTCCAATAACTGTTACCACTTGCTGCTGCCGTACCCACTGATTGTTGGTTTTGGCAGGGTTGTAGAATCCCAGGGAACCATAGGAGGGATCCCAACCTCCCAAGGCATCATAGACGGCCTGATAAGCGGTTGTGTTAGCCGGGGTGTTAATCCTCCCATCCAGCACGGGGCTGTATTGATAACAGCCGTCAACAACCTGATAAATTACACCGGAAAGCGTGCTGGGGTATCTGGGGCTTGCGACC
>JAAZMP010000053.1 GCA_012798755.1 Bacillota bacterium
AAGTTTTCTTTTGGCTAAAACCGCTTTTAAAGAACCGCCGTGATCCTCAATTATTTTTCGGCTTACCGGTAGCCCAAGTGAAATATAACCATTTTGTTGAGCCGTCAAAGGTTCAAACATTTTTTCGGTGTCGTTATTTTCGGCTTTTGTTTTGTCATCACTAAAACAAACACAAATGTTACCCGGGGAAGATTTGTCTGTACAGTATGTATGGATATGGAGAATCCCGCCTCTTTCCACGGCCTGGAAGGCATCCCGCAACAGGTAAGAAAAAGCCCGGGCCAAAAGAATTTTGTCTGCTTTGACCTTTAAGGCTCTACGTTCATAGTTTGTTTCTACTGTAGTATCCTGTCCCATGCCCTGTTCTTGCAAGAGCAAAAGGCCCATGTCAAGGATTTCATGAATATCTGTTGCACTGTATTTGTAGGAAAGTGGAGTGGAAAAAGCAATGAGCTGTTCCACAAGCTCATTTAATCTTTTAATTTCCTGGCTTACCGTATGGGTAAAAAAATTACGAAAAGAGCTGTCATCATATTTTTCGGTCAACAGCTCTGCAAAGGTCTGGATAGCTACCATGGGGTTTTTTATTTCATGAGCCAATTGACCGACAAATTTGTTTAGCACGTCGAGCTGATCGGCCTGGCGCCGTTCTACCTCTAACTGTTTTCTTGATGAAACATCATCGAAAATCATGACACTTCCAAGAGATATCCCTTCTGCATTTAGCAGCTGGTAAGCAGTTATTTCCAAGGGGATTTTCCCTGAAGCCAGTTCGATCTCCTCTTTTAAAAAAGATTTTCCCGTGACTGATGTTTCATAGAGAAGATCACCCAAAGGACTGGGCAGAATCCGCAGATCTTTTCCCATAGCTTTTTGCGGCGACAACTCCAGGATTTCTCCGGCCCGGAAATTAAATGTGGTAATGCACTCTTCCCTGTCAATCGCCACCACGCCGCTGTTCATGCGCCGTAGGATACTTTCGGTATAGGTTTTTTGGTCGCGGATTTTATGGTAAAGGGCAATATCTCTTAAAGCTATGGCTACATTCCCACAGAGGTTAAAGAGCATCTCCAATTCTTCTTCATAAAAAGAGGAACCGGTTATTTTTGGCCCTATACTAAGCACCCCCACAAGCTGCCCCTGAGCCAATAGGGGTATGCAGACAACGGCTTGGAGAAGTTTCATCTGCTGGAGAGCTTCGGCAGCAAGAGTATCGAAGGAAGCATACATATTTTCCTTCATGCGCAGCAGACGGCCCTCCGTGGATAACCAGGATATAAGGCTCATGGATGGTTTAAAACACAAACCGGAGGCATACTGCGGATCAAGCCCCTCCTGTAAGGCAATTTCATACAGGTCCTTTCCCTCATCGTATAACAATATCGAAAGCTTACCTACCGGAACTAATTTTACGATAGTATTCACAAAGAACCTAAGCAGGCGCTCCCTGTTGAAATTATTGGTTAAAGCTTTGGAGAATTCGCGTAAAACATGCTCTTTATGATGTGAAGCGGTAAAAAAATGCGCCGGGGGATTTTGTCCCCTGTTATAATCGCCTATATCCTTTTTCAAGCTGTGCGCTTCGGCTTGGAGCATACCCCTCTCCCAGGCCCGCCTCAACTGCAAACAGATTTGTTGGCGGGAGAAAGGCGTATAAATAAAATCATAGAAATATGGCCGCAGGGAATCTTTAATATCGTTTTGATCGGCAGAAAAACCAAGGTAAGTCAGATCCGGCCTGCGGGAGCAAGCTTGTTCCATCCAATCCATGGCACCGCCGGCAGTGGCATCAACTAAGACTGTTCCCAAGACCACATTATTTAGAAAATGCAGGCTTTTGGAGGTCATTTCACCTTCCAAAAGAGTGTAGTCGCTGGGAAGATAATCTTTAATTTTCCTGAGCATGCTGTCTTTATCAGAGACCAGGATAAGCAATTTCATGTGTTTCCCTTCCTTCATAGCATGCAACAGGAAGGTTTATTTCAAAAACCGTCCCCTTGCGCTTACTTTTAAACTTTATCGAACCTCCGTGATCGGAGATAATCTGGTGGCTGACGCTTAGCCCAATTCCCACACCCCCCGTTTTAGTCGTAAAAAAGGGATCAAAAACTTTTTCTTTCAGATGGGGAGATATTCCCGTCCCTGTATCGCTGATTATTATTTTTATCATCTTCCCAGCCGGTTCCCCCGCCGGAAAAATATCTACTCCCAGCCTTCCGCCCTTTGGCATCGCCTGGATAGCGTTTAAACAAATATTTAACAGGGCCTGCTTTAACTGATCGCGATCTGCTTCCAGGGCAGGAAGCTCATTATGGTAGGATTTTTGGATCCGGATTTTTTGTGAGGCAAGCTGTGGAACCAGCAGCATGAGCACTTCTTCGGCCACACCTCTTATATCTATCTTTTTAAAGTAAGGTCTGGGAATACGCGAAAAGTTCAGCAGCTCCATGACAAGACCGTTGATGCGTTCAATTTCTTGCCCTACAATGGCGGAAAAACTATGGCGAAATTCATGATCATCGTATTTGTCGGGCAGAAGTTCGGCAAAGGTTTTAATAGAGGCCAGGGGGTTTTTGATCTCATGTGCCATACCCGCGGCCAGCTCCCCCAATGAAATAAGCCTTTTTGTCTCGCTTTTTTCCCTTTCCAGTTCCTTAACACGGGTCACATCGCTTAAAACCATAATTGCTCCTTTTTTTCCGCGCTCCAGGGGTTCAACCAAGGCTGTGCTGCAACAAAGAAAGCTTGTGCGTTTATTTGTCAGTATTTCCTCTTCAAAGGACAGCTGCCCGGTTTTCAAGGTCCGTATCAGGGGAAGGCAGAGCCTGTCTTCCAGGACTTCTTCCACTTTGCGGCCTATCGCTTTTTCGGCCGTGATACCGGTTAGCATCTCCGCTGAATTATTAAAAGCCTTTATCCTGCCCTTTGAATCCGTGGCAATCAACCCGTTGCCCATATTTTTGAGGATGTTTTCCAGGTAGCGCTTTACTTCAAGCACTTCCTGGTATAGTTGTGCATTTTTAAGCGAAATAGCAAACTGGTAGCTTAGAGTGGTAAGCAGGTTTACATCATCCCGGGAATAAGGCTCACCGGATATTTTAAAACCAAGCGAAAGAATGGCCTCCAGTTTCCCCTCTACGATAATAGGAACAATAGCTTCGGCATAAAGTTTTTCCATTTCCACGGCCAGGAGTTCATGCTCTTCTGTTTTTAACTCTTTCAAATCTGTAAATAACAGGACATCCGGTTTCTGTTGAAAATAAGCCAAAAGGGGATTTCCGGGGCCAAGCGGTTCAATATCCCCGCAGAAAGAAAAAGGCTTAATGTTTTTTTTGGCTGCGGGGATAAAAGAGCCATCATGATCCTTCAAGAAAAAAATGCCCTGTTCAAGATAGATAGTACTTACTACCTTGCTCACCAGAAATGAGATAAGCTCATCTCTTCGCAGTATGGAAATCATAGCCCTGCCGGCATCAATTAAAGTATGATAGTAATCATAGGCGCCACGGTAAAAAAAATGATCCACCAGCTGCCGGCATTTATCCTTTAACGGCTGGAAAAAAACAGCGACCAGGATCACCAGCAGAAAAGTAAAAGGATAAATGTTGGATTCCAGGTATATTCGAAAGTTTTTCATCACTAGCATTAAAGTAATATAAGCACCGGCCAAAAGAACAACTGCCAGGGCATAAGCCATGATCTTGCGCATAGCCATGCGTATATCCATTAGCCTGTACTTCACGATGGCATAGGAAATGGAAAAAATCATAACAAAAGTAAAAACCGGGCCAAAAGAACGCAAATCAATGGCCCTTATGCCGAACATTGGTAAAAAAAGGTTGGACAAAACTCCCATGATAAAGGAACTAAGTATGCCCCCAATAAACAAACGAAGCTGATAGCGGGTAATACCCTTGGCTACACGCAACTGCCGGGCAAGATTATAAATTACATAGATTGCCACCCCGCTAAAAAACAGGGCATACAAGGGAAACAACGGTCCATATAGCAGTTCTTTGCTTTCTACAGGAAATTGTATGCCAGAAACAATTAACGGTGTAAAACTCAACACAGCTAATGTTAAACTGAAAGCAAACATTATAATAATTTTTTTATAAGGAAATTTTTTTTCGCTCCGGAAAGCATCAACCAGGGCATACACAAGCCAGGGAGTTATTGCTGCCACAGCATGTGAGAACCTTATCCAAAATAACAAACTGTTATAGTCTTTTTTAATAGTTATAACCAGAACAGCGAAAGCCCAAAGGGATGCACTTGAAGCAAACCCTAGAAAAAGACGGTTAAGCAAAGTTTTGGGGGCTTTTTTGAAGGTCAAAATACCTAATATAAGGTTTGCCACCACTGTTAAACCCAGCAACC
>JAAZMP010000054.1 GCA_012798755.1 Bacillota bacterium
AGGATGTTGTTTCCTCAGAAGACCTTCTAACGCTTACGGCCAAAGAGGCAGAAGAACTTGGCTTCAGCGATGGAACGGCGGCAACAGTGGATGAACTGCTACAGGCCGTTGATTTTCCGGAAACCAAATTGGTTAGAATTTCACCTACGACCTGGGAAAACTTAAGCGGATGGCTCATCAAACCAACAGTGGCCACCCTCTTGCTGTCAATGGCTTTTCTGTTTTTAATCCTGGAGGTGCTCACTGCAGGTTTTGGTATTTCCGGGCTTCTGAGCATTCTTTGTTTCGGTCTTTATTTCGGTGGGCATTTCTTTGCCGGTGTCAGTGGCTGGCTTTCTGTTTTCCTTTTTGTATTCGGTGTCATTCTTCTTCTTGTCGAGGCTTTTATACCGGGTTTCGGTGTTTTTGGCATAGGGGGGCTGGTTTCCGTTTTTGCTTCCATTGTTCTTTCGGCAGCCTCCACCGGCCTGGGGCTTAAGATGCTGCTTATTTCTTTTTTGATTGCAGCTGTTGCCGGTTATCTGCTTTTTAAATATCTGCAGCGCAAAGGTGCCCTACGAAAATTTATCCTCTTTGACGCAGCAACGAAGGAAGGGGGATTTAGCTCCTCAGCGGATCTGAGCCACCTGATTGGGAAAAAAGGTACCAGTGCTACTCCTTTGCGTCCTGCCGGGATCGTTCTTATTGAAGGTTCCCGCTTTGATGTTATCAGCGAAGGTTCGTTTATTCCGCAGGGCGTTGATGTCGAGGTGGTAAAAGTGGAAGGCAGAAGAGTGGTGGTTGCCCCCTTACAGGAAAAATAATTTTGACCCAAATTTGTATTAATTTGAAGGAGGGAAATGAATTTGGATGGATATATGCCTTTACTTTTTTTAGTTGTCCTGATTATCATCGCTTTCTCCGTGATATTCAGTTTTATACCTTTAAGGCTATGGATTGCGGCCTTAGCGGCAGGAGTCCGTGTCAGCATCATTACCCTTATCGGGATGCGGCTGCGGCGCGTTATTCCGGCCAAGGTGGTGGAGCCTCTTATAAAAGCAATTAAGGCGGGGTTGGAGCTAAGTGTTAATAAATTGGAAGGCCATTACCTGGCCGGTGGAAATGTAGATAGGGTTGTAAATGCCCTTATCGCCGCCCAAAGAGCGGATATTGAATTAATATTTGAAAGGGCTGCGGCCATAGATCTGGCCGGAAGGGATGTTTTACAGGCTGTCAAGATGAGCGTCAATCCTAAAGTAATCGAAACTCCCATAGTTGCCGCCGTGGCCAAAGATGGCATCGAACTAAAAGCCATGGCCAGGGTAACAGTCAGGGCCAATATTGAACGTCTTGTCGGCGGTGCAGGTGAAGAAACGATTATCGCCCGCGTGGGTGAAGGGATCGTTACCACCATCGGTTCATCAGAGACACACAAGGCGGTGCTGGAGAACCCGGATACAATCTCTCACACTGTTCTTAACAAGGGCCTTGATGCCGGTACAGCTTTTGAGATCCTTTCGATCGATATCGCCGATGTGGATGTGGGCAAAAATATCGGTGCGAAGTTGCAGACGGATCAGGCCGAAGCTGATAAACGCATAGCCCAGGCCAAAGCGGAAGAAAGGCGTGCCCTTGCAGTGGCCAGGGAACAAGAGATGAAAGCATCGGTGCAGCAAATGCGTGCCAAGGTAGTAGAGGCGGAGGCGGAAGTTCCGCAGGCCTTGGCTTCGGCACTGCGTGAAGGCAAACTGGGTGTTATGGACTATTATAATTTGCAAAACATACTGGCCGACACTCAGATGAGAGATACCATCTCCAAAATGGGCAAATCTGAAGATCGGCCTTCCGGGGAAGAAGGTCGTTAGTAAAAACGGAAGACAATGAAGAAACAACAATGTAAATTATGAGGTGCTTTGCGCGTGGAAATTTTGATTATCTTTATTATTATGATGGTCCTTTCAACAGTTTTGAGATCTTTGCGCGGTCCCAAGGGTCGTACTTCTGCTCCACCGGCTCCTCCTAGGCCAAGGAGGCCTGTTCCGCCTGATGTGCCTGATTTTCCGGAAGAAAGGATCGTGGAGCCACCTGACTATGGGCTGGATTTTTTGGAATGGGCGGGATATGAGCAGAAACTGGAAACCCCAGCAAAGGATGATTTTGAAAAACAAAAAATCGAACACGTTTTTGTTCCCAAGGAACCTCGCAGGGCCGTACAGCCTAAAAAGGCGGTTCCGTCCCGGGCCATTTCCTCGCCCCAAAAAAAGGAAATAGACATGGAAGGGGGCTTGCAGGAGCTTTTAAGCGGAGAAAAGTTGCCCCTGGCCATCGTTGCCGCAGAAATTTTCTCAGCACCCCGCGCCAAAAGGCAACCTTTTGAAAGGAAAATTTGATGAAATCAAGAGAAATGGGGCCGTCTGCGTTTAAAAGTGGCAAAACATTTTTAATGCTGTAAACCTGCTGTTTTTCCAAAATCGTTGCGCTTTACAGGCCTGAAGTTTGTATTTACTTTAAGCAGTTATCAGTCAAACAAATGTTTTTTCGATGTGTCTCTTTGCTGTTTTGCAAAGAGACACATTTTTAATTAGAGCCTCTTGCATAACGCAAAATTTAAAGCATAAATTTTAATACAGAAGGGTCGAAGGGGGAATTTTATTTGCAGGGCAAGGAACAAGGGGAACAAGGTAGAAAAAAAAGATGGCGTGAAAACGTTGCTGATTTTTTCGAATTGCCCAAAGAGCTGCTCTGTAATTTGCCCCGGGCAACGATAATCGGTAATGTCCAGCTGCATTTGGAGAATTATGGTGGTATCATTGAATACACTAATGAGATCTTACGCTTAAAAATCAGGGGCGGGGAAATGGTTATAAAAGGGGAAAATTTAGTTATTAAGCACTTTTTCGGCGAGGAGATATTCGTCGAAGGACGATTCCAATCCATCGCATATTTCTAGTCGCGCCTCCTAACAGTTTCCGGGGGAAAGGTGGTCAGGGTTGGCAATGTTTGATTGGCGGATTCTATGGCCGGGTTATCTGCTTATTTCCGTAAAGGGATCAGGATTGGCCAGATTTCTAAATTTAGCAACACGCCAGGGGATTAATTTTTGGGATCTTGGCTACGAAGGCAGTTTGGCTGTTTTAAAAATTAGGCCGCGTGATTTCAAACGCCTGCGCCCACTTTTAAGAAAAACCGGCTGCAGCGTACGGATCCTCCAAAAAAAAGGTGCTCCTTTTCTACTTTTACAGGGAAAACGTCGGAAAGGACTGGCACTGGGGATGGCCTTTTTTTGTTTTATGCTTTATTTTTTTTCCTTGTTTATCTGGCATATTAATATAGAAGGAAATACCGATGTCAGCAAGGAGGAGATTAGGGCTGTTTTGGAGAACAATGGAGTCAAAGAAGGCATTTTTAAAAAAAGAATTGACTTAACAGAATTAGAAAGAGCCCTTCTTTTAAAAATCGCTGATTTGAAATGGGCAGGAGCGGGCATAAAAGGAGTTTTTCTTAATATTCAGGTAGTTGAACGCCTGCGCGAGCCTCCTTTAGAGGAGGAGCCAAGAAATTTAGTTGCAGCCAAAGACGGGCTGGTTACAGACATTTTAGTGCTCTCCGGGGAACCGCTTGTAGAAATCGGCGACACCGTCCAAAAGGGGCAAAAGCTTATTTCCGGACAGGTTAAAATAATTGAAGAATTGGAAGATGGCGAACAACTTGAAGAAATCATGGAAGTCAAACCGAAAGGTATGGTCCAGGCCCTGGTATGGTATGAAAGCTATACCGAAGTTCCGCTGTACCAGGTGCGAAAAAAAAGAACGGGTAATGCCGCGCGTTTTTTTTCTTTAGAGGTAGAAGATCGCCGGTACAATCTTTGGGGGCCGGCCTCATCTCCTTACCGTAATTATGAAATGGAAAAAACTAAACACTTCTATGTATGGAGGGATCTGCGCCTGCCTGTCGAATTATCTATTATCGGCTATCGGGAATTGGAGGTTGACATTCAACCGGTTTCTCCCCAGGCAGCTTTGCAGGAAGCGAAAAACCTTGCCTTGGAAGAATTGAACCTGCAGCTGCCCAAAGGGGCGACTATAAAGGAAAGATATGTAAACGAATTTTATTTTTTTGAATTGGGCAGAGTCGGCTGCCGTGTGATGATCGAAACATTGGAGGATATCGCTGTTTAAGAAAATTTTTACAGAAGCATGGGAGGGATGTATTTTCTTGACTCAGGAACAAGATGAATGTAAAGTTTATTTAAAGAGTATGGATGAAACGCTGCCCCTGTTAGGAAAATTTGATGAACACATTTCTTTGGTGGAGGACAGTTTTTCTGTCAGAGTTATCCCCAGAGGAGACGAGCTTACTCTCCGGGGCAAAAAAGAGGATGTAGAAAAAGTTTATACCTTTTTGCAGGAACTTCTTGCCTTAATTAGATCCGGTCATTTTTTGACTACCGCAGAATTTGTTTATGCCATGAAACTGGCGCATCAAGGGCTAAACGGGGAAATCAAAGGGTTGTTTAACAATCTTGTTTTCGTAACCGAACGGGGGAAAAAAATTCGTCCCAAAACCCTGGGGCAAAAAAAATATGTAGAGGCTTTGCGCAGCTATGATATTGTTTTTGGTATAGGCCCCGCCGGCACGGGTAAAACCTACCTGGCCATGGCGGCTGCGGTATCAGCTTTAAAAAACAAAGCCGTCCAGAGGCTGGTTTTAACCAGGCCCGCCGTGGAGGCGGGTGAACACTTGGGATTTTTGCCGGGGGATCTTCATGACAAGGTAGACCCTTATTTGCGTCCGCTATATGATGCTCTTTATGACCTGATGGGTGTAGACAATTTTTTAAAACACAGGGAAAAAGGCAGCATTGAGGTCGCTCCCTTAGCTTATATGAGGGGGCGGACGCTGGACGATTCCTTTATTATTTTGGATGAAGCACAAAACACGACTTCGGAGCAGATGAAGATGTTCTTAACCCGCATGGGGTTTGGTTCCAAAGTCGTTATTACCGGGGATATAACCCAGGTGGATTTACCCCGCGGAAAATATTCGGGTCTGATTGAGGTTATGGATATATTGAAGAACGTTAAAGAAATATCTTTTGTCCACCTCAGCGATCAAGACGTGGTCCGGCACAACCTCGTGCAGAAAATTATCCTGGCCTACGAAAATTTCCAAAAGGAGTAGGCTTATTTCCCAAACTTTTGTTTTAATGCTGATAAATTATGTAATGATGAAGGTGTTTGCATGGATCGGAACAATTCTTCCGGCCCGGGCTTCTTGCCAAGGATATGGGGTAGGGGAAAACAATTTTTTAAGGAAAATCTGCTGTTGACGAAAGCAAAAAAGGGCCAAAGATTCCTTTTGGGAATAGGGTTTTTCATTGTTGTCTATTTCCTTGTCCTTTTTTCTGTTCTTCCCCTGGGGGTTTCTGTAGAACTGGGCAGGCCAAGCCCCCAAAGTATTTTTGCTCCCCGGGAAGTCATAGATACCTATACTACAAACCAGCTGCGAGAAGAAGCATCCTTGGCTGTTCCGGAGGTTTTTGATCATGTTCCTACAGTCTTGGAAGAGGGGAAAGAAGAAATATCTGTTTTCTTCAAGGAGATTAGGAAAGTCAAAAATTTGGACAATAAGGAACACATGGATAAAGTAGCCCTGCTGAAGGAAACACTAAAAACAGAGTTGCCCGAAACAATTGTCGATGCTCTTTTGAACCAGGAAGATGATGCTCTTGATGCGCTGCAGAATCGTGTAGAGATAATTTTCGAAGAAAATGTGGACAAAGGGATTAAGCCGGAAGGGCAGCGCATAGCCTTGCGGCAGGTCTTTGAAGAAGTTAGTTTGATGCCTTTCAGCCCGGAGATAAAGCAGGGGATGGAAAAGCTGCTGGCTCCGCTGATCCAACCAAACATGATTTACAACGCTGAGGCAACGGAAGAAAAAAAAGAGGCGGCCCAGCAGGAGATCGAACCGGTAAGGATATTAAAAAAATCACTGATCGTTTCCGAAGGAGAAAAAATTACAGAAAAACACATTGTTCAGTTGGAGGCCTTGGGGCTTCTGGGACCTCGCATTCACGGTGGAGGTTATGCCGGGCTTTTCTTAATTCTTCTAATTGTTTTCGTTATGGTTGTTTTGTATCTTTATTTTTTCAACAGGGAGATCTATGACAGCTTTACCCATTTGTCTTTGTTAGGTTTAATTGTTTTGCTGACGCTATTTTTCGGCTTGGCAGCCCGTTTTTTTTCTGGATATTTGATGCCGGTTGCCATGAGCGGTATTTTGCTGACCGTCTTGTTTGGACCCAGGCTGGCTATGATCGTAAACATTGCCTTAGCGCTTATACTGGGGTTTGTCGTCGATGGCGAATTTTGTTTTATCGTCGTTTTGCTCATAAGCGGCCTGGTGGCTATTTACAGTGTTTCGCGCCTGCAACGGCGTTCTGATCTTACCAAAGCGGGTCTGTATGTTGCCGGGGTCAACAGCATTACAATAGTTTCTTTGTTGCTTTTTACCACAAGCTTTCAATTAGAATACGAATTCTTGCGGGAATTTAGTGTGGCGGTGCTTTCAGGACTGGGGAACGGCCTTTTTTCTTCGATTATGGCTATAGGGCTTCTGCCTTACCTGGAAAGTGCTTTTGGCCTGACGACGGCTATTACGCTTTTGGAATTAGCCGATCCGGGCCGGCCGCTTTTGCGCAAGCTGCTCATGGAAACGCCAGGCACTTATCACCACAGTATTATTGTCGGCAATTTGGCAGAGGCGGCTGCAGAAGCAGTGGGGGCCGATCCTCTTTTAGCACGTGTGGCAGCCTTTTACCACGACATTGGTAAAATAAGGCGACCCTATTTTTTTGTGGAAAACCAATTTACGGGTGACAACCCTCATAACAAAATTTCTCCTAACCTCAGTGCCCTGATCATCCGCTCTCATGTCAAAGACGGCGTAGAACTCGCCGGCGCCGAAAGGCTGCCTTTGCCTGTCGTGGATATAATCCGTCAGCATCATGGAACGAGTTTGATTTCTTTCTTTTACCAGCAGGCCGTGGAAGGCAATGATAAAGGGATTATCATTCCGGAAGAAGAATTCCGCTATGAAGGGCCTTTGCCCCAAACCAAAGAGGCAGCAATAATTATGCTGGCCGATGCCGTGGAGGCGGCAGTGCGTTCCCTGTCACGCCCGGTGGCGGGAAGAGTAGAAGGGATGGTAAGGCGCATTATAAAAGAAAAACTCAACGATGGCCAGCTGGACGAAGCACCGCTTACCTTAAAGGATCTGGACAAAATCGGGGATACTTTTGTGCATATCCTGTCGGGGGTTTTTCATCAGAGGATAGAGTATCCGGAAAGAGAACTAAAAGCAGATCTGGAAAGAGGAAAGAAAAATGCCGGTAATGGTTAATAACATTCAGGATAAAATAGAGATTTCGGAAGCATTTGTATCGCAGTTGGAGGAAGTTGGCAATTTCCTTCTGCGTCATGAAGGGCTGCCTCTGGAATGTGAGGTCAGCATAATGTTGGTAGACAACAGTTACATTCACGAATTGAACTTCACCTACAGGGGGCTTGATTCTTCCACCGATGTTTTGGCTTTTAACCTGCAAGATGATCTGACGGTTGAAAGCAAAGATAAAATTTTGGGGGATGTAGTAGTTTCTGTTGAGAAAGCGAATAAACAGGCCAAAGCCTGCGGAAACACCTTGAAGCAGGAAATTGCGCTATTGACCATACACGGTATGCTTCATTTATTGGGATATGAACATGGCACAGATGAAACAGAACGTGAAATGAACGAAAAACAAGAATTGATCCTAAAAAAATTTAATTTCCTCTCATAGGCTTATGAAAAATAAAAAACTAATCCAAGGTTTCAAAGATGCTTTTCATGGCATAATCAGTGCCCTGCGCAGTGAAAGGAACCTGCGCATCCACCTTGTTGGTGCAGCAACAGCCATCGCCGCCTCTTTCTACTTTAAAGTGGAAAGCCACGAAATCCTGTTTGTAATCACGGCTATTTTTTTGGTTTTTATCGCCGAAATGTTCAATACCGCCGTAGAGGCCGTTGTTGATCTGAAAACAAAAGAATTTCACCCGTTGGCACGTATCGCCAAAAACGTGGCTGCCGGAGCGGTTTTGTGTGCCGCCCTGTACGCCTTAGTGGTTGCCTACTTTGTTTTTGCGCAGAGGCTCAAGATACTTTATAAATTATATTTTTTTTAAAGGAGAGAATCACCTCATGAAATCCGGTTCCAACCAGGCTATTATTAGCAACAAGACACTGATTGTTCTTACGATAATCCTCATTTTGAACACGGCTCTCGCCGGGCTCAATTTTAATATACTATACATGCAATCTACAGAACAGGAAAACCAGGAGGAAGCTCCTGTTTCAGATCAATTTATGGCGGAGGATCTGCTGGAATACAGCAGAAATTTGTCCGAAGAACTTGGGGTGCAAGATCGTGCTTCTGTTAAAGAGGCGTTGGCTAATTTTAGCTACGAAATTGATCTGGCCAAAGACAGCGGTGAAATGGCCGGTTTGATATTTACTTACAGCCGCCAGCTCCAGGAAACCATATTGAAAGAATGGGATGCCTTATTAAGAGAAAAAATATTGGCCGTGATCAACCGGGACAAAAACCTGAAGGAAGAAACGGGGAAAATCCAATTCACGCTGAGTATTACCAATACCGACGGTGATGAAGTGATAGCCGATCCCCCCGTTCTTCACGATGATACACTAAAGGAAATTCTTGCTCTTTGCCGGGAAAGCGGCATGGCCACAGAAAGGGTTTTCCGTATCGAAGTGGAGGAAAGCCGCAGCCGGATGCTTATGCCCTATAATCCTTTGGATTATGTCCAGGCCCTTACTGAGGAACTGGACTCCATGAGAGTCAACGCCCATGAAATTCGGGTTGCTTCGGGCCTTGCGGAAATGGCCGGCCCGGGAGTGGTAATCAAATTATACGATGCTCCGGAAGGTTACAGCGCCGGCGATATAATCCATGATTCTGATGTGAGAGACGTGGTTAACGAATTATTTGCTGCTGGTGCCAAGGGTGTGGCCGTAGGTGGACAACGGCTGATAGCAACTTCTCCTATTCGTTGTGTGGGACCGGTTATCAAAGTTAATCAGAAGGAAATATCCGCTAACCCCGTGGTTATCGAAGCAGTAGGTGATCCAGAAGTTCTCTCCAGCGGCCTGGACATCATAAGATTTTCCCTGGAATTTCACCGCAATTTTCTCATTGAAATCGAAGAAGAAGAAAATGTTGTCCTGCCGTATTATAGAAACTAACCTGCAGTCCCCATGCCTTGTTTTGCAGATGGAAATGATCCGGAGGAGGAAACATCGTGGATATAGATGATCACAAGCTTATTGCTTTGGCAAGGGAAGTGCTTCCTTTTGCCTATGCCCCGTACTCGGGTTACAAGGTGGGAGCGGCCCTTTTGACAGCAGAGGGGCGGGTATTTCAGGGGGTTAATGTGGAAAATATCTCCTATGGGCTTACTATTTGTGCGGAAAGATCAGCGCTGACAGCTGCTGTTACAGCTGGCTGCCGCCTCTTTTCGGCGCTTGCCATTGCCTCTGAAGGAGAAAAGGAACCCCTGCCCTGCGGTGCATGCCTCCAGGTTTTAAGAGAATTTGGAAACTTCAGGGTTATAGTTGCCGGAAAGCAGAATAAATTTTTAACCTTCACCTTGGGGGAGCTCCTGCCCCATCCTTTTGTTTAGGTAACATGAAGATATAGAAAAAAGAGGTACGATAAATGTTTGTTTCGGGATTTGTTTCCGTAATTGGCCGCCCCAACGTAGGTAAATCCACTTTGATCAATTCTTTTCTGGGGCAGAAGCTGCTTATTGTTTCCGATAAACCGCAGACGACTAGGAACCGTATCCATGCTATCCTTACTACGGAGGAAGCACAGGTGATTTTCCTGGATACACCGGGTATTCACAAACCTAGACATAGGCTGGGTAATTATATGGTCAAAAGTGCGCTGGGGGCTTTAAAAGAAGTGGAGTTGATAATCTTCATGGTGGAAGCCACTTCGCCGCCAGGCCCGGGTGACAGGTATATTGCTGCTTTATTACAAGAAATTGATACACCTGTCTTTTTGGTAATCAATAAAATGGATCTGGCCCCGGCCCAGTTTGAAAAAGAGTGGCTCCCCCTATATCTGCAGCAAGGTAAATTTGCAAAGCATTTCCCGGTATCGGCCCTGCAGGGAAAAAATTTAAATCCGCTTTTGCGGGAAATCATTAAAATTTTACCCCCCGGCCCACAATATTATCCCCCGGAGATGCAAACTGACCGCCCGGAAGAATTTCTGGCAGCGGAAATGATCCGGGAAAAGGTTTTGCTGCAGACAAGGGAAGAAATTCCGCACTCTACTGCGGTGGAAATAGACAGCATGGAATTACGGGAAGATAGGGATATACTGGATGTAAGGGCCGTGATCTACGTGGAAAGGGATTCTCAAAAGGGAATAATCATCGGCAAAAACGGTGCTATGTTGAAACAAATAGGCACCGAAGCACGCCTGGAACTGGAAAACTTGCTGGGAAACCCGATATTTCTCGATTTATGGGTAAAGGTCAAAAAGGATTGGCGTCGCAAAGACAGCTACCTGCGGCAGCTCGGCTATGAATAGCATGCAACATATGCAATTACGCGTTTGGTTTTCTAAATATCTGGCAACCGCTTTCTGGTTGGCTGTATAAGACCCGAAGGCGGATACGATCCTGTCATTTTTGCAATTGGGGTGAGGTTTTTGAGGCTTTTAAAGACCAAGGCATTGGTCTTGCGCTCCCGGCCCCTGGGTGAGGGGGACAGACTTCTCGAACTTTTTACACGGGAAAAGGGCAAACTAAGTGCTGTGGCGCCTGGCGCTCGCAAGATAAAAAGCAGGTTGGCGGCAGGCGTGGATTATTTTACCTGTGCCTCCCTGCTCTTATATAAGGGAAAATCGCTTTATACAGTAACACAGCTGGAGATCGAGACCACCTTCCAAAAGATTAGTGTAAACATTGAGGACTATCTCTATGGCATGTATTTTTGCGAACTACTGGGGAAATTGGTGCAGGAGGGTGAACCCTACCCGGCGATTTTTAATTTGCTGCTGGACTGCTGGAATTTTCTCGACAGCGGTGGCATCGACAGGGAAATTTTAGCCCGCTACTATGAACTAAGGCTGCTTTCACTTTTAGGTTACCATCCCCATTTCAAAGATTGTCTCCATTGCGGTTCCTCCAGGGGGCCTTTTTTTTGGAGTGATAGTTCTGGGGGAATTTTTTGCAAGCGCTGCCGTCCCACCAATTCAGCCGTTTTTTCAATTTCCGGCGGTGCACTGGCCATAGCAAACAGGCTTCTAAATGCACCTGCTGCCCTTAAGCTGCTTAATTTACGGGCAACGGCAGCCCAAAAAAAAGAGCTGCTGGAATTTACCCACCGTTTCCTATTGTACTGGACAGACATAGGCCCCTTGAAAGGCCTTTCGCTCCTGGAGAAAATTAACACCCCGTAATAGGATAAAAAAACAAACAATGTATCAGAATAAATAGATGCAGGGTTGTTTTCGGTACAACTATCCGGAAATTTTAGTTACCTGCCTGTTAAACGAAAGGATTGTTAACCTTGCAAATTACCCTGGAACAGGTTGAAACCCTAAAAGAAAAAGCAGGACTAAGCTACAAAGAAGCATTGGAACTTCTGGAAAAAACCAAGGGCGATTTCATCAAAGCCCTGGCCCTATTGGAAGAAGAAGGCCGGTTTTCTTTTGCAGCCAAGGATCGTGCGCAAAAATTGTGGCAAAAAACGCTAAAAAAGGGCACAGACATGAGGATAAAGGTCCACCGCCAAGAGGGCACGCTTTTCCGTGTGCCTTTGGTGCTGGGGGTAATCGGGGCCATAGCCTTTCCCCGCATGATCTCCTGGGGCATGTTGGCATTACTGTTAACACGCTGTACTTTGGAGATTGAATCGCACTAAGAAATCATTTTCTTGACACCCCCGGGATTCTTTGCTAAATTTAAACCAAAGGAAAATGATCATTTTCAACACAAGGGGACGGGGGTGTTGTGTTGTGGTTTTTGTCCTGTTCGTTTAGAAAGACACAGGTTTGTGATATAATTTTTTTGCAGTGACAAATCTTTTATCATGCGCGATGCTGGAAAAAAGTAACCGGAGAGGATAACCGCCGCAGAGAGCCGGGGATGGTGGAAGCCCGGCCGGAACTGTTCCGGGGAAAGGCCTTCCAAAGCTATGCTCAAAATCAAAAGAGCCCCTAGTGGGAAATAGGGTGGAACCGCGGGTACCTGTTCCCGTCCCTAGAGAACCTAGGGTTTTTTTGTTTATATTGTTAAAATGCCCGAAAAGGTTTGCCGATTTTATAAGCAACGTCAAAAAAGGAGTGTGAAAGCGTTGACTTTTCAAGAACTGATGATCAGGATGCAGGATTTCTGGGCTCAAAAGGAGTGTGTGATCTGGCAGCCTTACGATGTGGAAAAGGGTGCCGGGACGATGAATCCAGCCACATTTTTGCGTTCGCTGGGCCCGGAACCCTGGAAAGTGGCCTACGTGGAACCGTCACGGCGCCCCGGAGACGGGCGCTACGGTGAAAATCCAAACCGTCTTTACCAACATCATCAGTACCAAGTTATCCTCAAACCAGCCCCGGCGGAAATACAGGATCTATATCTGCAAAGCCTTTCATATATAGGTATAAACCCGCGTGAACACGACGTTCGTTTTGTAGAAGACGACTGGGAATCCCCCACCCTGGGCGCTTGGGGTTTGGGTTGGGAAGTCTGGCTGGACGGGATGGAGATTACCCAGTTTACATACTTCCAACAAGTTGGCGGGTTCGATCTGGAGGTTGTGCCCGTGGAACTTACCTATGGCCTGGAGCGCATGGCTATGTTCATACAACAATGTGATAATGTCTATGATCTTGAGTGGAAAACGGGAATAACGTACGGAGATGTTTTTCGGAAGGCGGAACAGGAACATTCCCGCTATAGCTTTGAAGTAGCAGACATTGATTTGATTTTGGATTTGTTTTCCTTATATGAAAAGGAAGCCGGCCATTCCCTGGGAAAAGGTTTGGTTTTACCAGCTTATGACTACATTCTTAAATGCTCTCATGCTTTTAATGTTCTGGAAGCCCGGGGCGGCATCAGCGTTACAGAACGAACCGGGTATATTTCGCGAATAAGGGAGCTGGCGCGGCAGTGTGGCGAGTGCTACTTGAAACAGCGTGAGGCAGCCGATTTTTCCCTATTGAAGGCTGGAAATACTGATAATGGTGGTGGTAAATAAAATGGCTGTTCAAGATTTACTACTGGAAATTGGCTGTGAAGAGCTACCGGCTCGTTTTATGCCCGGAAGCTTGCAGCAGCTAAAGGAAAAAGCGGCCAAACTTTTTGCTGAACACGATCTTACTTTTGGGAAGGTCCATACTTATGGTACCCCCCGCCGCCTGGTTCTTCTGGTAAAGAAACTGGCTGACAAGCAGCCGGCCAAAGAAGAAAAAATTAAGGGCCCTCCCCGTGAAATAGCTTTTGATGACGAAGGAAACCCCACAAAAGCCGCTTTAGGGTTTGCAGCCAAATTTGGATTTAAGGTGGAAGAATTAACTCTGGGAAAAGAGGGGCGGAAAGAATATCTTATCGCTACCCGGGAAATTGCCGGAAAAAAAACCACCTCACTATTGTTAAAACTACTGCCTTTGCTGATCAAAAGCCTTGTTTTCCCCAAAAATATGTTTTGGGAAAAAAGCAGGATCAAATTTCCCCGGCCTATACGCTGGCTACTCTGTTTATACGGCGACAAGACTGTTCCTTTTAGCTATGGCGAGTTACAGGCCGATCGTAAAACCTGGGGCCATCGTTTTCTTGCTCCTGTCTCCGGCCCCATTGTTGTTTCCGATCCTTCGGAATATTTCAGCAGCCTGGAAAAATCCGGCGTCATTGTAGATCAAGAACAACGTTTGCAGCTTATCGAAGAAAAAGTGTCAGCCGTAGCAGCAGATCGCCAACTTCAAGCCGATATTGATCCCGCTCTGTTGGAGGAGGTTTCTTTCCTTGTAGAATCACCGGAAGCTGTACTTTGTTCCTTCCCCGAAGATTATTTGCAGCTGCCGCGCGAAGTGCTGGTCACCACTATGCAAAGCCACCAGCGCTATTTTCCTGTCGAAAGTGCCAAGGGAGAACTTTCTTCTTATTTTGTTGCCGTATCCAATAACAGCGCTGCCCCACTGGAAAAAGTCCGCAGCGGAAATGAAAAAGTGTTAAAAGCACGGCTTGCCGATGCAAGTTTTTTTTACAAGGAAGACCTAAAGACCTCTTTGGAAGAAAAAGTGGAAAAGCTCAACGCGATCCTTTTTCAGGAAGACCTGGGCACAGTTTATGAGAAAACGATGCGGCTGGTTAAACTCAGCAATTTCTTGGCGGAACGATTTAATGTAAGCAGAAAAGAAAAAGAGACTGCCGCCAGGGCTGCTTATCTTTGCAAGGCTGATTTGCCTACCGATATGGTCGGCGAATTCCCGGAATTGCAGGGTATCATGGGCAAGATATATGCTCTTAAATCCTCAGAGGAAAAAGATACAGCAGAAGCCATTTTGGAACATTATCGCCCACGGTTTGCCGGGGACAGTCTTCCCCAAACAAAGCCCGGGATTCTGGTGGCCCTGGCCGATAAAGCGGATCATCTGGCAGGCTGTTTTGCTTTGGGGATCCGCCCTACCGGTTCACAGGATCCATATGCCTTGCGGAGAAACTGCCTGGGTCTGCTGCAGATTCTTTCCGAACAGAAACTACCCCTGTCTTTCAACGATTTGATCGCACAGGCTTTGGTTTTATACCAAGAGAGGGAAAACCTACGATCTTTGCCCCTGGATGATGTGGCGGCACAGCTGCACGAATTTGCCTGGCAAAGGTTGCGCTATTATTTTCAAGAAAAGGAAATGGACTATGATCTTATAGATGCAGTTCTTAGTGCCCCGGAGGAAAATGTGGCAAAACTCCGGCAGCGGGTGAAATTTTTACAGGACAACCGCCAAAGTGAAAACCTAAAGATGGCGGCTGCGGCCTACAACAGAGTGGCCAACCTGGCCCACCAGGCCCGCCCCGGTGTGGAATTGGTTGAAAATCTTTTACGCGAGGAAGGGGAGAAAAAACTTTTTACCCAATTTGCTCCGGTCCGGTCACAGCTCGAAACGGCTCTTAATGAAGAAGATTATAGGGGAGCACTGGCCCTTTTGGCCAAGTTGAAAACGCCGCTGGATGATTTTTTTGATGAGGTATTAGTTATGGTCGAGGAAGAAACCATACGTTTTAACAGGCTGGCCTTGTTAAAGGAAATCAAAAAAGCATATTTAAAGCTAGCTGATTTCTCCAAAATCGTTTTCCCGGCCTTGTCCCCCTGAAATGACGGCTTTTTTATAGCCAATAAAGGATTTTTGCGGCTATGGTGGAATAAAAATAACTATAACCCAAATGGAGGTGTTGTCGAGGAATTGCCCATTAAAGCTGAAGGAAAACCTATTGTTTATATCGTGTCTGATTCCATAGGAGATACGGCCGAGTTTGTTGTCAACGCCGTGGCCAGCCAGTTTGATTCCGGCCGGGTGGAGCTGCGCCGTGAATCATTTTTAACCGATGTGGAACGCCTCAAGGAAGTTATCAAAGAGGCTGCGGGTAACAAAAGCATGATCGCTTATACTTTGGTCTTGCCGCATTTGCGAAACCTTATTGTCTCCGAAGCGCAAAAATATGATCTTCCTATAGTCGATGTCATGGGGCCCATGTTGGAGGCTTTTTCCAAAATAATATCGGTGGATCCCCGGCTGGAACCGGGGCTGATCCGCCGCATGGACGAGGATTATTTCCGCCGGATTGCCGCCGTCGAATTTGCCGTAAAACATGATGACGGTAAAGATCCCCGCGGTTTTAAACAGGCTGACGTAGTACTGGTGGGTGTATCGCGCACTTCCAAAACCCCTTTGAGCATGTACCTGGCCCATCGTAAATTGAAGGTGGCTAATCTACCTCTCGTTCCCGAGGTCGAACCGCCGCAGGAGCTTTTTTGGCTTCCCGCAAACAAGGTTATCGGGCTGACCATCGATGCCTTGTTGCTGCGCGAGATCCGGCTGGAAAGGCTAAATGCTTTGGGGTTAAAAGCCCGATCGGGATATGCCAGCGTTGAAAGGATCGAGGAAGAACTTAATTACACGCGAAAAATCATGCGCCGGCTTGGTTGTCGGGTTTTTGATGTTTCCAACAAAGCCGTGGAGGAAGTGGCCGGTAAAATACTATACGCTGTAAAGGAGTCGGAGAGGAATGAGCGACGATAAAAAAGTATATATGTTTGGCGAAGGGAATGCAGGGATGAAGAAACTGCTTGGCGGTAAAGGTGCCAACTTAGCGGAAATGACGCGCTTGAATCTACCGGTGCCTCCAGGCTTTATAGTTACGACAGAAGCCTGTAATGATTATTACCGCCAGGGGGAAACCCTCTCCGAAGCGCTCAAAATGCAAGTAGCTGAAGCCCTTCGGAAACTGGAAAAACAAACAGGCAAAACCTTAGGTAATGAAGATGATCCCTTGTTGCTTTCAGTGCGTTCCGGGGCTTACTATTCCATGCCCGGAATGATGGATACAATACTAAATTTGGGTTTAAATGACAGCACCGTGGAGGCTCTGTCACGCCACACCGGCAACAGGGCCTTTGCCTTGGACTGTTACCGCCGGTTTTTGCAGATGTACGGCGACGTAGTACTTAAAATAGAACACAACGATTTTGAACGTGCCCTGGAAACAATCGTCAAAAAATATAAAGTCCGCAGGAGCCAGGAATTACCAGTGGAAGGCTGGGAAAGAGTGATTGAACGTTACAAGCAGATCATTGAGAAAGAAAACGGCAAGATTTTTCCACAATCCCCTCATGAACAGCTCATAAATTCCGTTAGTGCGGTTTTTGGTTCCTGGAACAATCCCCGGGCCAAAGTTTACCGCCGCCTCAATGGGATACCGGACGACCTGGGCACTGCCGTAAATATTCAGGCTATGGTCTTTGGCAATCTTGGTGAGAGCAGCGGCACCGGTGTGGCTTTTACCAGGGATCCCTCCACAGGGGAAAAACGACTTTATGGTGAATTTCTTTTTGATTCCCAGGGTGAGGATGTCGTTGCCGGCATTCGCACGCCGCTTCCCATCACTGTTTTACGGGAAAAAATGCCTGACATTTATACACAGTTTAATTCAATCTGCGATACCTTGGAAAAACATTATCATGATATGCAAGACATCGAATTTACCATAGAAAAAGGCAAACTTTATATTTTACAGACACGGAATGGTAAAAGGACGGCAGGAGCCGCGGTAAAGATTGCAGTTGATATGGTTGCGGAAGGTATCTGTACTAAAGAAGAAGCACTTTTAAGGGTGGATCCCTCCCAACTTGTACAGCTGTTACACCAACGTATTGACCACACGGCTGATCTAACGGCCCTGGCGGAAGGCCTGCCCGCTTCCCCCGGCGCCGCCGCGGGAAGGGTGGTATTTGATGCCAACATGGCTGAAAAAAAACACCAGGAGGGTGAGAAAACCATACTGGTACGCCCGGAAACAACACCGGACGATATTCATGGCATAGTAGCGGCCCAGGGTGTTTTGACCAGCAGGGGCGGGATGACCAGTCATGCGGCTGTAGTGGCCAGGGGTATGGGAAAGCCCTGTATCAGTGGCTGCGAGGCCATCAGAATTGATGCCGATGCCGGTTTTTTCCAAGTAAATGGCCAGGTGATCGAAGAAGGGGAAGTTATTTCTATTGATGGCACTACCGGCCGTGTTTATTATGGTGAGGTTCCTCTTGTCCCCCCGGATCTCAGCCCGGAATTTAAACTTTTGCTCTCCTGGGCGGACAGCGTGCGGACACTGGGTGTAAGAGCCAATGCCGATACAGCCCGGGATGCCCGGAAGGCTAAGGAATTTGGAGCCGAAGGGATCGGTCTTTGTCGCACAGAACATATGTTCATGGAACAGGAACGCCTTCCTATCGTTCAGGAAATGATTTTGGCCAATACGGCAAAAGAAAGAAATGTGGCCCTGGATCAGCTTTTGCCCATACAACAGAGTGATTTCGAACAGCTTTTGCGGGAAATGGAGGGCCTCCCGACAACGATTCGCCTCCTGGATCCGCCCTTGCATGAATTTTTACCTAACCTTGAAGAACTGATGGTCGAAGTTGCCTGTACCAAAGAAAGAGGAGAAATAGGGGAGTCGCTGCGGGAAAAAGAATCCCTTCTGAAAAAAGTGCGCAACCTAACCGAATTTAACCCCATGCTCGGCCATAGAGGCTGCCGCCTCGGTTTGGTTTTCCCGGAAATTTACAGGATGCAGGTCAGGGCCATCTGCCAGGCCGTAGTCTCTTTAAGTAAGGAAGGCCAAAAAGCCAACCCGGAAATTATGATTCCTTTGGTTGGCCACCCAAACGAATTGGAAAAAATGCGAGAAATTGTCCAGGATGAAATAGACAAGGTAGCCGCAGAAAACGGCATGAAGATGGACTACCCCATAGGAACGATGATAGAACTTCCCCGGGCTTGTGTTGCTGCAGGTGAAATAGCCGCACATGCCGATTTTTTCTCCTTTGGCACCAATGATCTGACACAGACGGCTTTTGGCTTTAGCCGCGACGATGCCGAAGGAAAATTTTTGCCTTTTTACATCCAGCAGAAAATTTTACCCGACAATCCTTTTATGGTTTTGGACAGGGAAGGAGTAGGAAAACTGATGTCCCTGGCTGTAGATGGGGGTAGGAGAGCCAAATCCGCTTTAAAAATGGGGATTTGCGGCGAACATGGAGGCGAGCCCCAATCTATCGAATTTTGCTATCAATTGGGCCTGGACTATGTAAGCTGCTCCCCCTTCCGGGTAGCCATTGCCCGCCTGGCCGCCGCCCAGGCAGCCATAAATACCAGGCACAAATAAATCTGCCACGTTAATTAAAGATGTTCTAAAGATGTTCTAAAGATGTTCTAAAGATGTTCTAAAGATGCTCTAAAGATGTTCAGCAGTTATTTTCCTTGCAGAGGCGGTGTTCCAACGGTGCCGGTTCCTTGCATGGGTGGTGTTTCAACGGTGCCGGTTCCTTGCATGGGTGGTGTTTCAACGGTGCCGATTCCTTGCATGGGTGGGTTCCATCGGTGCCGGTTCCTTGCATGGGTGGTGTTTCAACGGTGCCGATTCCTTGCATGGGTGGGTTCCATCGGTGTCGGTTCCTTGCATGGGTGGTGTTTCAACGGTGCCGGTTCCTCGTAGGGGCGGGGTTCCATCCCCGCCCGTCTCTGATTTTATATGCAACAGGAATGGGTGGGCACGGAAACCCGCTTCTGCCAACGTAATAGGTATAATCGTTGTAGGGGATGGGTTCCACCCCATCCCGTCTAGGTTTTTGCGTCCGCTTGCATATAATGTGCATCGGCAAAAAGCCACCAGGAAAACAGTGCAAAAATGTAAAATGGAAGGTGCCTATATGAAAAAACTCCCACGCAGGAAAGAACTTAGACTGAAAGATTATGATTATTCGCAACCCGGATATTATTTTATAACTATATGCACCAAAAATAAAGACAAAATATTATCTGATATTGTAGGGGGCGGTTTCCATGCCGCCCCAAAAGTGGAATTAACCACGATAGGGCAAGAAATCTTAAACAGCATAGAATTTCTTGGCAGAAGCTATTCCAATGTTTTGTTTGATAAGTTTGTTATTATGCCCAATCATATACATTTAATCATAATATTACTTGGGTCCGAAACGGGCGGGGATGGAACCCCGCCCCTACATAAAACAGGGGATGGAACCCCACCCCTACATAAAATAGTAGGACAATTAAAATCCTTCACCAATAAAAGGTACAATGAAATAAAAAACAATAGAAACCTGGTTCTTTGGCAAAGAAATTATTACGAGCGTATTATCAGAAATGAACTGGAATACCGGGAAATATGGGATTACATAGATGGAAATCCGGCAAAATGGGAAGAAGATGAATATTTCACAACAAGGTAGGGGGCGGTTTCCATGCCGCCCCGCAAGATGGAATCAACCATGACGGGTCCGAAGCGGGCGGGGATGGAACCCCGCCCCTACATGCACCAAAAACAGGTGCAAAACATTGTTTTGTATTGTAGGGGGCGGTTTCCATGCCGCCCCGCAAGATGGAATCAACCATGACGGGTCCGAAGCGGGCGGGGATGGAACCCCGCTCTACGAATATGAACGCAAAATGACGAGATTTTTTTAAAATAGATGAGGTAAGATTAATTGACGAAAAAAATTATTGTTACTATAATAATATTCATTGCAGTAATATCCGGCGGGTATTATGTTTATGATAGTATGTTTCCGGTTGCAAAACCAATACAAT